>NC_011126.1:311902-623805 GCF_000020785.1 Hydrogenobaculum sp. Y04AAS1
ACCATCTTTTAGCTTTAGCTCATAGTCTATTTTAAAATAATGAAATAGATTTATAAACTTAAAAGCCTCTGGGTTTGTAAAAGCATAATTTAAAAACGCTTCGGATAGATTTTTTAAAGCTTCTTCAAAGTTTTGGGCTTTTGATAAGGCGCTACTTAAGTGGTTATAAAACTCCTGCGAGCTATTTAGAAAAAGAGATTTTACTATTTGCTCTTTGCTGTCAAAATGCCTATATATGGCTCCTTCTGTTATGCCCACCGCTCTTGCTATGTCTTTTATGGTAGTTTCTCTAATGCCTTTATTTGAAAATATTTTAAGAGCCTCGTGCAATATCCTGTTTCTTGTTCTTTTTGGCATGATAAGATATTAACATAAGTAAACATTAACAGCTATGATTTATATTTCTGGTAAATATCAGTATAGCTGTATGAGCTGGCATAAAATCTTCTGGTCTTAGTCTATCTGGATTTGGTTTTAACTTTCTAAGCAATATCTCAGATATTTCATAAACAAAGAATTTATCTTTTAATGATTCTAAAAGCTTTGAAACTTGGTTGTAGGTGGGTACCAAAAAACATACGTTTGCACCGGGTTTAAGCTCTTTGTGCAACTTATCTATGTACTCCCAAGGTTCTTTTGTGTCTATAAAAGCACAGTCAAAAAATCCTTCGTCGTATTTTGCATCGTTGTAGTTTGCTAGTGTGGCTTTTAACCTATCGTCTAAAAATCCAAAGGTTTTTAAGTTTTTAATAGCGTTGTCGTAAGCTTTTTGGTTTTCTTCGTGGGTGTATAAAATGGCATCTTCTTTCATGGTTTTTAATATAATGACACTCATTACAGCGCTTCCCATACCAAACTCAAGTATTCTTTTACAAGATGGTATATCTAATTTTATAGCCGTATAAAAAGCATCTTTTGGATATACTATTTGAGTTTCTCTTTTGAATCCATATTTTACAATTTCTTCGAGGGTGGGTTTTGCTACAAAAAATCCGTTTAAGAAAATGCCTTCTTCTTTGCCTATGATGTCATCGTATTTTAGTATGTGAGATTTTACGTTTAGGCTTTCGCCCTTTTTTACTCTTTTTATATAGACTCTATCGCTGTATCTTATTGTAACTAAATCGTTTTCCAATATCATCAAATTGGGGATATTTCAAAGAGAGGCTGACCGTATTCTACTATTTCACCGTTTTCTACCAAAATATTTTCTATCCTACCTCTTACATCGGATTCTATTTCGTTCATAACTTTTAAAGCTTCTATTATACACAAGGTTTGGCCTGGTGATACTATGTCTCCTACTTCTACGAAAGGTGGTGCATCTGGAGAAGGCGCTCTGTAAAAAGTACCCACCAATGGGCTTGTGATAACGTGATAGTTAGATTTTTGCTCTTCTTTAGGTGCTTGCACTTCTTCTTTCTGCCGTGAAACTTCCAATGGCCTTGTATCCTTTGGCACTTCTTCTACTATATAAGTTTGACCTTTTTCAAGTTCTAACGTAAAATCTCCAGAGGTAAGCTTCAACCTCTGTAAACTTGAGCTATCTAAGGCTTTTATAAGGGCTAGTATAGGTTCTAAATCCATATTACTTTTTCTGTGCTCTATCAAGCCTTTCCAAATATTGGCCTGTTCTCGTATCCACTTTTACTATATCACCTTCGTTTATAAAAAATGGTACTTGAATAACGGCTCCGGTTTCAAGTTTTGCAGGCTTTGAGCCACCAGCTGCGGTATCTCCTTTGAAGCCCGGGTCTGTTTCTATTACTTCAAGCTCCACTGCCTTTGGAAGCTCTATACCTATCGGTTTATTCTTGTAGATAAAAACTACTACAGTCATACCTTCTTTTAAAAATTTTGCCTCTTCCTTTATATCTTCCGCATTTATGCTTATCATTTCGTGAGTGTTTTGGGTAAGGAAGTGATATTCGTCTGCATCCTTATAAGAAAACTCTGCAAACACTTGCTCAAAATCTGCAAGTTCTATACTGTCAGAGGACTTGTAGGTGATTTCGATAGCGTTGCCAGTGTTCATGTTTTTGGCTTTTACTCTGACAAAAGCCTGGCCTTTACCAGGTTTTACGTGGTCGTAATCCACAACTCTGTAGGGCTCACCCTTGTACTCAATAAACATATCCCTTTGAATGCGGTTTATATCAATCTTTTCAGCCATGGTTTTTATTATAGCATAAATTTACCGTTAGATATTTTACAAATTGTTTTGCACTTCTACCAGAATAACCACCGGCGTTTAAGGCAAATCTATCGGCTTCTTTCTCAAATTCTTCGTTCCATGTTAGGTTTAGGCTTTTAACATGATGTTTTACAATATTTATATACTGCTCTTTTGAAAAGCCCCAAAAACCAAGCCTAAGGCCAAACCTATCCACCAAAGCGTAGGCGTCGTTTAGGCTATCTTCTGGAAACTTTTCGTCTTGTAGCTTTTCTATGGTAAGGTCTCTTCTATTTGAAGTGGCATAAACTATAAGGTTATCTGGTCTTTGTTCTATATCTCCTTCTAAAAGGGCTTTCATCAAAGAAAACCTTTCATCTTTTTCACTAAAAACAAGATCATCAAAAAACAGTATAAACCTATAAGGTTTATCGTAGATGTATTCGTATATAAAAGCCAAATCTTCAAGGTTTGATTTGTAGGCTTGTATCATCCTAAGCCCTTCGTCTTTAAATCTAAAAAGCATAGATTTTACCAAGGCAGATTTACCACTTCCTCTTCTTCCCCAAAGTAAAACATCGTTTGCCATATACCCTTTTACAAAGCAATGTGTATTTTTTATAAGTTTTTCTTTTTGGTCATCTATGAAAAGAAGATCATCTGGGTTTATAAGATCTGGTCTTTTTATAGGTTCTAAGTTTTTTTCTATTATCCTAAAAGCCAAAAAGGTTTTTAGTTCTAAGCTCATATAAGGTTGTATTTTTTTAGGACTTCTTTTAACTTTTCTTCGTTTTGAGGAAGCATTTCACAAAGAGGTAGCCTAAACTCTTTTTTTACCATACCCATCAAAGAAAGTGCGGTTTTTACAGGGATTGGGTTTGTCTCTATGAACATAATCTTAAATATTTCCAAAAGATAATAATGCATATCTCTTGCTTTTTCAAAATCCCCTTTTAAAGCGTAAGAGGTAAACTCCTTTATCTCTTTTGGCATCACGTTGCTTATAACAGAGACCACACCTTTAGCACCTAAACTCATCATAGGAAGTGTCAAAGAATCATCTCCAGAAAATACCGTGAAGTTTGGTATTCTTTTTAAAATCTCAGATATTCTATCCATGTTTGGTGTAGATTCTTTTGAGCCTTTTATATTCTTGTGGTCTTTTGCAAGCCTTTCTAAGGTATCTACAGATATTTCTATGCCTGTACGAGAAGGTATGTTGTATATGTATATGTCTATATCTACTTCTTTGGCTATCTTGCTAAAATGTCTATAAAGCCCTTCTTGAGTTGGTTTGTTGTAATAAGGTACCACCAAAAGAGCGCTATCTGCTCCTACTGCTTTTGCAAACGTAGTAAACCTCAAAGCTTCTTCAGTGGAGTTTGCACCGGTCCCAGCCATTATATGTATGCGTTTTTTTGCGCTTTTAACGGCAAACTCTATAACAGCTTCGTGTTCTTCGTAGCTTAAAGTAGGTGATTCGCCAGAAGTCCCGCATACCAATATGCCGTCTGTGCCGTTTTGTATTTGAAATTCAATGAGCCTCTCAAAAGCCCCGTAATCTACCTCGCCGTTTTTAAAAGGTGTTACTATGGCTGTTATGCTTCCTGTTAACATACTAATAATATAACCTAAAAATTAATATTTGGTTTTTTATTCTATCTTGGGAAATAGGTTTATTTTGGTTTTTATAGCCTCAAAGTCTATGGAGTAAGGCTTTGGAGATGTTATGTCGTATATCTTTACTCCCAAAGCGTCAAAAACCTCTTTCATCTTGTTTGGCATAAAAGGATTTAACATCCAGCAAGATAAGAGTATACCATCTATCAGCGTAAGAAGCACATCTTTTAAAGATGGATCGTTATTTTTGGCTAAGGTCCAAGGGGCTTTTTCATCCACGTATTTGTTTAGATAATCTACAAGCTTCATCACCTCTTCCAAAGCTTTGTGAAATTGAAGCTCGTTCATATATTTATCAAAAGCCTCCAAGACTTCTATAGCTATTTTTTTATAATCCTCATCTTCTTTTATATCATCTTTTTTGATAATACCGTATTTTATACACATGGCAAACGTTCTACTTATCAAATTTCCAATGCCGTTTGCAAGCTCTCCGTTTATTCTTCTTTTTACAGCTTCTTTGGAAAAATCCCCGTCTTGGCCGAAGGCCACTTCTCTTAGTAAGAAATACCTTGTTTCGTCTAAACCGTATTCGTTGACTACGTCGTAGGGATTTATAACGTTACCCAAAGATTTTGACATTTTTTGTCCTTCTACAGTCCACCATCCGTGAGCGTAAACGTGTTTTGGAAGTTCCATATCAAGAGACATCAAAAAAGCTGGCCAATAAACAGCGTGAAACCTCAGTATATCTTTACCTACTATGTGAAAATCCGCTGGCCAAAACTCTAATTTATTTTTAAACTTTAAAGCGGATATATAGTTAAACAAAGCATCAAACCATACATAAATAACATGGTTTTTATCAAAAGGAAGCTCTATGCCCCAGCTCACTCTTTCTTTTGGTCTTGTGATAGATAAATCTTTCAAGCCTTGTCTTACAAAAGCTATAACCTCTTCTTTTCTATAATCTGGTTTTATAAAATCTGTTTCGTAAAGCTCTAAAAGTTTATCTTGATATTTTGATAGTTTAAAAAAATACGTCTCTTCTTTTATAAGTTCGCATTTTTTCTTGTGTATAGGGCAACTGTAATCAAAATCTTTTATCTCGGATTCAGGTTTAAACTCCTCACATCCGACACAGTAGTATCCTTCATAGTATCCTTTATATATATCACCTCTTTCATAGACCTTTGTTATAACCTCTTGTACGTAAGCTTTATGGTAATCATCGGTGGTTCTTATTATATGATCGTAAGATATTTTTAGAAAATCCCACAGGTTTTTAAAGTTTTCAAAGTTTTTATCGCAAAGCTCTTTTGGAGTCATTCCTTTTTCTTCAGCGGCTTTTTGAAGCTTTAGCCCATGCTCATCTGTACCTGTTAGGAAGAATACATCAAAGCCTTTTTGCCTTTTGTACCTGGCTATGGTATCTGCTGCTATTGTAGTATAAGCATGACCTATATGCGGTACATCGTTTACATAATATATAGGTGTTGTTACGTAAAATTTCATAGATACCAATATAACATACTTTATTTTGTTTTAAAAGCCAAATAAGATGTATAATATGGTTGTGAGAGTTTCAAAAACGTATAGGCTTAGTTCAAAAGCTATTATGAAGATAGAGGCTTTGGTTGAAAAACTTGATATATCTGCCACAGAAGTAATAGAAAGAGCTATAGAAGAATTCTATTCTAAAGAGATAAAAGGCTTGCAGTGTATAGCCATAGAAAAATATAACGAAGCAATAGACAAGTTAAAAGAATCCAACGATACTATTTTAGATTTGAACAAACAGATAATGTCTTTGTATGAAAAGATAAAACAATTAGAGTACGATAAAATATCCTTAGAATTTAAGCTTAAAGAAAAAGAAAAAGCATACAACAGGCTTAAAAAGAAGGTGGAAAATGTACCATTCTGGAGAAAAGACCTAACTGAGCTTTTTGGTGCTAAAGACGAAGATGAAGATTAGATATTTACAAATTCTAAACTTACTTTAAAAAGAATATCTGGCCACTGTTTTTCGCTAAATCTTATCACTGAGCTCAAAACTTGATTTACGCCTTCTTTGTCTCTTCCTATCACAGCTGCTCCTATTCTTGAGCGTTGCCAAGAATCGTGAAAATCTATCTCAGATACCGATATTTTAAAGTTGCTTATTAGCTTATCTTTTATAGATCTTACATAATGTCTTTTTTCTTTTAAAGAAATTGCCTGCGGAATGTAAAAATCTATGATGGCTACGCCTATTACCATAAAAGTATTATAGCTTAGTATCTATATGTTTATTTATTAAAAGAAATTATTGCTGGTTAGCTTGCTTTCTATTTCTTTTAAGGTATCTTGGTAGGCTTTGTTGGTGGGTTCAAGTTTTAAGGCTTTTAATACATAAAACTTTGCTTTAGTAAAATCACCGAGCTTATAGTAAGTGTAGGCCAAGTTGTTCATGGCATCTTCATTTTTAGGGTTTATTTCTATGGCTTTTTCGTAGTATTTTATGGCGTCTTTGTACTTTTTTTCTTTAAAAAGCGCATTACCTAAGTCAAAGTATGCAATGTCACAGTGTTTATCTTTTCTTATCGCCATTTTATATTGATATATAGCGTCTTTAAAATCCTTTTGTTTTTCGTAGGTGTATCCAAGCTCCACGTGCTCTTTGGCACTAAGAGGATCATGTACTATAACTATGTAAGAACAAGAGCTTAGTATCATAGTAAAAGCCAAAAAAACAAGCTTTTTCAAGATATGATGCCACCTCCTAAGAGTATATCCCCAAAATAAATAGCTCCTACTTGTCCTTTTGCTACTTGCGTTGCCGGTTCTTTTAGAAAAATTATTACATTATCTTTATTTTCTTCTATATGCTTTATTGGGATGGGTTTTGAGTTGTATCTAATTTGAATATACATATTATCTTTTTCAAAGTCTTCTAACTTGTTGTAATCTTTTAATGTTATTGCATCTTTGAGAAGATATTCTTTTTCACCTACGTAAAGTATATTTTTTTCAATATCTTTTTCTACTACATAAAGTGGTTTATGATAAGACACCCCCAATCCGTGCCTTTGACCTATGGTATATCTGTGTATGCCTTTATGTTTTCCAAGCGTTTTTTGAGTGGCTATATGCACTATATCGCCTTGCGTCATGTCTATAAACTGAGACAGATAATCTTCTAAATCCATACCTTTTAAAAAACATACATCTTGAGATTCTATTTTGTTAGCCACTGGAAGATTTATCTTCTTTGCAATATCTCTGATTTCTTGCTTTGTCATATAACCCACTGGAAACATAAGGTAGTCAAGACTTTGTTTAGGGACAAGCGCCATAAAGTAAGATTGATCTTTTTCTTTGGCTCTTTTTATTTTACCTTCTTCTTTTATCACGTAGTGCCCTGTAGCTAAAAAATCTATATCAGCAGTTTGTTTTAAATAAAAGCCCAAAAACGCAGTTTTTACATCTTTATTGCATATGGCGCAAGGATTTGGTGTGAGCCCAGTTTTATAGCTTTTTATAAAATAATCTATTACTCTTTCCTTGAATAGATTTTCCCAATCAAGCGTAATATGTGGTATACCAAGCATATCGCATACTATTCTCGCATCTTGCACATCTTTTGGAGAGCAACATACTCTGGCGTTTTCTTTGCATTCTTCTTTATAAAACCTTAATGTAACTCCTATCACATCATGGCCTTGTTCTTTTAGCAAATATGCGGCTACGCTTGAATCAACGCCACCACTCATACCAACAGCTATTATCATTCTTACTTGTAAAGCTTACTTAGTATGTATAAAAATTGTTCTTTTGTTTTATACCCTTGATAAACTCTAAAGCGCCCGTTTGAGTATATGACAGCAAAAGCTGGGGTTCCGAACAATCTAAACTTTCTAATAAACTTATTTCCACCGGAGTCGTCTACATTTACCGAAGAAAATATAAAATGCTTATTTATAACATCCACTACGTCGGGCTTTTGCAACACATACTGATCAAAAAGATCACAATACGTACAATCGTTTCCATAAAAGTATAGCAACACTGGTTTGTGCTCTTTTTTTGATAGCTCTTGGGCTTGACTGTAATAATAAATATATAGTCCGTGCCATACGGTAAGGTTAGCGTTTGATACATTGCTTGTGGTGTCATCGGCCAATACCACAGTACTGAAAATCAAAAACGTTAAAAATATCCTAAAATACCTCATGTATATATGATAGCAGTTAAAAAGTAATCAAGTATAAGAATTAACATAGAAGAGATTACAACTGAGGATGTAGTAGCTCTACCAACACCTTGGTTCCCACCGCTTGTCTTGAAACCAAAATAGTTGCTAACTGTGGCAATTACTATACCATATACGAAAGCTTTATACAATCCCCCGTATATATCGTAAAAATCTACAATTTCCTTTGTTTTATCCCAGTACATATGCCCGTTTACATGGAATATTATGGTACTTACGAGGTACCCACCAATTATGCCAGAGATGTCTGATAAGATTGTGAGAAGTGGTAAATCAACCATGCAAGCAAAAAGTATTGGGCTTGTAATATAAGCGTAAGGGTTTATAGCCAGTGTTTCAAGAGCGTCTATTTGTTCGGTAACTTTCATAGTGCCTATAGAAGCTGTGATGGCTGAGCCTACTCTTGCCACTACCATAAGAGAGGTTAATACAGGTCCAAGCTCTCTACCCATAGAAAGAGCTACGAGTGCCCCAATGAGGTATTCGGAGTTAAACTTATGAAGTGTAGAATAAGTTTGTAGTGCCAACACTCCTCCTGTAAATAGCGATGTGGTAACCACTACCGGCACAGTATCTGCTCCTATGTAAATTACTCTATCTACAAAGTGCCTTATTTTTGGCCTATCTTTAAAAATGTGCAAAAGCGCCGTTAGGAAAATATAAAAAGCCTCTCCTAAAGCGTTTATAAATTCTACCATGTTTACTTTTTCTCCACCTTGTTTATTATAAAATAAACTATACCTATGAAAAGCATCAGTATACCAAGTATTAGAAGCTCAATACTTTTCTTTGGATACAAAGATATTATAAGTATTTTTCTTATAATTGCAGCTAAAGCTATACCTGCAAACACTTTAAGAGACAGCGGAGCTCCTTTTAAATGCTTTAATTCTTCGTTTAAAAGCTCTGATATCGCGTACAAAATAAGCGTAGAACCAAGTATCTCAAGGGCTGTAGACTCTGGGGACACTCTACCAAGTACCAAGTTTACCAATTCGTACAGTATCCATCCACCACCCACTATAGCCAAAAAGCTCATTATAGTAACGATAAAAAGATCGATTGATCTTGAAACTCCTTGAATGGCTTCTATAAATATTTTTTGGATTTTAGAAGTGCCTAAATAAGTTTTAAACTCCTCTTCTCTATAAGCTTCTGTGATAATATCGAGGTTTATATCGAGGATTTTATCTATAGACTTTAAAATCTTTATCTTTTCGTTTGCATCGGCGGTCTTTTCTATGACTAGTGTTTCTATAAACTCTCTAACAAAATTCATTGAAGAGTTTAGATAATGGGGTGGTAAACCTATTTGAACATGTCTCATGCCTATACGCTGAACTTTTGAAATATAAAGATGATCAACGTTTCCCTCAAAAAGCTCCAAAAACCAAGCTTGTAAGTGGGCTTTGTGTCTTTCTTTTATTTTTTCATCTTTTAAGTACCTATCTTTATCTTCAAATATATTAAAATATTCATAAAGCTTATTTACGAAGTCATACTTATGTTTAATCGCTATGTCTTTCATTTCTTTAAGGTGTTTTTCATCTTCTTCATCCCAGCTATAGTGCTTTTTAATTTCTTCTATGCTTCTCATTTATAACTAATATTATATGCTAAAATAAAAATCTTATGCATAGATCTATAGATAAAAAAGCTTTCTTTTTGTTGATAGTGTTATCTTTTATATGGGGTTACAACTGGGTTTTGATGAAGCAGGCCATAAGTTATATGCCAGAGCTTTACTTTGCCTTTTTTAGAACTATATTTGGTGCTTTTTTGCTTTTTGGTATCTTGGCTTTTAATAAGAAAAGCCTAAAAATAACGCATTTTAAATATGTGAGCATACTAGGGCTTTTGCAAACTACAGGTTTTGTAGGCTTTACCATCTTGGCTCTTAAATTTGCTAAAGCTGGTAAAACCGCTATTTTGGTTTACTCTATGCCTTTTTGGTTAGTGTTGTTTTCTTGGAAGATTTTAAAAGAAACACCGGATAGAAAGGAAATAATTAGCAATATTGTAGCTTTTTTAGGGCTTTTTTTGGTGTTAGAACCTTGGAACATGTTAGGCAACAAGGGGTTTTTAGGTGATGCTCTTGCTGTTTTAAGCGGTATCTCTTGGGCTTTTGCGGTAATTTGGCAAAAAAGACATCACAACTTAAATGCCGATATAGTTTCGTTAAACGCATGGCAGATGCTTATAGGAAGTATAGGTATTTTGATATGTGCTTTAATGTTTGAGAGATTTTATATGAAGTTTTCTTATTTTCTTTTGTTTGCTATATTTTATAATGCGGTTTTAGCAAACGCTTTAGCTTGGGTTATATGGAGTTATGCGATAAAAAGGCTCCCTTCTGGTTTTATGGGGCTTACTATGCTTACGACACCTGTAATAGGTATGATTAGTTCTATGATTATTCTAAAAGAGCGTATGGATTTTTACGAAATAGTTGGGTCTTCTTTTATTTTGTTGGGACTTTTAATAAATACCTTAGATCATATAAGAAAAGCTTAAAATTAACGTTGTTTTTTCTCCCATTCCCAAGCGGTTTTTACTATAAAGTAAGGATCGTCGTATTTTGGTTTCCAACCAAAGGTATTTTTTATCTTATCAACGTTTGCAATAAGAACAGGTGGATCTCCCGGTCTTCTATCGTAATTGTATACTGGAAAATCAACACCTGTTACCTCTTTTACTATATCCACTACCTCTTTTACACTCAAACCTCTTCCGTAGCCACAGTTAAATACATCGGATTTGCCACCTTCTTCGAGATATCTCATAGCCTCAAAATGAGCATCCACAAGATCTGATACATGGATATAATCTCTTATGCAAGTACCGTCTTTTGTGTTGTAATCTGTGCCGTATATACCAAAATCTTTTATCTCACCTTTTGCAGCTTTTAAAGCCCTTAATATAAGATGTGTTGGTTTTTTGGAGATTTGCCCAAGCTCTCCTTCTGGATCTGCCCCAGCTACGTTAAAATACCTAATAGCCACATACTTTAGATCGCTCACTCTTGATACATCTTCCAAGACTTTTTCAAAATTCGCCTTGGCTTGACCATAGGGGGTTATTGGTTCTATTGAATCTGTTTCTTTTACAGGTTTATCTGATTTTATACCATAAACTGCTGCAGTTGATGAGAATATAAAGTTTTTTATACCTGCTTTTAAAGTGTATTCTAAAAGCTTTAAACTTTTGCAAAAATTGTTTTCATAATATTTTATAGGTTCTTGCACAGACTCTTCCACAGCTATATAGGCTGCAAAATGTATTATCGCATCTGGTTTAAACTCTAAAAGTGCTTCTAATGTCTCTTTGCTTTGCATATCGGCTTGTAAAAACTTTCCACCTTTTACAAATTCCCTATGACCCGTAGATAGGTTGTCTATCACAAGAACATCGTACCCTCTTTTTAGAGCTTCTTTTAGCATATGAGAGCCTATATAACCAGCCCCTCCGGTGATGGTTATTTTTTTCACTTATATACCTTCTTCTTCAAAAGATGATATAATCCTTAATCTTCTTTCGTGTCTTCCGCCTTCAAAGTGGGCATCAAACCAAGCATCCACTATAGATTTTGCCAACTCAACCCCTATTACTCTACCGCCTAAACATAGGACGTTTGCGTTGTTATCTTTTACGCTCATCCTTGCCATATATTCGTTTAGGCAAAGAGCAGCTCTTATGCCCTTTATCTTGTTGGCACTGATAGACATACCAAGCCCACTTCCACATATTAGTATGCCTCTGTCGGCTTTTTGGTTTTTAATATGAAGAGCCACTTCTTTGGCATAAAGAGGATAATCTGTGGATTCTTTGGAATGTGTACCGCAATCTATTAGCTCATGGCCTTTTGATATTATGTGTTCTTTTAAGGCTTCTTTTAAGTCAAACCCAGCATGATCTGAGCCTATGGCTATTCTCATAAACACTCTCTTATAAGCTTGTTTACAAGTTTCGGGTTAGCCTTACCCTTGGTAATCTTCATAACCTCCCCTACTAAAAATCCAATTAGTTTTTCTTCGCCGTTTTTTAACCTTTCTCTTTCTTGTGGGAATTTTTCTAATACGCTTATTACCACCGCTTTTATCTCATCTTCGTTTGATATTTGCTTTAAGCCCTTTTCTTCTATAATAACATCTGGGTCTTTTTTACTTGTTAGCATCTCTTTTATAACTTCTTTTGCTATTTTTGTGGATATGACGTCTTGTTTGATAAGTTCCAATAGTTTTGCCAAATGTTGTGGTGTTATGGGTATTTCTTCTATCTGATTTTCGTTCATGAATCCAAGTACATCGTTCAAAAGCCAATTGCTAAGAGCCTTATACTCTTTAGTATACTTTGTGGCTTCTTGGAAAAAATCTCCTAACTCTTTTAGGTTTGTAAGCACAGACGCTTCATATCTACTAAGACCGTAATTTTCCATCAACCTTTCTATGCGCTCATCTGGTAGCTCTGGCATATTGTCTTTTATGCTCTTCAAAAGCTCTTTAGTTATGACAAGAGGAAGCAAGTCTGGATCTTTAAAATATCTGTAATCTTCTGCTTCTTCTTTGGTTCTCATTACAAAGGTCTTACCGCTTTGAGGATCAAAGCCCCTTGTTTCTTGTTCTACAGCTTTTCCTTCAAGCAATATAGCTTTTTGGCGCTCTATCTCATACTCTATAGCTTTTTGTACAAATTTAAAAGAGTTTACGTTTTTTACCTCTACCCTCGTGCCAAGCTCTTGAGAGCCTTTTGGTCTTAGAGATACGTTTACATCGCATCTTAACTGGCCTTTTTCCATATCTGCTTTTGAAACACCAGCATATCTTACTATAGCTCTTAGTTTTTCTAAAAACTCTTTTGCTTCTTCTGCGGAGTTTATATCTGGTTCTGTGACTATTTCCATAAGAGGTGTACCAGCTCTGTTTAAGTCCACCAAAGAGCTATTCTCAAAGTGGTTATTTTTGCCGGCATCTTCTTCTAAGTGTAGTCTTCTTATCCTTACTTTTTTGTTTTCTAAAAGCACAAAACCATGTTCGGCTAAAGGTTTTTCGTATTGAGATATCTGGTATCCTTTTGGTAAGTCTGGATAAAAATAGTGTTTTCTTGCCATTATGGATGTTAGGTTTATATTGCAGTTTAACGCTAAGGATGTCCTGATACCATATTCTACTGCTTTTTTGTTTATAACCGGAAGGCTTCCTGGTAATGCCATGCACACTGGGCATACGTTTGTATTGGGAGGAGCGTCGTATTCAATCTTGCAAGAGCAAAACATCTTTGTTTTTGTGTCCATATGCACATGCACTTCCAACCCTATAACTGGCTCAAATTCCATAGCCATTACATTATAGCATAAAGCTTTATTAAAGTTTAATTGGTTTTATGCTTTTAGTATGATAAAATTTTAATTATGGAAATATTGGAAATCCCTATAGAAGAAGAGGCAAGACAATCTTATCTTGACTATGCGATGTCTGTTATAGTTGGTAGGGCTATACCAGACGTTAGAGATGGCCTTAAGCCGGTTCAAAGAAGAATACTGTATGCAATGTATGAAATGGACCTAACCCCAGATAAACCCTTTAAAAAATGTGCCCGTATCGTAGGGGATACTATGGGAAGATATCATCCCCATGGAGATCAAGCTATATACGATGCTCTTGTAAGAATGGCTCAGGATTTCAACCTTAGATATCCTCTTGTAATAGGACAGGGAAATTTTGGTTCTATAGATGGAGACCCTCCTGCTGCAATGAGATATACAGAGGCAAAGCTATCTAAGATAACCCTTAGCTTATTGGAAGATATAGAAAACGATACTGTAGATTTTGTACCAAATTTTGATGAGAGTGTCATGGAGCCTCAGGTTCTTCCGGCAAAGATGCCAAACCTTCTTTGCAACGGTACTACAGGCATAGCGGTAGGGCTTGCTACTTCTATCCCCCCTCACAATCTAAAAGAAGTTTGCGATGCGTTGGTGGCTTTGGCTCAAAACCAAGATATAACTGTAGAAGAGCTTATGCAATATATAAAAGGACCAGATTTTCCCACAGGCGGTATAATAGTGGGGGAAGTATCGCCAGAGGTTTACAAAACCGGAAGAGGACAAGTTACTGTTCAAGCAAAGGCAAGAGTAGAAAAAACAAGCTCTGGAAGAGAACAAATAATAATAACAGAAATCCCTTACATGGTCAACAAAGCAGAGCTTATAAAAAAGATAGCAGAACTAGCAAGGTCTGGTAAGCTAAAAGAGATTTCTGACTTAAGAGACGAATCTGACAAAGAAGGTATAAGAATAGTAATAGAACTAAAGAGAGATGCTAAAGGAGAGGCTGTATTAAAAAAACTTTACAAAAATACATCCCTTAGAAAAAACTTTCCTATAAATATGGTGGCTTTGGTGGGACTTGAACCAAAGCTTTTAAATCTAAAAGATATTTTGCTGGAATTTTTCAAACATAGGCTAAATGTGATCTATAGAAGGACTGAGTTTTTCTTAAGAAAAGCCGAAGAAAGACTTCATATAGTAGAAGGACTTTTGATTTGTATAAAAGATATAGACAAAATTATAGAAACCATTAGAGCTTCACAAGACACCCAAGAGGCTAAAGAAAAGCTCATGAGTGGCTGGAATCTAACTGAAAAGCAAGCTCAAGCAATACTTGATTTAAGATTACAAAGACTTACATCCTTAGAAACTTCTAAGCTTCAAAAAGAACACGATGAGCTTATAGAAAATATCAAGACTTATAAAAATATATTGGAAAACAAACAAGAAAGGATAAACATCTTTATAAAAGAGACAAAAGAACTTGCAGATCGTTTCAAAGACCCAAGAAGAACTTTCATCGAAGGTATGATAAAAGAAGATACCTATGTGGATGTTTTTGTCACGAGAAATGGATTTGTAAAACCTATAGAGCTTTTAGAAGAGGAAAAATCTCCTATTGTTAATGTGGCAAGTTTGAAGTTTACAGAAGGCCTTTTCATAGTATCAAATAAAGGAAGAGTTTATTGGACTGCTGGGTCAGAAGCTTTGTCTGGAAGCTCCATTCATATGAAGGATACCGACGAGCACGTTGTAGGTGCCTTTGTGAGAGAGCAATACAACTCAAGACTTCTTATCTTGACAAATAAAGGCTCTATAAAGAAGATACCTCTTGTGGAGTTTGAATACAAAACCCAAGGCTTTCAAATATTGAAGCTCTCAGAAGGTGAAGAGGTGGTTTATATAAGCGGTTCTCAAGATGAGAGCGAAATACTTATTTTAACCAAGAAAGGTTATATAAATAGAATTCAAACCCAGGATGTAGGAGCAACCACATCTAGCTCAAAAGCCATTCAATGTATAAAGCTTAATGAAAATGATGAGGCTATCTCGGTGAGAGCTTTAGATGACAAGATTTTTGGGCTTTTGATAACAGAAGAAGGATACGCTAAAAAGATAAAGCTAGAGGATATTCCAAAAAAATCTAGAACATCTCAAGGTATAAACGTATTAAAGCAAAAGTTTTTAAACGCTTGCGATTTGATATTTTACAACGATGACGATAATTTTGATGTGTTGATATCCACTTTTAACGGCTCTCATATAAAATTTGATATTAAAAGCCTAATACAGCGTATAAAAGTACCTGCTGGTATAGGCGTGCCTGAGGAAAAAGTTATCGATTTAAAAGACGACAAGATATATAAGGTGGTATCATTATGATTAGTATAGAGCTTATAAGAAAAAATCCAGAGTATGTAAAAGAAAACTTAGCCAAAAGAGATATGTTTTTGAAAGACAGGATAGATGACATACTAAAACTAGACGAAGAAAGAAGGCATAAGATAAAAAGAATTGAGGATTTGAGGGCTCTCAGAAACGCTAAAAGCAAGGAGATAGGTAGTTTAAAAAAACAAGGACTAAACACGGAATCCCTTGAAGAAGAGATAAGGTTAATTAAAGAAGAAATATCAAAGTTAGAGGAAGAGTTAGCCCGCATAGAAAAATATACAGAAGACCTTCTTCTTAGAGTACCAAATTTATTACACGAAAGTGTTCCTTACGGTAAGGATGAAAACGATAACGTAGAGATTAAAAGATGGGGTGAAATACCAAAGTTTGATTTTGGAATAAAAGACCATGCTGATCTTGGTGTTTTGAGAGGTTTTATAGATTTTGACCAAGCTACCGCTATATCTGGTAGTAGGTTTAGCATATTGAAAGGTCCTTTGGCAAAGCTAGAAAGGGCTCTTATAAACTTTATGCTTGAGATAAATGCGAAGAATGGCTATCAGGAAATGATAGTGCCTCATCTTGTAAAACCTCAAACGTTAGTGGGCACTGGGCAGCTTCCAAAATTTCAAGAAGAGCTTTACTATGTAAAAGATGATGATCTTTATCTTATACCTACTGCTGAAGTACCTCTTGTAAACGTATTTAAAGACACCATATTAAAAGAAGATGATTTGCCCATTAACCTTACAGCTTATACTCCTTGTTATAGGAGAGAGGCGGGTTCTCATGGAAAAGATGTGAAAGGGCTTATTAGACAACACCAGTTTGATAAAGTAGAGCTTGTAAAAATAGTTCATCCAGATAGTTCTTACGACGAGCTAGAAAGGCTTTTGTCAAATGCAGAGGAGATTTTACAACTTTTAGAACTTCCCTACAGAGTAGTGGCTCTTTGTTCTGGTGATATAGGTTTTTCAGCTTCTAAAACTTACGATATAGAGGTATGGATACCTTCTCAAAATAAGTATAGAGAAATATCTTCTTGTTCTAACTGTGAAGATTTTCAAGCAAGGAGGGCAAACATGAGGTTTAAAGATAAAACTGGCAAAAATAGGTTTGTTCACACTCTAAACGGTTCTTCTTTGGCGGTAGGTAGGACGTTGGTGGCTATTATGGAAAATTATCAAACGAAAGATCACAAAATTAGAATACCAAAGGTTTTAAAAGATTACATAAAGGGAGAGTGTATATGAGAAAGGCACATATTTTTAGACAGACAAAAGAAACGGCTATAGATATGGAGATTGACCTAGATGGTTCTGGTGTTTATCAAATAGAGACACCTGTAGGTTTTTTAAATCATATGATGGAGAGTTTTTCGAAGCATAGCTTTATAGACATAAAGTTAAAAGCCGAAGGCGATATCGATGTATCTTACCATCATCTTGTGGAAGATGTAGGTATAGTACTAGGACAAGCTATATCTAAAGCCTTAGGAGATAAATCTGGTATAAATAGATATGGATTTGCAATTTTACCTATGGACGAAGCTTTGGTGCTATGTTCTCTTGATTTTTCAGGTAGAGGACTCTTTTTCTACGATAGAAAAGATTTAAGAGGTAAGATTACAGAGTTTGACTTTGAGCTAATATGGGAGTTTATAAAAGGGTTTGCATTGGAGTCAAAAGCTACTGTGCATATAAAAATTCTTGATGGGCACATACTTCACCATATAGCAGAGTGTAGTATAAAGTCTTTAGCTTTTAGTGTAAGACAAGCTGTAGCAAAACAAGATAAAGGCATCCTTTCTACAAAAGGGCTTTTATGAAAGAAAAGTTTAGGGGTATTGTTCTTGGGTCTGCGATAGGAGACGCTATAGGAAAATCTTTTGAGGATTTAGATATTTATCAGGTAGAAGAGTTTTATAAGGATTTACCTATAACAAACTTCGTAGAACCACATCCTAGCTCTCCGGCGTTTTTCCAAAAGCCAAATGAACCTTCAGATGAAACTAATGTGTCAAGGCTTTTGATAGAATCTATATTGGAATCTAACAAGCTTGATATTTATAACTATTTTGATAAGCTTAAAGCTTGGGCTTTTGATGAGACAACGCACAGATATCCAGATCCATTTATACTAAAAGCCATATACAATTTGTCAAATAACATAATAGAAGGCTTGCGATTTTCTTCTGTAGAAGGAATACTTAGGGTTATAGCCACTTCTATGCTTCACTTTGAAAATGAAGCCCTATCCGATGAAGCGGCTAAGTTGGTTACAATGCTTACTCATAGAAGCGATGAGGCTTTAGATGGTGCTATTTTGTTTAATCGCTTTTTGGTAAAATCCATAAAAAACGATGAATCTTTGGAGACTTTAGAAAATAGAATAGAGCTTTTAAAAGAGTTAAAATCTTGTGTTAAAAGCTTTTATACAAAAAAAATGTTAGATATTTTGATAGATGCTTTAGAAGAAGGATATTCTAAAGAAAAAGCCATTGTAAACATAGGTAATGGTAATTTTGTATTGGAAAGCTTAGGGTTGTCTTTGTATTACTTTCTAACGGAAGGCATTGACTATCCGTTTGATGCTTTTGTTAGTGCTATAAACTCCTATTGGGAGTTTGGCGGTGATACAGACGCTATAGGTTTTATTACAGGAGCTTTGTTGGGTGCTTACCACGGATATGAGTTTTTACCAGAGGATTTGATACAAAATTTAGAAAACCATCAACAATATATACATTTAGCAGATAACCTTTATGAGCTTAGTAAAAAAATTCATGCAAAATAGGTTAAAATATTAGTATGTTTGGATTCATGAATAGTGCAATAGGTATTGATTTGGGTACGGCTAACAGTTTGGTATTTGTTCCAGGACGAGGCATTGTATTGGAAGAGCCTTCTATAGTAGCTATAGATTCAAGAAAGCATAAGGTCTTGGCAGTGGGGGCGGAAGCCAAGGAAATGCTTGGAAAAACTCCTGATTATATAAAAGCTGTGAGACCTTTAAAAGATGGCGTTATTACAGATTTTGAAATCACCCAGGTTATGATATCTCATTTTATCAAGAAAACTTTGGGTAAGGGTATATTAAAACCCAAGCCTCGAGTTGTAGTAGGTGTACCTTCTGGTGTTACACCAGTAGAAGAGCGAGCTGTAATAGATGCTGCAAAGTCCGCTGGGGCGAGGGAAGTATATCTCATAGCAGAGCCGATGGCGGCTGCTATAGGGGCAGATTTGCCAATTTCTGAGCCTATAGGTAATATGGTAGTGGATATAGGTGGAGGAACCACGGATGTGGCTGTTATATCTTTGTCAGGTATCGTTATATCCCATTCTCTTAAAATAGCTGGCGACGAGATGAATGAAGCTATCATTGAATATATAAAAAGAAAGTTTAGTATGCTTATAGGCGAGCAAACCGCTGAGAAAATAAAATTAGATCTTGGCTCTGCTACAATGCCGACAGAAAAAAGAGAGATGGAGGTAAGAGGAAGAGATGCCACTGGGCTTCCAAGGTCTATAGTTGTTGATTCTGCACAAATCTACGAAGCTTTGGAAGATACGTTAAATGCCATAGTGAGTGCTATTAAAACCACTTTAGAAAAAACTCCGCCGGAATTGGCTGCCGATATAGTAGAAAGAGGCATTGTGCTAGCGGGCGGAGGATCTTTGCTTAAAAATTTGCATCATAAATTAACTCAAGACCTTGGTATAAAAACATACTACTGTGAAGATCCTTTGAGAGCTGTGGCAAGAGGTGTTGGTAAAGTTGTGGACGATATAGACCTTTTAAAGAAAGTATCCTTTATATGAGGCTTGGCTTTTTATATATATTTTTGCTTTTTTTATCTTTCATTTTTATTTTTATTCCAAATACGGCTTATTTGGTCAAGTATGATCCTTTTAACTATATAACCAACTATAGACTCTCATCTTACGCTTTTATTAGCAATATGTTGAAATTATATGTTGATTTAGTTGATGTTAAAAAAGAAAATGCTATCCTAACGAAAGAGCTAAATTATTATAAAACCTTTAGCTACGAGCTTCAGAAATGCCAAAATGAAGCTAGGCAGTTATATTACATATCAAATAGTTTGGTTTTCATAAACAAACAATCAAACCCAAATGTATATATTTCAAGAGTTGTTGGTTATGATATGTCTGGAAAGAAAAGTTTCTTAGAAATACAAAACAACGGTAAAATAAAAGAAGGAAGCTTAGTATCATCCAATGGATATTTTGTTGGCGTAGTTTATAAAGTTTATAAAGATGTGGCTTATGTTATGACGGTTTATAACAAAATGTTTAATACAATAGTGTACAATTATAGGACTGGCGATACTTATATTTATAAGGGCGGTTACCCTGATGGTAGCATAATAAACGCTACTTCTAACGACGATATAAAGATAGGAGATTTAATTTATTTTAGAAGCTTGAAAAACCAAGACATACCGTATTTATTGGTGGGCAAAGTTTTAGAGGTTAGTAGATCAAAAAATTTATTTTTTTTAAACGTCAAATTAAAACCTATGGCCAATCCTAACATATACGATTTTGTGGTGGTAATTAATAGATGATTGGTAAGCGTTTTATTGTTTGGTTTTTTGTGCTTTTTATATTGGAATTCTTCTTTTTAGAAGGAAATGGCTTGTATCCATTTCCAGAAGCATTTTTATCTTTGATATTCTTAAATTTAGAAAATGGGTATATTCCGCTTTGGTCATTTTTAATGGGTATTTTAATGGATCTTAGCGTAAATACGTTGGGAGTTTTTACCTTTAGTTATACGTTTTATAGTGTAATAATAAGACTTTTGCTTAGCTATACTTTAGAAACCGGTTTTTTAAAATTACCCATGTTTTTTATTTTTGATCTACTTGTAAAGCTAACAAACGTTGGTATTGTTTATATGAAGTACCATTATATTGATTTTGGATTTTTAAGTTTTTTCATGTCAATTTTTATAGATTGTATAATATTTTTTGTGTTAGATAGGTTTTATAAAAATGTATGAAGAAAAATTACATTGTTTTTGCGCTTTTAATATTATTAGCTTATATTGCAATAGGTGCTAGATTATTTTATTTACAGATAATAAAAGGAGATAAGTATTACAAAGAGTCTAAACGAAATTATACCAGGCTTCAAATACTTTATCCTCCAAGAGGTGCTATAGAAAGTTCAGATGGCACAAAGCTTGCCTATGACGTTCCCACCTACGATTTTTATATAGATCCTCAAGAAATATCTGAAAATAAAGATTTATCGAAAGAGATAGAAAGATTTAAAAACATGTTTGGTATAGATATAACTAATATTATCAAAGTAAATAAAAATTCTATAACACCTATAAAAATTATGGATAACCTAAGCACTCAACAGCTGGAAACATTTTATGCAAATTCTTATAAATTTCCAGGTATTTTTGTTGGCATAGTACCAAAAAGGATATACCCTTATGGAGATGAATACGCTCATATATTAGGTTATGTAGGTTTGCCATCTCAGAAAGATCTAAAAGAATATCAGATAGGTCCTCAAAGCCTTGTAGGGAAAGCTGGTATTGAAAAACGATTCAACAAATATCTTATAGGTGAGCTCGGTTATAAAAAAATAATGGTGAATGCTTTAGGAAAAGAGCTATACACTATTGATAAAGAATTACCCGTACAGGGTGATACAGTGGTACTTACTATAAACTCTCAGATTCAAGATATAGTGCATAATGTGTTTTTAAACTCTGGTCAGAAAGTGGGTGCAGTTATAGTTATGAATGCTCATAGCGGTGAAATATTAGCATTGGATAGTTTTCCTGAATACAATCCAAACGATGTATATAAAGACTGGAATAAGATTATAAACAATTCTCTGAGGCCCTTTTTAAATAGAGCCACTGAGGCCATATATCCACCCGGTTCTGTTTTTAAGGTGCCTATTGCAATAGCCGCCTTAAAATACGGTGTTATAACTCCATCTTCCACCCTTGATTGCTCTGGGTACATTAAAGTAGGTAATCACATTTTTTACAATTGGCTTAGATACGATACAGGGTATCAGACAATAGTTCAAGCTATACAAAACTCTTGTGATACGTTCTTTTATCAACTTGGTATGAAGCTCGGTCAAAGGAAGATATACCAAATAGAAAAAGACTTTGGATATGGCTCTAGTATACCTTTTGAACTTTACAACTCTCCTGGGTTTTTACCTACTAAAAGCTGGAAACTAAAGAAATTTCATCAGCCTTGGTATGAAGGCGATACGGTTAACATGAGTATAGGTCAAGGTTATGTATTGGTGACTCTTCTTCAGCAAGTTACTATGATGGAGGGTATAGCAAACAACGGCGTGATATATCAACCCACCTTGCTAAAAGATATCAAAACTCCAGATGGAAAGATTGTATTTGAGAATCACCGTAAGGTTTACAAATACGTAAGAGCTCCTTTAGAAGACTATTCGGTAGTTAAAAAAGGTTTAAGGGAAGTGGTTGTAAAGGGTACTGGTACAAATGCATTTTCTACTATTGTAGATATAGCAGGTAAAACTGGTACAGCTCAGGTGGTCTTTGGAAAACACGTAGGACCAAACAGCCCATGGAAATATCAACCGGATGCCTGGTTTGTGGGTTTTGCACCGTATAGAGATCCTAAGTATGTGGTGGGTGTTATAGTAGAGCATGGTATTGAAGGAAATCTCACGGCTGCTCCTATTGTAAAAAGGATATTGGAACAAATATATATAAAAGGTATAAATAGAGAAATAAACTAACTTTATATGCTATAATATTTTTTGTGAGAAAATTAACGTTAATTTTTGTTGTTATATCTAGTATTTTGCTATTTTCTTGTGAAAAGCCAGTAAACCCAAGCATAAACGCGAAACCTTTTGATTTTAAGCTTTTTTCTGGTAATAAAGAAATATCGTTGAAAGATTATGAAAATCGTTATAAGGTAATTTTAATTTACTTTGGCTATACCCATTGTCCTGATGTGTGCCCTACGGTGTTGCACAGGCTATCTTCTATGTACAATATGCTTGGTGATGATAAAAAATATGTAAAAGTTGTTTTTATAACTTTAGACCCCAAAAGAGATACTCCAAACATTGCTGATGAATATGCTAAGTTCTTTAACAAAAATTTTAGCGGTTTATCCGGAGATCCAGGTTATATAAAAAAAGTAGCCGATAGCTATGGTGTGGTTTACAAAATAGTGCCTTCAAAAACACAGGGTTATCTGATAGATCATACTGACAACATATATGTAATTTATAATAAAAGCCTAAAAACAATATTCTTTGACAAAGACCAAAACCCAACGTATATGACGTCTTATATAAAAAAACTTTTAAAAAGTAAAGGCTAAAATACTTGATTTTTTAACCGATACATTTTATATTACTTTATAGGAGGATTTATATATGAGTTACATGGATATAGCAAACATAGCAACTGATATGCAGCAAGCTAAAGATGTAAACAAGCAACAAATATGGGGCTTAAAATCCATGCTGGACAATCAATCCAACGTAGTGCAACAGCTATTGGGCGAAGTTTCAAATACAAACAACAATCCGCCAAACACAGGAGAAAAATTAAACGTAAAGGCATGAAGGTTCTTATAGTAGAAGACAATATAGACTTAGCACTTTCTATAAAAGATATTATAAGAAGCAAAGGATGGCTTGCGGATTTTGTATCAAACTTTGAAGATGCCAAATATGCTACAAAAGACAAGTCTTATGATATAGTAATACTGGATTTGATGCTTGGTCCTAAAAATGGTATTGAGCTTTTAAAAAATGCTAGAGAAGAAAATTTAAAAACACCGTTTTTGATACTTACCGCAAAAGACGGTATAAACGATAAATTAACCGCTTTCAACATAGGAGCCGATGATTATCTTACAAAGCCTTTTGATATGAAAGAGCTTCTTGCAAGGATAGAAGCCATTGTAAGAAGAACCAGACAAACCGGTAGCGCTGAGTTAATATGCAATAAACTTGTGCTTGATACTTCTAATTTTACAATTCAAATAGATGGTAAGGTGATACCAGCTACTAAAAAACAATTTTTGATATTAGAAAAGCTTATTTCTAACGTTGGAAGAGTTGTAACAGTAGAACAGCTTCTTAGTTATGCGTGGGGAATAGACGAAGAGCCATCTTCTTTTTCTTTGAGGTCTCATATTAGAACAATCAGAAGGCTTATAGATGGCTCCGGATGTCAGATAAGGACAGTCTATGGCATAGGATATTCTATAGAACCCAAAGATAGCTCCGGTAAAATAGAAGAAACAGATTGGGATTAGAAGAGAAAAAAGAAAATACCCTTGCCTATCTCACCGTAGTATATAGTCTGGTTATTTTTGCTATAGTTTTTATATTTTCTATATCGTCGTATTTAGCTTTTAGTATATTGGTAGATAACTTTGTAGCTTCGGATTTGAGACAAGAATTGCGATATATAAGCGCTCAGAATATTACTGAGAACACGAGATGGCTTACTTTCAGCGATGAATCAATAGCAGTGTTAGATAAAAGCGGTAATATAATAAGCGTATCAAAGAATTTTCCTAGTTTTAGGTTTTCAAAATTTAAATCTGGTTTTCATCTTGGTTATATAAACGGTAAAAGGATTATGTATATAAGGGCTTTGCTACCTAATCATTTTACTGTGATAGTAGCAAGAAACATGACAAAATTTGAATCTATTAAGAAAAAACTGTTGAGCAGTTTTATATTGGCATTGGTAATACTTTCTGTAATAATAGCTTTTACAGGATTTTTTATAGCAAAAGCTATAACAAATAGCTTCATAAGTTTCATGGAAAGAATATATACTATGGCGCTTAACTTTTCCCATGAAGTAAAAACACCCCTAGCTATAATATCTACAAACCTTTCTTTGTTAGAAATTAATCCTGATAAAGCTTATATAGAAAGAATCTCAAGAGCTCTAAAACAGCTAAATAATCTGTTAAATAAAGTAGTTTTCATAGCAAAAGCAGACGAGTATTCTATGTTAAATAAACAAACATTTATGTTGGAAGATGTTGTAATGAAAGCGCTAAAAGAACTTGAGCCTATTATAGAGGAAAAAGGCTTGAAGATAGAGCTTAACATAGAGCCTATAGAGATTACATCTTCTTGGGAGCTTTATGAAGCTATTGTATCTAATTTATTGGAAAATGCTGTAAAATATACAAATGAAGGTTATATAAAAATAGCGGTCGTGTCTGATAATAAAAATATAATTATTAAGGTAGAAGACACCGGTGTTGGCATACCAAAAGAAAAACTCTCTACAATTACTAAAGAGTTTGAAAGAGCCAACATAGATAAACCCGGTTTTGGTCTTGGGCTTTTTATAGTATCAAAGTCAATTGGTATATTAAAAGGTAAATTGCATATTGAATCTAAGGAAAACAAAGGTACCATCATAACGGTTTATATACCGTTTTAGGAAAATTTTTCTTTATATATGTTAAAGGCTGTAATAAGGGTTGTAAATACAATAGGACCTAAAAACATACCCAAGAATCCCATACTAAACAACCCGCCTAAGACAGACAAAGATAGCAGTATATAAGGTATGTGTATGGCTTTTTTCATAAGAAGAGGCCTTACAAAGTTATCGGAACCTATTATAAATAAGATTGAATAGGCAAATGCTTCTAACGATGCTAACAAACCATTTTGATAAGCTACGTAAAATCCATACGGTATCCATACTAAAGCCGTACCAAGAGGTGGTATAAAAGAAGACATAAATGTAATAAAAGCAAGCACCAGAGCATAGTTTGGAGTAAAGTAATAATACATAAAAAATCCAAATATAGCCTGTATCAGCGCAGTACCAACGAAACCATATACTACGCTAAGTACTGTGGAATATACAGTTTTTAGTATTGTATCAAAATCTTTTGTGTTCATTGGGGTTATATCTTTTACAAAGTCTATAAACTTATCCCAATCTCTTAACATAAAAAATGTTGACATAAGAAATATAAGAGCTTTTAACATAAAACTACCCAAAAAAAGCACCATGTTTTTTAGTTGATCACCCAAAAAAGAGGCAGCGTAGGTAAGTATAGAGTTAGCAGCTTGGTTTATAGTAGGGGCATTAAGATGCAAAAACCTCAAAAATTTGTAGTAGGTAATATGTTTGCCAATGATTGGCAATTTTTTGGATATAAGATACACTTTTTGTTGGTCAAGGCTCATTATGAAAGCACTAGCGTTTTGCACAAGGTAAATACCTTGCTCTATTATGAGTACTCCAAACACAGAAAATGGTATCACTACTATGAGCAATATAAGGATTGTGATAATTAAAGAACTTAAGTTTTCAGATTTTAGTATATGAGAAAGTTTTTTGTGAAGCGGATAAAATACTATTATAGCTATCATAGACCAAACGATAGGTGTAAAAAAAGGAGCTATTGTGTATATTGCAAGGATTATAAGTATTATTAAAAATACTGTAAAACCTATATTTATCGTCTTATCTTTTTTTAGCATGGCTTAGTTCTTTCATTATGGCTTTTAGCTGTTTTATGCCTATACCATCTTTTGAAGAGGTTTGTATGATGTTTTTATCAAAAGCTTTTAAACGATTTAGTGTATTGGCAAGTTCTTTTTGAGTGGCTTTGTCTATTTTTGTTAAGACTAACATTGTGTTTAGGCTTTTACTATCAAGATAATCAATAAGCATAGTATCAAGTTCCGTAGGACCTACCACAGAGTCTATCAAAGCAAAAACACACAGTATATTTTCGCCATGGTTTTCTATAAAATCGTTTATTATGTTTGCCCATCTATTTCTTTCTTCTTTTGATCTTTTAGCATATCCATAGCCAGGTGTATCTACTATATAAATATTTTCTTCTATATAAAAGTTTAACGTAGCGGTGAGGCCAGGGTCTTTGCTTACTCTTGCTATTTTTGTGTTGGCAATGGCGTTTATTAAAGATGATTTACCTACGTTTGAGCGTCCGGTTAGTAGTATACAAGGTTTGTCTTTTGGAAAATCTTTTACATAGGAACCTTTGAATTTCATAGACCCAATATGTCGTTTATGGTGTCCATATTTGATTTTGCTATGTGGTTTGCCTTTTTGTTGCCCTCTTCCAATATGTTTTTTACCATATCTTTGTCTATATCTTTTCTTTTTTCTCTTATAGATGCTAAAAAGTTATTTAGATTTTTAGCAAGTATTTTCTTGCATTCTACACAGCCAAGTTTACCGCTTTTACAATCAAGCTCTATATTTGAGGTTTCAGCTAAGTTTGTAAAAATCTTATGATAGCTAAACACGTTGCATTTCTCAGGATGACCAGGGTCGTTTTTTCTAAGTTTTTCTGGATCTGTAAACATCTTCATAATCTTTGATGTGGTTTCTTCTTCAGTTTCATCTATCATAATTGTGTTGTTGTAAGATTTGCTCATCTTCCGTCCATCTGTGCCAAGAAGTTTTGGAGTTTCTGTAAGTATGGCTTTTGGTTCTTTGAAAAATTCTTTGTAAAGATAGTTAAACCTTCTGGCTATCTCCCTTGTTATTTCTATGTGTGGAAGCTGATCTTCTCCTACTGGTACCCCATCAGCGTTGTAAATTAATATGTCTGAAGCCATCAAAACAGGATATCCAAAAAATCCAAAGGTATCGGTTTCGTAGAAATCTCTTTTTGATATGTTTAGCTCTCCAAGTTTTTCTTTATCTATTGCCCCTTCTATTAAAAGCTTTATAAAAATATCCGTTAGTCCATCCAACAAAACTTTTTTAAACATCGCTTCATCTTCTATGATTGCAGGGGCATGATTAACTAAAATATCTACAAGAGGTATCAATTTTTCAGAGTACTCTTTTTCTACATGGTTTATCTTTAGTAGGTTGTATTTTGTATCTTTATAAGTGGGATTTAGTTCTAACCAGCTTTTTGGGGTTATCATACTAAGTATAAGATTTAACTCCGCATGATATTTTACTTTTGATTGAACAAACAGCGTAGATTTATTTGGGTCAAGACCCATTGCAATCCAATCTGCCACCATCTCAAGCGTATTTTCTTTTATTTTTGATATATCTTTATAAGAAGTGGTAAGAGCATGCCAATCTGCCACAAAAAATAAAGTCTCGTGCTCTTTTTGTAAGTCTACCCAGTTTTTAACAGCTCCAAAAAAGTGCCCTATATGAAGTTTTCCAGTGGGTCTCATGCCACTTACTATTCTCATATACCGAATCCACCCAATAGTATTCTATAAGCAATAGCTATAAAAGGATATATAATTTTACCTATTACACCAGTAAAAATAAGTACGGTAAGTATCAAAAACCCGTAAGGTTCAAACTTATAAAACTCTTCCCAATACTTTACAGAAAAGAAACTCATAACAATACGGCTTCCATCCAAAGGAGGTATAGGCAAAAGATTAAAAAACGCCAACACTAAGTTTATTATAACAAGCTCTCTAGAAAACCACAAAAGAGGTTCTACAACGCTTGCGAAAAAAAATGGATTTATATCAGATGCTATAGTACTTTCTAAAAGCCTAAAAGAAACAGCACCTAAGATTGCCATCGCTATATTTGCTAAAGCACCTGCTGATGATACAATAAGCATACCCATTCTTAAGTTTCTAAATCTGTATGGGTTTATAGGTACTGGTTTTGCCCAACCAAAAAGTATAGGAGAACCCACGAGCATCAAAATCCCAGGCAATATGATAGTGCCAAGCAAATCTATATGAGGAATTGGGTTTATTGTCAGCCTTCCGGCTTCCTTGGCGCTTTTATCTCCCATCCAATAGGCCGCTGCCCCATGAGCTATTTCATGAAATATAACAGCCATCATTAAAGCCGGTATAGTAATTACTATTTGTTCAAAGTTCATTATTTTATTATATCAGATTGTTTATATATAATGCGCTGACAGTTAGGACACATGAAGCTAGGTATGTTATTTTGAATTAGCCTGTTGTAAAAGTCTATTGGCAATATAGTTCCACAGTAAGAGCAGGCTTTGTTATCTATTGGTACAAAAACAGGTTTTACCCTTTTTTTGATATCTTCATAAAAATCTATAAGGCTTTTCTCTAAAGTATCTTTGTGATCTTTTATATCTTTTTCCGCTTTGAGTATAGATTGTTCTATGTTTTCTAAATCTTCTTTTAAATTTCTTATCTCTTCTTGTAAGCGTTTTTGTTTTAAAAGTAAATCTTTTAATTCGTTTGAGTTTTCTATATTGCTAAGTTGTATATATGCTTGTTTTAACCTATTTTTTGTATTTATAATAGCGTTTTCTGTTTTTGATTTTTCTCTCAACACATTTTTATACAGCTCTTTGCTTTTGATGGTTCTTAGGGATTCTGTTATCTTTTTGAGATTTTTTTCGTGTTTTTCTATGGTTTTTAGTAGTTCTTCTATTAGTTTTTTAGTATTTTCTTTTTCTTGGTGTATGTTTTCTATCGCTTTTAATACGTTGTTTAGCTCTTGTTCAAAGTGTTGTATTTCCCTTAAGATTTTTTCTTTTTCTTTTAAAAGCCTAAAAGATCTTTCTTCTTTTTCCTGTAATAAAATAAGACTCTTTAAACTATCTTTATCCATAGGTGTAATCTAATATTATATCAGATAAGGTTATTCAAATACACCTTCTATTTTATAACCGCAAAAACTACATTTTCCTTTTTCTAATTTTAGGCTTTTAATAACAAATCTATCTCTTTCTATAACTATGTTGTTGCAATTTGGACATACAGTATGTTCGTGCTCTGATTTTATGTTGCCAGTATATACATAGTATATACCCTCTTCTTTTCCAATCTCATATGCAGTTTTTATCATGGACTCTGGCGTAGGATGTAAGTCTAGGGCTTTGTAATACGGGAAAAACCTTGATATATGCCAGGGTATATGAGGACCCAGCTCTTTGCTTATAAATTTAGCTATTAACCTTAGTTGTTCTTCGTCAAGGTATTTTGGCACCAAAAGAGTGGTAAGCTCAATCCATTTTTCGTGCTTTAAACACAGTTTTATGAAGTTTAAAATAGGTTCAAGTTTTCCTTTGGAATATTTTGAATAGGCTTTTTCTGAGAAAAACTTTAAATCTATACTAAAAGCATCTATAACATCCATAAGCTTTAGAGCAGGCTTTTCTGTGATGTATCCGGCGGTTACCATGATGTTTTTCAAGCCTTTTTCTTTAGCCAACTTTGCTATATCAAACATGTACTCATAAAATATAATAGGGTCAGAGTATGAGTAAGATATACTCTTAGAGCCTGTTTCTATCGCCCTTTGTACTATTTGTTCTGGAGATATATAGGAATTTTCAAAAAAAGCTTTGTTTGAATCATCTATTTTTACTTGAGATATTTCATAATTTTGACAACCAAGACAATGTAGATTGCATCCTGGCGTTGCTATCGTTAGGGTTTTGTGACCTGGTAAAAAATGAAACAACGGTTTTTTCTCAACAGGATCTAACGCTATAGATACCAAAGATCCATATGTAGCGCTTAAAAGCTTACCGCCTTTGTTCAATCTAACACCGCATACGCCTACTTGGCCTTCTTTTAATTTACAATAATCAGGACAAAGCTCACATATTACTCTACCATCTTCTGTGGTTTTCCAATATGAAGCTTCTATAAACATTTTTATAATTTACAGTATTTTTTACATTTTATCAATGATAATTGTATGTTTACTCTAAAACGTGCTTAGGAGTAACAACACAAAGAAAAACACCTTCAAAAACTTTTATATCGTTAACGTTTACAAAAGCCTCCACAGTATATTTATGGTTATCTATTTTTTGGATTTTGGCATGCGAGGTCATAACATCTCCCAATTTTACTGGTTTTAAAAATTTAACCTCTGCCTTTGCAAGTACAACGTTTGGATGGTTTACCGCAAGCATAGATGTATAATCTGCTAACCCAAATATAAACCCACCGTGTATAAGCCCTTTTTCATCTGCTACCATGTTTTCTTTGGCTTCTAAGCTCACTACAGCGTAGCCTTCTCCAAGCTCAATAGGGGTGCCACAAAGACCTTGATTAATCTTTAAATGTGTGTTAATCATCATTTTATTAATTTATCTAAGTTGTCCTGGGATTGTATGATATTGCTAAATATAGTATATATTTTGGATATACTATCTTTTAATTGTTCTACCGATTGTAAAATCGTGCTCGATACAGCGCTTTGCTCTTCTAAAGCATTGGCTATTGAGCTCATCAACGCTTTTGTGCTCTCTGCATAGTCTATATTTTGTGCTGATGCATTTTTTATATCTTCGAAATACTCTACTAAATTCTTAAATATGTTTTCTAAATTGTATATCTTGTTGGATAGCTCTATTATAGCGTTTTTCAACATCATTGTCGTAGAGTTTATATCTTTTGAAAAATCTTCTGTTTTTTTAGCTAGCTTTCTTACTTCATCTGCTACTACGGAAAATCCTCTACCAGCTTCTCCAGCACGTGCCGCCTCTATGGATGCATTTAACGCTAATATAGTAGTTTGTTCTGCTATAGAATTTATATTTCTTGTAACTTTTACTATCTGCTCAGAGAATTTTGCTAGGTTTTCTGCTTCTTTTGCTAAGTTTTTAACATCTTTTGTATAAGATATAGCATTTTTTTGTTTTGTATCTATTTCTTCTTTTAAAGACATGGATTTATCTACCAACAACTCCATGGAAAATGTTACATCGTTGGCATTTTGGCTCATGCTTTGTATAGTTTGGCTTAGTTCTTCTATAGCGTTTTTAATACCTATTGATTTTTCTTTGCTGTCTTTTACGCGTTCTTCTACAATTTTTTTTGTATTTTTTACAAAAGATTCCATTAATATGTTTTTGTAAATCTTTTTAGAGAGGTTGTTTACGGTCTTTCTTAAAGCTTTGTTTTTATCAAAGACGATGTTCATAATACCCTCCGTCAATATATCTCGTTTATTATATCGAGTCCACATCTTAAGGATGAAAGCCAGTCTAAAAATTTGTTGGCATCTTCTTTTTTAAATATAGACCCATGTTGAGGTGCTATCATATCTATATCTCTTTTCTTTACCTCGCTAACCCATTTTCTGCAAGCTACGTTTCCATTCATATAACGTTTGTGAAATCCTTCCATGAGTGGAATGTGTTTTTGAAAATCTTCTACAAATACTTTTCTCCCACCCCTTGGAAATACCGCTGCTCCTATATCACCGCTAAAAAGTATCTTTGATCTTCTATCGTAAACAGTAAAGTTTCCTACGCTGTGAAGATAGTGAGCTGGTATAAACTCTAAAATATCTCCAGTTGGTAGAGTGTAAGTCATACCTCTATCTGGTATACCTTTTATTCTTCTTATATCTGTAACACCAAAATGAGGCACAAATCTCGTCCATAGGTTTGATATGTATACTTCTGCTGGTGTATTGGCAAGCCATAGAGCTATACCAGAAGATACATCGGGATCTTGGTGAGAGTAAAATATCATCTGTATATCGTTTATGTCTATATAGGTTGATGTGTTTGCTATAACTCTTGGAAATACGTACACACCCCCTGGATCCAGCAAAAATCCTTTTCCTCTATTTATTATAATGTATTGATTTACCTGAACAAACCCTTCTTCTTCCTCTTCTTCCCATCCAAGCCATATAAACTTGTGGTCTCCGTCATCATACAAAACTGCCCCATCCACTATAGATACATTCTCATTTGTAAGCATTTTTACCTCCTAAAATGTATAATTTTTATTTATTGTAATATATCAGAAGACAAAAATCAATGATTAATTATCGGTTAATTATCAAATTCAATCATATATTTTCTAAAGTACTTTGGAGCGTAGTGATTTTGCAACCTTGCGTTGGACCTTTCTCTTATTGCAACCGCTTCAAAAAATGTCTTCCATAGTTTTTGGTATGTATCTTTTTCTATATTTATCTCTTTGCCAAAAGCTTCTATACTAAGATGTTTTTTGTGGTAAACAGCTGCTTTTTTCCTTTTTACGTCGTGTATTACAAAGTTCTCCTCTTTATATCTTCTTTTGAAAAACTCTCCTAAGTAATCTAATACAAAGTGCTTTGGCTCAAACTTTGCGTATAAAATATTATCTACCTGATGAAACCTTAAAAAACCTATGTATTTGTGCCTTTCTCTATTTACCGATTTTCTATAATAAATGAGATTTCTTATAAAATCTTGATTTACATCCTTTAGGTGCTTATGCTCTAAGTAGAATAAAAAACTCCTGTATATATCAGAAAACGCTTTTTCTTCATCAAAACAAAAACAATCGTAAAAGAGTTCTATCGTCTCTTCGTCTAATATTTGTTTGAATTTTTTTAGTATATCGTCTTCTATTTCTACTTTTACAATTTTAAAAAGAGATGGTTTTTCGGCTTTTAAGAATATAGGATTTTTTATATCGTTTTTAAAAGCCCAATACAAGGCACTTAAAAAACCTTCAAAACTATCTTCGAATATTATATTTACCATAACCTTAGCTGAGTGTAAGAAGGTTTTGGGGAACTTTCTTTTATGATGGCTTTTCTTATATAATCTGGAGATAAACTATAACCTAAGTATTTTTTTGCTACTATAAAGTGCTTTGCCTTTTTAATAGATATTCCAAGCTTTATAAGGTCCATATATTCTAAGGTTTTGAATGCTCTTGCTTGTATTATTTTCATGGCATTTTTTCTACCGATGCCAGGCACTCTTATGAGCTCTTCGTAAGAGGCCTTGTTTACATCTATTGGGTATAGATGTATATTTTTAATGGCGTAAGCGGTTTTTGGGTCTAGCTCTAAGTCTAAGTTTGAATCTTTTTCAACAATCTCTTCATACTTAAAATCGTAAAATCTAAGAAGCCAATCAGCCTGGTAAAGTCTATGTTCTCTTAAAAGAGGTGTTTTATCTACTTTTATATGTTTTGTGTTTGGAATAGGTATATATGCTGAGTAATACATTCTTTTTAGTATCTTCTTTTCATAAAAATAAGAGGCAAGCCTTAAAATTTGATAATCTGGCTCGTTGGTAGCTCCCACTATAAGCTGTGTTGAAGTGCTTGCTACTGGCTTTTCGCTGTTATCTCTTAGATTTTTTACAAACATCAGAGGTTTTAAGACATTGTCTTTGTTTTTTTCTGGTGCTAAAAGCTTTAAACTCTTTTCTGTAGGAAGCTCTATATTTGAGCTAACCCTATCGGCTAGTTTAGAAGCTTCTTCTATGAGCTCTTTGGAAGCTCCTGGGATTAGTTTTAGATGTATATATCCGTTAAATTTATATTCTTCTCTTAAAATTTTTACGGTTTTTAACATGAGTTCCATTGTATGATCTGGGGATTTTGCTATACCAGAGCTTAAAAATAAGCCTTCTATATAGTTTCTTTTGTAAAAGTTTATAGTGATATCTGCTAGTTCTCTTGGTGTAAAAGAAGCTCTTTTTATATTGTTGGACGCTCTATTTATACAATATTCGCAGTCAAATATACATACGTTTGTAAAAAGCACCTTTAGAAGGGAGACGCATCTGCCATCGGATGTAAACGTATGGCATACTCCTGGAGCGTAGGAGTTTCCTATACCACCTTCTATAGTTTCTCTAACTCCTCCAGAGCTTGCACAAGATACGTCGTATTTAGCACCATCAGCTAAGATTTTGAGTTTTTCTTTAACATCCATACTTATAATATATTTTGTTGTATATGCTTTTAAAATGATTATTGTTTTGCTATTTTAAGAAGAAAATTTGGAATCTCATCTTTTTTAAGCACAAAATCTACACAACCGGTTTTTATCGCATTTTCTGGCATAGCCCATAGTATAGCTGTTTTTGGATCTTCCGCTACCGTGATACCGCCATTTTTCTTAACATCTACTATACCCCTAGATCCGTCGTCGCCCATGCCGGTCATTACTATACCGCAGGTGTTTTCCTTAAAAACCTTGGCACAAGAAGACAAAAGTGAATTGGCAGATGGTATATATATTATAGAATCATCTTTTACGTAGTTTACTATAGGCATACTATCGTTTCCAGTGATTTTCATATTTATCCTACCCCTTGATATATATACGGTGCCTGGTTTTAATACTTCATTTTCTTCTGCTTCTTTAACGTTTAGTTTACACTTTGAATTTAGATGCTCTGCGAAACTTTTTGTAAACGTATCAGGCATATGTATTGCTATAGTTATCGGATAAGGATAGTCTGAAGGCAATTTTGGCAATATTTCCCCAAGTGTTTGTGGGCCGCCTGTAGATATACCTATTGCTACCACACCTTTGCTTCCCAATTTTCTTATAGGTGGACTTGGTATCTGGGGCGGCGGTGTTTCTATCTTTTTTTCTTCTTTTAGAGCTTTCAACTTATCTGCTATGCTTTTTTTCTTTAAAATTGCATTTTCTATTTTTCTTAAAAGCTCATCTTTTACCTTGTAAAAATCTGCGTAATTTTTTGGCTTTGCTATAAAATCTAAAGCTCCAAGTTCTAGAGCTTTTATAGTTTCCTTCGCTCCTTGGGTAGTGTAAGCGCTTACCATTATTATTTGAGTTGATATATTTTCTTTTTTTATTCTTTCTAAGGTTTCCAAACCGTTCATTTTTGGCATTTCTACATCTAAAGTCACAAGGTCTATGTTTTGATTTTTTAAAATCTCTAAAGCTTCTATGCCATTACTAGCTTCATAGATGTTTTCTACAAGATTTGAAGACTCCAATATTTTCCTTATCGCCGCCCTTATAAAAAACGAATCGTCTACTATAAGTATGTTTGCCATATCAATCACCTCAAAAGATAAGCTAAATAAGCTAATCCAGTAATTATTCTATAATATCCAAAAATTTTAAGATTGTTGAAAGATATGAAGTTTAAGAAAGTTTTTACAGAAACAATTGCAAAAATAAGGGCTGTTATAAAGCTAATACTCATTGGTAATATATCTTGGTGATGAATTTGGCTATGGTCTTTAAGAAGTGAATAGAAACCAGCGCTAAGTATCGTTGGTATTGCTATTAGAAAAGAAAAATCAGCGGCGGTTTTTCTCTCAAAGCCTATAAGCATAGCGCCTATGATGGTAGCTCCAGAACGAGAAACACCAGGGATCAAGGCAAGAGCTTGAATAAAACCTACGGTTATTGCATCTTTTATGGTAACATCTTTTAAACTTGCGATTTTTGGCTTTTTGGATAAAGATTCTACTATTATGATAATAACACCACCAATAAATACCATGCTTGCGGTAATGAGTGGATTACCAAGAAGATAGTGTTTGATTGGTTTGTAAAATAAAAATCCTATGGCACCTGTTGGCACGAATCCAGCTATTATCTTAAGCCATATTTCTTTATCTATTATAAGCCTTTTTGAATAAAGTATTATTACTGCTATTACTGCTCCTATTTGCATAAATATTTCATATATTTTAAAGGCAGGGTTTTCTGTGTTTATACCAAGAAGCTTTCCCACCAGTGTAAGATGGCCAGCCGCCGATACTGGTAAAAATTCCAAAGCCCCTTCTACTATGCCAAGTATAATAGCGTGTATGATGGTCAAGGTTTTGCTCCTTTGCCGTTTGGTATAAATATAGATTGTACTCTTTTGCCAGTTACTATAGCTTTATCCAATTTTTTATAATATATAACTCTATCTCCTTGTACTACATCGCCTTTGTTTTCCAAGTAAGCATTACCAGTTACTATAATCTCATCTTGGAGAGCGTCGTATTCTATAACATCGCCTTTTATAAGCTTGTTAGGTTCAGTATAAACAGGGTTTCCTGTGGCTATTATTTTTTCTATTTTTTTGTTTTTGTCTAAAAATATTTTTAACTCTTGGCAAGTTAGTTTTCCATTGCCCCTTGTGGCCACTACGTTGCCGGTGTATGTGATTACATTGTTGTTGTAATCCATTTTGTTTGCTTCTATATATATAGGTTTGTTGTTGTTTGACGTATTTTTTACTGGTGTATTTTGTGTTGGTTTTTCTACTTTACTAAAAGCCAAAAACGACAACGTCAAACTTGATATCACAAAAACTACTTTTTTATTTACTTTATTTTTCATAGCTTTTAATATTATAAACTACAATATGAAGAGATGGCTTTAGATTTATATCAAAAGATTTCCCGTAGGAGCTAAATTTACCTTCTGAAATTATTATATCATCGTTGGCCCAAAAGTGTGAATTTCTCAAATCTATGTTTGTATATTGGGTATATATTTTGTCTTGGGCAGTTTTATCAGATTTTGAAAATACTACATCTTTTTTTAAATATCCAACGCCAGATGTTTTGTTTATAACACCTTCTTTTGCCGTAATTGTATAAGGATAGTTTGTAGCTTTTATGTTCTTTAACGTTATATTTTGTCCTTTTATTATCAATATATCGCCCTCAACATTCCATTGATCGTGGTCATTTGAGTATATGTGAATGTCTATTTTTTTTAACACCTGTGGAGAATTTATAAAATGATTGTTTGTATGTTCTTTTTCGTATATAAAAAAAGCCCCTATACTTAAAAATAAAACAACAATTAAAGATATTATAAGTTGCACAAAATAATTATATCAGAGATTACTCTGTGAATATTTGACCTTCTATAGGTTGTACATCTATACCTTTTTCTTGCATAAACTTCATAGCTTTTTCTATTTCTTCTATATCTCCATCTATTTCTATATTTAGTATAGCGCTATCTTGGGTGACCTTTGCCATCTTTATGTTTACTATGATGTTAAAGTTTTTGCATATGTTGCATATAATAGGTTCTTTAGCCACGCTTTCTGGATATATAAGCCTTAACCTTACAAAGTTCATACAGATATTATAACATGAAAAGCCAATTTTAATTTATAATAAATGCTATGGTTACAAAGTTTTTACTAAAATTGGCCCTAATAGGCGGAGACCCAGTGCTTTATCTTCTCATAGTTATGAGTATTTTCTCTGTGGCTGTTATGATAGAGAGGTTTTTAACTTACAGGTACATAAGTAAGAGGCTTGAGCTTTTCAAAGAATTAGAACTAAGAATAGCCCTTGACAGAAGACTTGGAATATTGGCCACATTCGGCAACAACGCCCCGTTTATAGGGCTTTTCGGCACAGTTTTAGGGGTTATAAAAGCTTTTAACGATTTGGGAAATTCTTCTCAATTTGGTGTAAAAGTGGTAATGGAAGGTATTTCTCAGGCTTTGGTGTCTACTGCAATGGGGCTTTTTGTGGCTATTCCTTCTGTTGTTGCTTATAATTATTTTGTAAGAAAGATGAAATACTTAGTCTTGCTACATGAAAGCAAAGGGAAAATCCATGAAAGAATTTGACCAAGATAAAGAGATATCCGAAATAAACATGACCCCTTTTGTGGATATTGTGCTTGTGATACTTATAATATTTATGGCTACCGCCACTTTTATGGTGGAAGGTAAAATTCCAGTAAATCTTCCAAAAGCTAAAACTTCAGAACGAACCACCGTATCTACAAAACCTGTAGTTGTGGCTATAAAAAAAGACGGTACAATACTAATAGATAATAAAGTTATAAGCGATAATTTAGAAAGTGCTTTATCAAAAGTGGCTAATAAAGATTCTACCATAGTGTTACAGGCTTCTAAGGATACACCTTTTCAAAATGTAGTAAGTGTAATAGATGCTTGCAGAGAGCTTGGTATAAATAAGTATATGATAGAAACAAAGAAAGAATGACACCACGTCTTAAAAGTCGCCAAAAAGAGTATTTTATTTTAGGTATTTTGATTTCTTTACTACTTCATATTTGGCTTTTAATAGCTTTTATCCATATGAAAACCAAAAAACCAAAGAAAAATAAGCCAATAGAGATAACACTAGTACAAAAAGGTGTACCAAACAAAGCTATAGTCCCGCCTGCTATACCAATGCCGCCATTCCCCACACGTAAACCCTCAAAGCCTCATCGCGTTTCAAAACCATCAATAAAACCATCAACTCGTAACCATGTTAATAGACCCTCTACTCAAAAGTACGAAGCGCTTCCTTCTCGTATTTTAAACTCTTTGCCAAAAAGTAGCTACAAACCCTATATTGAATCTGAATCAAAGTCAACAGCTTCTTCACCAGTACCATCTTCCAAACCAAACACAAAGACATCTTTACCTTCTACTCCCATAGCAAAAGAAGGACAAAAACACTACAATGCAAAGGCGAATCTAAATTTAAACATAAAACAATTTGTAAAGAAAGAAGAAAGCGTTTATCAATATCTTAGCTGGCTTATTAGGTATCTTAATAAACAGGCTAGAGAAAGAGATTTGTATCCTAAAGAAGCTAAAAAACTTGGTATAAAGGGTGAGGTGGTGGTACGGGTTACTATAAACAAAAATGGGACAATAGATATGTCTTCTTTAAGAGTTGTGCAATCAAGCGGTTACAAGATTTTGGACGAAAGTGCACCAAAAATTATATACGAACTTTCTCCTTTTAGAAAACCGCCAAAGAAGATAACAATTAATTTACCTGTGTATTTCTTAATAAACGGCTATTATTAATGGTTTATGTTGATCTTAGGATATAAAATCTCTACCTTTTTAACCCATCTAAGATTACCTTTGATAGATGTATCTATAACATTTTTTACCGACATGTCAACTACAGGACAATCAGAGCATCCACCTTCAAATTGGAGATAAACTACGTTGTCTTTTACGTCCACCAATTTCAAATTACCATGATGAGTATCTAAAGCTGGCCTTATCATCTGTAAAATTCTTTCTACTTCTTGAAGTTTGTCTTCCATAAACACACTCCTTTAAGAAGCTAAAGAAACTATCTTGTTCCAGACTTCATATTTTTCTTCTTCTGGCACCCGTGATATTCTAAATAGACCATGAACCGAAAGCTTGTCTCCCAACACATCTAAAACATCCTCTTCTATGAGCTTTTTAAGACCATAATCCATCAGTAAATTTCTACTTTCTGGTACCACTTCAAACAGCTCCATCAAAACCATATCCATACTTAACCTTGCGTTGTTCATAAGGCCTCCTCAGTCTTTAACTTTTTTTACAAAAGCGTGAAACTCGCCGTCTTCTTCATAAATTCCTAAAAACTCTTGACCAGTGGCTTTGCACCACGTTGGTACATCTTCTACTACGCCAGGATCATCTGCTATAAGCTCAATTACTTGTCCTATCCGCATCTGTTTCATTTGATTGCTTAACTCTGATATAGGTATAGGACAATAAGTACCGCAAACGTTATGCTCTACATCTGCCTTAATATCATCTAGCATAGCTTTCCGCTCCTATCTTAAGGGAATTTATTATATCATCTTCTAAAGGCTCTGCAATTTTTTTTATCATATTTTTATCTATTGATATGTTTACATATGTAGGTTTGTTGCCACAGTATCTTGCCATTATCCTTGCTATATAATCTATATCTTCTTCGTTTAAATCTTTTAATATGGCAATAGCTTTATTTTCTACATAAGCCCAGTCAAACCTATTTTTAAAACCACTTAGAAACCTCGTCTCGCCTTCGTTTCTTGAAATGATCATCTTAGTCCCATTTGGTAATCTTAGGTGTCTTCCTACTGTCATAAGACTTAAATCGTCCCAATTTAGAGATTTTTTAAAGCTTAACTCTTCTTTAAACTTTATTGCAAAGTGCTCATCGGTAAGGTAGCAGCATCCTCCAGATGGTTGCTCGTAATCTATGTTGTAGGTTTTTGCTAAATTTATCTGCTTTGTTCTTGAGCGTCCTGATATATCCCACATTAGTTCTCTTTTTATTAGACCTTTTTCTTCTGGTATTGTTTCTGGCAAAAGCTTAGCAGACAAGGGTCTTACTATTAGGCCTTTAAGACCTGATTCTTTTTCTATTATAAAAAGTTTATCTTTTGTTTGAGACATTGGTCTTTGTCCCAGTACTTCGCCGGTGGCTATAAAATCATAATTTTCTTTTTCCATTATTTCTTTTAATTTTAAAAGCATAAAAATTCTACAATCAAGACATGGATTAATATTTTTGCCGTAGCCAAATTTTGGGTTTAAAATTACATTTATATACTCTTGAGAGATATCTATTATTTCTATAGGTAATTCTAAATCTGCAGCCGCTTTTAAAGCTGGGTTTTGAGGTATTTTGCCATCTTTGTTGGGAATACCCAATCTTCTTTTATGCTCTGTTATACAAAAACCAGTGTAGAAATGAATAAGCTTTACTTCTATACCTTGAATTTTACTAATATTCACTGCGGCGAGCTGACTGTCCAGCCCACCAGAAAATAGAACAAGCGCTTTTGGTTTATGACTCATCTTATGTGGTTAAGAAACCAAACTCTTGACTTTCTTCTTCCTCTGACTCTTCAAAACATGTCGGTATAGCGTTTGCCTCTTCTAATCTTCCTTGTTTTGTAAGATAATCTCTTATAGCTACGTGAAGTGTTTCAAGACCTAAATTTGTACAGTGTATTTTTTGGGGTGGCAACCCACCAAGTTGGTCAAATATATCTTTGTATGTAAGATTTAGAGCATAGTTTATGTCTTTTCCTTTTATCATTTCGGTAAGCATAGAAGAAACAGCTATGGCAGAACCGCATCCAAAGGTTTTAAACCTCACATCTTCTATAACATTGTTTTGTGGATTTACCTTTATGGTAAAAAGCATTGCGTCTCCGCAAGCTGGGTTTCCACATTGGCCTACGCCGTTGGCATCTTCCAAAACTCCTACGTTTCTTGGGTTAAGGAAGTGATCCAAAACTATATCACTATATTCAAACATAAATGCAACCTCCTTTAAGCTGATAATATTGAATGTATGAGTAAATTTTAAATTAGTTATGACTGCGCTCAACTTTTTATGACTATATGTCATTTAAAACAATTTTGCTATTATCTTTTGATTGTTCTATATACCCTACAACAAAAGAATCTTTTATAGTGTTCAAAGCAACCTCTTTATCTTTTTCTTCGATAATAATCATAAACCCTACTCCCATATTAAAAGTTTTGTACATTTCTTCTTTTTTTATGTTTCCAAGCTTTTGAAACCATAAAAATAAATCCGGTACCGGATAAGCTGATATCACGGCTCTTAAACCATATGGTATAACCCTCGTTATGTTTCCCGGTATTCCACCGCCTGTTATATGAGCCATAGCTTTTATCTTTATTTTGTTTTTAAGCTCCAAAACATCTTTTACGTATATCCTTGTAGGTGTTAGTAATATTTCCCAAAGTTCTTTTCCAAACTCTTTTATATAATCATTGTATTTAATATTGTGCTTTTCTAATATATATCTTACAAGGGAAAAACCGTTGCTGTGAAATCCAGAAGATGGTATAGCAATTATAATATCATTCTCTTTTACATCTTGCCCTGTAACAATCTCATCTTTTTTACAAATACCTATGCAAAAACCAGCTAAATCGTATTCACCGTCTTTGTAGAAAGAAGGCATTTCCGCAGTTTCTCCACCCACAAGAGGTGTATTTGCTTCTTCGCAACCTGTTATAATGCCTTCTATCAGCGGGTTTATTGTAGACCCTTCAATCATGCCTATGGCTATATAATCTAAAAATGCTATTGGCTTTGAGCCAGTGGTAATTATATCGTTTACGTTCATTGCTACTAAGTCTATGCCTACTGTGTTGTGTATATTTACGTTTTGGGCTATTTTTAGCTTTGTGCCAACCCCGTCTGTGGTGGATGTAATTACCAAATCGCAATCTTCTACCAAAAAACCTGCCGCAAAAGCCCCAAAGGGTAATGCTTGTTTTAGGTTTTTGTTAAGATTGTTAAGTCTTTCTTTTAAAAAGCCTACAAAACGATCTGCTTTTTCTATATCAACACCTGCTTCTTTGTAAGTGCTCATACTTTCACATCGCTCCCTTTTAGATAAAATTCTTCTATGATTGTGTATATAGGCCCTACGCTTGTTAGTGAGCTTTTAACAAGAGCTATTTTTGTAATTTCTTCTTCTAAAAAGAACATATCTTTGTGTTTTCTCATAAATGGATATATTTTGTTTGAAATTATTTCGCTTATTCTACATATGCTTACGTGCGGATAAAAAGGTTTTGATTCTAGTTCTATACCGCTTTTAGCATTTGCTTTTATTATTTTGTTTGCCAAAATCTTTAAACTATTTGCTCCTTTGGATATACCTATCCAAAGAATACGTGGCTTGCTAGTGTTTGGGAAAGCCCCAACACCAGTATAAGCTACTGTGAAAGGTGAAAAGTTTTTTGATATTTCTTCTAAATTATAAAGAAGATTTATCCTTTTTGACTCTTCCACATTACCTATAAACTGCAAAGTAATATGGAGATTTTGAGGTTCTACCCATTTACCTAATATTTCATTGGAAATTTCGGTTTTTAGCCTATTTACGTGCTCTTCTAATTTTTTTGTGGTAAAAATCCCTACAAAAAATCTCATTGTTCTTTCTTTTTTCCTAAAAACCAAATCCCAAAGCCTATGCTTATGGCTATTAAGGTTACAAACATTGCAAAGTATTGAGATTTTGTATAGCTGTAAAACCTATAAAACGTGTCAAGGCAAAATACGTAAAAAAGATAGTACCCATAGGCTACAATGATATAAGATAAACCTTTCCATAGATATTTCAATACGTCTTTTGTTTCCATATAGTATATTATACAGAAATTTTGTTGCAGAACGGCTCTTAATTTATTATAATACTTATCTATGGTAAATGTTGCTATTGTTGGTGCTACTGGCGAAGTAGGAAGAACGTTTTTAAAGGTTTTGGAAGAAAGGAACTTTCCCGTCAAAGAACTTAGGCTTTTTGCATCTTCAAAGTCAGAAGGCAGAACAATGACTTTTAAGGGCCACGAGTATAAGATGGAGGCTCTCGAAAAACAAACGTCTTTTAAAGGTATAGATATAGCGCTTTTTTCTGCTGGTTCCTCGGTTAGCAAAGAATGGGCTCCTAAGTTTGCTCAAGATGGTGTTGTGGTGATAGATAATTCTTCAGCTTGGAGAATGGACGATGATGTGCCATTGGTAGTGCCAGAGGTAAATAAAGAAGATATAAAAAAACATAAAGGTATAATAGCAAATCCAAACTGCTCTACCATTCAAATGCTTGTGGCTATAAAACCCATATACGATGAGTTTGGTATATCAAAGATTATAGTATCTACTTATCAAGCGGTATCAGGAGCTGGGGCTAAAGCTATAGAAGAGCTAAAAATCCAGGCAGAAAATTGGTGCCAGAAAAAAAGGATAGAACCAAATCATGTTTTGCCAAAGCGAATAGCTTTTAACGTGATACCTCAGATAGATGTATTTTTAGAGGACGGATACACCAAAGAAGAAACAAAGATGTTAAACGAAACAAGAAAGATGCTTCACGACAACGATATAAGAGTATCTGCCACCACCGTGAGAGTACCTGTGTTTTATGGACACTCAGAAGCCATAAGCTTAGAACTAAAAAAAGAACTTGATATTCAAAGAGTAAGAGAGCTTTTAAGAAAAGCCCCAGGTGTAATCCTCATGGATGAGCCGAAGGATGGTGTGTATCCAATACCAATAGTGGTAGAAGGAAGAGATGAGGTATTTGTAGGAAGGATAAGAAAAGATAGGGCTTTTGACAACGGTTTATCTATGTGGGTAGTGGCAGACAACATAAGAAAAGGTGCTGCCACAAATGCAATCCAAATAGCGGAGGTGCTTTATGAAAGTAGATGAATATTTAAAGGCTGGTCTTAAAAATGAAGTTTCAGAAAGTTTAGAAGGTTTGATGTCTGGGCTTTGTAAAGAGGGTTGTCATCGTCTTGAGCTTTTCATAAAAAAAGAAAACGATGCTATAGTAGATTGTAAGTTTAAAGCTACAAAACGCTGTAAAAAACTCTTAGCGGTCTCAGATTTCTTATGCGAAGAGCTAAAAGGTAAAACATCTATAGACAAAAATGCCTTAAAACAAAAAGCCTTAGAGTATTTTAAGGAAGAAAAGGAAAAAGACAAGGTAGAAAATCGTATAGATATATTTTTAAGCGCTTTGGATGAAGCCCTTGGCAAAGCCTAATGTTCTTGTAAGCGCTTGTTTTTTTGAGGCTTGTAGATACAACGGCGCTTATATATCCGATGCTTTTGTTAAAAGCCTATCAAACTTTGTAAACACAGTCAAAGTATGCCCAGAAGTGGAGATAGGGCTTGGCATACCAAGAGACCCTATTTTAATACAAAAAGAAGATGATCATCTAAAACTTATCCAGCCTTCCACAGGGCTTGATTTAACCGAAAAGATGACAAACTTTTCAAAAAACTTTGTTAAAAACCTAAACATAGACGGGGCTATACTAAAATCAAAATCTCCCTCTTGCGGGGTTTACAGTGCAAAGTATTTTCATAAGAACGCTCAAAGCCTTGGCAAAGGCCCAGGGTTTTTTGCAAAAGAACTTCTTGATGCTTTTGAAGATTATCCTATAGAAGAAGAAAAAAGGCTTTTGGATGATGGTATAAGGTATGATTTTCTTACAAAAATATTTGCTATAGCAGACTTAAGAGAAAACTTTGAACATATGAAAGATTATTCTGAGCTTATAGAATTTCATACAAGGTATAAGTTTATGCTGATGTATTACAATCAAAATATTATGAGATTTTTAGGTAGATTTGTGGCGTCTTCTAAAAATGAAGATTTTAACAGCGTAAAAGATACATATAAAAAGCAGTTTTTAAAAGCCCTAAACTCCAAAAGAAAAAGATTAAACCATATAAATGTTATGGAACATATCTTTGGTTATTTTTCAAGAAAGCTAAACAACGCCGAAAGAAGGCATTTTATGGAAGTGCTTAAACTTTTTAAAGAAGATAAAATAGATATTTTTGTACCTCTTTACATGCTAAAATCTTTTGCTATTAGATTTGGCGATGAGTATATATTAAAACAAACTTATCTAGAACCATTTCTAAAGGAGCTTATATGATGTTTCTTCTTTTAAAAGCGTTTCACATTATGTCTATAATTTTATGGGTTGGTGCTTCTTCGTCTTTGGGACTTTTTACAATAGTGGCTTACGAAAAAGGTATAAACTGCGATTACGATTATATGTGGAGATTTTATAAAAAGCTTGTAAACTTAGAGCTTTTTGCCTTTTTTTTGGTGATATTTTTTGGCATAGGTATGTATTCTATGCTTGGATTTAAACCAATCCCTTGGCTTATGATGAAACTTCCCATAGTTTTTGGTTTTTTCTTACCAATGGAAGCCCTAAACGTATATTTTATACATGTAAAAAACGATATAAAAACCTACGGAAAGTTTATAAAGATAGTAAGCCCGTTCTTGATAATAGCTGGTATATGTGTGATACTTCTGGCAGTTATAAGACCCTCTTGAGGAGTATATATGAAACAACTAATAAAAGAAATTGTTCAAAAAACCATCAAAAATTTGTACGATGTTGAGATAGAACCCCAGATACAGCTTCCAAAAGAAGAATCTTACGGAAATTTTGCCTCAAATATAGCTTTTATACTCTCAAAAGCCCTAAAACAAAAACCTCAGGATATAGCAATAACTATCGCAGATAACCTAAAAAATCTCCCTCATTTTGAAAAAGTAGAAGCGCTAAATGGCTTTGTAAATATGAAACTATCAAGCGTTTTTTACGAGGGACTTTTGTTTGAGTTTTTAGAAAATCCTATAAACTATATAAAAGATGATGCCATTTTTGAGGCTTTTGGTATAAAAAAAGAAGATAAGATAAATTTAGAGTATGTGAGTGCAAATCCCACAGGACCCCTTCATCTTGGACACGGAAGAGGAGCCGTAATAGGAGATGTGCTTTATAGGCTGTTTAGATTTTTTGATATAAAAGTTGATAGAGAATACTACATAAACGATGCAGGCAATCAGGTAAACTTACTGGCAAAAAGTGTAATGCATTATATAAACCAGGATTTATACCCATTTCCAGAAGATGGCTACAAAGGAGATTATATAAAAGATATAGCAGAGGCGTTTTTAAAAGAGCATAACAAAAGCAATATAAACCTCGAAATAAACCTAGAAAGAGTCAAGGATTTTGCAATATCAAAGATGATGGAAGATATAAAGAATACGTTGAAGCTTTTAAATGTAGAGTTTGATATATATTTTAGTGAAAAGACCCTAAAAGATAAGGTAGAAAAAGTTTTAGAGCTTTTAAAAGAGAAAAATCTTATAGAAGAAAAAGAAGGGGCTATTTGGTTTAAATCAAAAGATGAAGACAAAGATAGAGTGCTAAGAAAAAGCGATGGGTCTTATACATACTTTGCTTCTGATATAGCTTATCATCTTGACAAATACCAAAGAGGATACAAAAAAGCTATAGACCTATGGGGAGCAGATCATCATGGATATATACCACGTTTAAAAGCAGCTTTGGAAGCTCTTGATATACCACAAGATTGGCTTAGTGTGGAGCTTTTCCAAATCGTAAAGCTTTTTGAAAACGGTCAAGAAGTAAGGATGTCAAAACGCACCGGCAAGATGCTAAAGCTAATAGATGTAATAGAGGACATAGGAGCAGATAATCTAAGGTTTATGTTCTTAACCAAAAAAGCCGATACACCCCTTGATATAGATATAAATTTAGTAAAAGCCCAAAACTCTGAAAACCCAGTGTTTTATGTGCAATACGCCTATGCAAGGACAATGGGTATAAAAAGACAACTAAAAGAGCCCTTTGTATTTGGCTTTTACAAGGATAAATATACATACGAAGAAGAGGAATTAGATCTTATAAAACGAATTCTTTCTTCAAAGGACGTGCTTTTTGAAGGAGTTATCAAAAAAGACCCAAGCCTCGTGGTAAAGTTATCCCTTGATATAGCTAAAAGCTTTCACAAATTTTACAACACCCATAAAGTAATCACTTCAGATGAAATCACCACAAAAAAACGTATATCCTTAGTTTATGCCACTCAAAAGATATTTGATATTATATTTGATATTTTAAGCATAAAAGCCCCAGAGATGATGTAAAAACAAAAGGTCGTAAAGCCCTTTGCCTACCAAATTAGTACCATTGTTTTCGTTGACTAGTACAGAATCCATTTGTCTTACAGCCAAGTTGCATATATATTATTTTTTGTAGTAAAGAGATTGGAGGGTTTAGCTATGCTAATGCACATATACGGTCCAGAGGGACCATATCCAGCAATGAATTATGTAGCCAAAGAGTTTAACAAATATCAAAATAAGTGCAGGGCCGTAGTAAAAGCTGGCCCCTTACCGGTTTGGGAAAAAGAGGCTTTGAAAAATGGAGATATTATTTACAGTGGTTCAGAAGATATGATGGAAGATTTTCTAAGAAAATTACCCAATATAGATAAATCTAGTATAAAACCAGTTTACTATAGGCCTTCTGCTATCATATATAGAGATATAACGATAAAAAGCTTTAAAGATTTGGCTAAACCTGGTGTAAAAATACTTGTGGTAAACGGTGCTGGTCAAGTGGGGCTTTGGGAGGATATGGCGATGAAGTATGGAAATTTTGAGCTTTTAAAAGCTATAGAAAAAAATATATCTCACATATCTTACAACTCCAAAGATGCGTTGGAATATTGGAATACCCACAAAAATGTAAACGCTTTTATCATATACAACATATGGGCTATAGCCAATCATATAAAAGATTACTATATACCAAAGCGCCATGTGATATATAGAGATATGGATACATCCCTTACCTACAAAGGCGATAAAAACCCTTGTGCTAAAGAATTTTACAATTATGTAATCGAGGCAAAGCAAGCTTTTAAATATTTTGATTGGAGTTATTAGAGGAAAAGTTAACTCAATTTTAGCAAGTGTACAATAGGTGCTATAGTAAATGTGGGACTTCTATATCTAGGTGCTAAGCTGGGTATGATACAGGTAAAGGTGGTCTTTTAAAATTTTTAGAAAAAATCCTTCACATTTAACTTATACCTTGGGGCATGGTTATCTTAGCTATGTTTCTCCCAGAGTAGCTCTGCTTCCAAATATTTTATGCCTGTTTCCTTGATAGCTTTTATCTTCAGTTAATCTTATTTTTACCTTGATTTTTACTATATAAGTGTTGAAGTGTATAAATTGTCACCATTTTTTATTTAAAAATAATTTTCCTCATATTTATGTTAATATAATTACCATTATGTTAACAAATGAAAGCTTTCATATCTTGATATCAAGAAAATTTGACATCAATGATATAAAATGATATATTAATATTATCAAAATATTGGAGGTAAGTCAAATGGGTGATATCAAAATGAAGGCAAGCGAGTATGCGGCAATGATGTCAGTGTCATTAAATACTGTCAAAAATAGGATAAAAGCTGGAATACTAAATGGTGCCAAAGAAGAAGATGGTATATGGTATGTATATTTGACATCAGACGAATATGAAAATCTGCAAAACAGCAAAGAAAAATCTCAAGAAAGAGAACAGGCTATCTCAGACTCTATAGAAAAATTGAAAGCCCTTCCAGATGGCGCTCTTATAGCCACGTATATCAATATTCAAAGATATGCCGAGTTTCAAAAGCAAGAGCTTATGCAAGAGCTTTCTAGCTTGTATGCTTTGCTGGCTGTAAAAGAGAAAGAGATAGAGTTTTTATCAAAGGATTTAGACCGTTATAAAAGCAAAATAGAAGAGCTTAAAGAAGAAAACTTATCGTTATCTGAAAAGCTAAAAAACCTAAGCAAAGAGTTAGAAGATTGTAAAAAAGAGTACAAAGATCTAGACAACAAATATCAAAGAGCAGACATAGATATGAAAAAAATAATCCTTGATAAAGAAAAAGAGATACTTGAGAAAGAGCGGGAGATAGAAGAGTTAAAGAGGAAACTATCTATGCTATAAGCTTTAAAAATTTTTAACACTATATCCTTGAGTTTATGAGGCTTTTAAGATAAAAATAGCTTAATTCTTTTTTGTATTGACGCCTTATTATATCCATTAACTTATTGAATATATTGTAAGTTAAAAGAGCATCGTCTTTAGCTCTGTGAAGTCTTTCGTATTTTATGTTAAAGTAATCTGCTACTGCAGAAAGTTTGTAGGATTTTAGGTTAGGGATGAGTTTTTTGGAAAGTTCAAGGGTGCAGATATTTGGAGAGTTTAGTTTTTTGTGAAGATATATGCTGTAAGCTTTGCTTAAAAACGATAAATCAAATTTTACGTTGTGACCTACTATGATATAGTCTTTTACAAAGTTATCAAAATCGTATATAATCCCTTCAACCTTGGGTTGGCCCACCAGCATAGCATTTGTTATTCCTGTTATTTCTGTTATCCTTCTTGGAATAAAAAATCCTGGGTTTATGAGTCTGTGAAATTGTTTTGTGATTCTTTCTTTTTCTACCAAAAAGGCAAAAATCTCTATTATTTCATGCTCATCTGGATTAAGGCCGGTGGTTTCTATATCTAAAACTACGTATATGTCATTCTCAAAAGATTCACTGAAATACATAATTTCACATGCATTACTGAAGAAATACCTTTATGTAGCTTTCTTTTTTGAGTTTGTGTAAAATCTCATCGTATTTTTTCTTCATCTTTTCTTCTAAAAGCTTTTTCTTTAGCTTGTCTAGGTCTATGTTTTGATATACAAGTTTTATGTTTTTAACCTTAGCAATGTATATGTTGTTTTTACCTTCTGCAAAGACTATATCACCTTTCGATGCTTTCCAAACCTGTTCGTCTAAATTCTTTTTCAAGTCTCCTTTTGCTACTTCTAATTCTTGAGGAGTTAGGTTTAGTTTGCTGGCTATCGTTTTTAAGCTTGTGGTGCCATTTAAAAGTTTACTTAGTTTATCTTTGTCTTTTTTGGGCACTATAAGAAGTTCAATATCTCTTTCTATTTTAGGTTTGCCGTATTTTAATTTTAAAAGCTCAATATCAGAAGGTGTAATTTTAACAGCTTTTCTTAAGTATTCTCCAAAGCCAGCTGTTGCCAAGATCTCTTTTCTTAAAAAGTCTCTAAACTCTTTTGGCGATATACCTTGTTTTTTTAGCTCTTCGTAAAGTTGTTCAACGGTAAGGTTGTTTTGAGAGGCCAAGTCTTTTATAGTTTGGTCTAAAAAGCTCTCTGGTGTGGCCATATGGTTTTCGCTCAAATATTGGTATATGAGGTATATATCTATAAGCCTTTTTAAAGCTAATTTTGCATCTTTTGTACCAAAATAAACCATTGCTATTTTCAAATCGCTTTCTAAAATTGGTTCACCGTTTATGGAAGCTACAACTCTATTTACTAAAACTCCCGGCGTGCTATGTAAAAGCTCTTCAAAGCTTCTGTTGGTAGCGCTTTGTCGGTTTATAGTTTTATGGCTTTTATCAACGTTTTTATCAGTCTTGGCGTTGGCGAATGTAATATTTATTAGGGTTAGCATAGATATAGCACTCGTTAGTATTTTGCTTTTGTAAAATTTCATAATACCTCCTACTTATCATTTTACCTCAAAAGCAATTAGCTTTGTAGGCTAATTTTACCTATATCAGAATATGCTATATCTCCGGCTATTACATAAGATTTATTTTGATATTTAAAAGCCAGTGAAACGGTTATACAAAAATCATCCGTGGCTTTAGAAAGATAAACTCCTGTTATATAAGGGGTTTCCGATGCATTTTTAAAATAAGCTTCTTTTGATCTATCTGCCCCCTTTTTTCCTGTGGCTATGCTTTTAGATATATCTGGATTTATTATATTGTTGGATATCTGGATTCCAGACTCGTTCATTATATAGATAAGGTCGTAAAAAGGATACTTTTTAAACATATCGTAGACCACAAATTCCCACAGATTTTTTTCAGTTTTCACTAGATTGTTGGCAATATCTTGTATAGAGGATGATATTTTTTCTTTTATAAGCTGGACTGTTGGATAATCTTGCTTTGATAAGTGCGTTATCAGAAGAGGCTGTAATCCATCAATTATCGCTACGGTATTTTTCATATCTTTTATATATACTTTCAATATATCTATTCGTTTTAGGAAGGCATCGTAAGATTTTATGTTGTTTAAATTTAGTACGATGGCGTACATAACAGGTGTTTTATGGGTTTGAAACAGTACGTTGTATTCTTTGTAAAATTCATCAAAGAATTTATTTATAACATCTTTTGTGATTTTTGTTTTGTGTACACTGTATATTTCGTTATCGGATTTTTCTATATAAGTACAACATTCGTTAGACATATTTTTTAATAGATCTCTTATTAGCTTAAACAGCGAGTCTATTTTATAACTAAGCTCTTCTTTTAGTTCTTTAAAATCCTGAAAACCTATAATCACTGCATAGTAATCTTTTCCTAACATGTTAGATATTTTGTCTTGAGAAGAGACTGGGAATTTGCTTAGATAATGGATTACTGTGTCGTAATTTATTACTCCTATGTATTGATTTTTGTTGTTTACCAAAAATATATCAGACACTTGGAGTCTAAGGACCTCAATAACATCTGAAAGTCTTTGTGGGTTTATATTGGTGTTTTTGACTTTTGGAAGAGGTTTTGATAGTTCTCCTACATTTAAATTTTTATTTGCAAAAGCTATGTCGTCTTTTTTGACAATACCTATAGGTGTTTGATTTTTTAGTATAACAACGTATTTGTAAAAGGGCTTTTCTTTGAAAAACTTATAAACCATATCAACACTATCTTCATAGTTAAAAGCCGGTATGTTTGAAGAAAAAATGTCCAAACTTACATAGTTTTCAGCTTTTGGCATAAATACCCTCTTTCAATATAAATTCTAATACTTTATCTGGTATCATATATTTTACACTCTTACCATGCTTTATACGCTCTCTTATTTCAGTAGAGGATATATCTATAGTTCTTGTGTTGCAAAAAATTGCATCTATATCGTTGTTTATAAAAATATCTTCTTTCCCTCTTTTTACCACTATAAAATTTGCAATTTTTACAAGATCTTCATACCTATACCATTTGTCAAGCGTTAGATAAGCATCGTAGCCTATTATGAAGGTTGGGGGCTGTTGATATTTTTCTTTTAGTATTAGAGCACTTTTATAAGTATAAGATATTTCTTCTTTTTTTAGTTCTATATCCTCTATAAAAGCCCAAGGTTCATCCTCCAAGGCAAGCTTTAACATTTCAAACCGCTGTTTGGGACTTGCTATAGGTTTTGGTTTAAAAGGAGATATAAAAGCTGGCATAAAATATATTTTATCAACATCACAAAGCTCGCATACATCCCTTGCCACAAGTATATGCCCTATATGTATCGGGTCAAAGCTACCACCAAAAAACGCTATACCCATATACCTTGATTTCTTATAGCTTCAAGCTTGTCTGGTATTTCCACATCAAATCCGTAAAGCTTTTTAAGTTCTAAAGCGTTCAAAAAAGCTCCTGCTCCAAAGGTGTTATTAAAAAATATGTAAGTGGGTTTATACTCTTCTATTTTTCTTATCTTGGTTTTTAGTTTTTTAAGCTCGTCTATACTGTATATGTATTTGTAAGGATTTTCTTCGTCACGACCATGTATCCTAATATAGTTAAAGTCTGCTGTGCTAATCCAAGGTCCTACCAAAGCATCTTCTTTTTTGGGAGCATCTACATTTACTATGCTAACGTTGTTTTCTTTTAAAAGCTCAAAAACATCTTTTCTATTAAAAGACTTGCTTCTAAACTCTATGGCCAAAGGTATTGGTTTTAAGCTTTTTATAAGATCTTCGATATGTTCTAAAGACTCTTCTTTGTAGTGCATAGATGGTGGAAACTGCATTAAAAGTGCTATAAAACGCCCAGAAGATACTATTGGTTCTATGTCTTCTATAAACTTCTCCAAGCTTTTTTTATCGTAATTTTTAAAATGTGTAAAGCTTCTATGGAGTTTTATTGAATACCTTAAATTTGGCGCTTTTTTAAGTATAGATTTTATATGATGCTTTTGTGGATATCTATAAAATGTGAAATTTAACTCAACGCTATCAAAAAATCTTTGGTAATAAAGTATAAACTCAGATGGTCTTATGCCGTTAGGGTAAAATCTTCCTATGGCATCTTTATAATAATATCCACTTATGCCGATGTGTATATTAGCATTCTTCATAGAGCGGTCCGACGCATTTCATATTCAAGTAGTGGCTGTTTTAAAAACCAATTTTCAGCAATACCAAATAAAAGCAAAATCAAAGGAAGATAAAGGCTCCAAAAAAAAGTAAACAAAGATCCAAAAAGCTGATACACCATTGTAGCCACAAAAGGTATAAATAAAAAATCCTCTTGTTTAAAAGCTTTTAAACTAAAACTAAATTTTAACACCCTCCAATAAAACCAAACAAGTCCTATAAGCCCAATAAGACCCTTTTCTATGTATTCTGATATAGCTTCAAAAGATTCAAACTTTTCAAGACCAAGCTTTGGATCTAATTTTAATCCACTTCTAATCCCATGTCCTATTAGAATGGCTGGTATATTTTTATCCTGAATATCCTTATCTATTACTCTAAAAGCGTGTATCATAATTTTATATCTTAGGCTTGAAACTGTGTTTAACTCTTTTGTGGTAACCTGCTCGTGTTTTAGGATTTTAACAATTACATCAAACCTAGGATCTTTTCTAAAAACGTAAAACCCGCCTACCGAAAGCACAAGCACCGAAGCGGTTAATATTGAAAGCACAAGTTTTTTAGAATAACTACCCAAAGATGCACTTAAAAAAACGCTTAGCCCTGCCAAAAACCCAAGCAAATCAGATCTTTTTGTACTAAGTACCACCATCAAAGTATAAACCAAAAAAAGCCCTAAAAACAAAAACCTTTTCCAATCTTTTTTATATAAAAAAATACCAATGCTAGAAAAAGCTAACATAGAAAATATAAACCCAGAATCAAAAGCTCCGCCAAAAAAAAGCATCTCATAGCCTTTTGATTTTATATTGTAAAAACCCACAACTGTAAGCGGGATCCCGATAAGACAAAAGTAAAGATTTATCTTTTTAGCAAAAGCTAAATAATCTATATCAAGATAATTTTTTGCTAGATATAAAAGCATAAAAACAAGCTCTTCTATAGCGTGGTTTATCTTTGATATATTAAACAAAATGCTTGATATGAGTCCAGGGGTTATATAAGTAAATATAGGAGCCGTCAAAATACCTTTTAGATTTTTATTTTTAATCTCGTCGTATAAAAGCACCAAAAGATATATCACAACAAAAGCTTCAAAGATTGTTATAGATATAAAAAATGTAAAAGCTAAACACCAAAGGAGTGTATACCTTATCTTATACAATGAGATCTGCATACTCTTTTGATAGTTTAAAAAGCTTTTTTGCGTTTTGGATAGCGCTGTCTTTGTTTTCTATATGTGGGTCTTTTAGTAAAAACGATGTAACTTTACCCCTAACGTAAGCTCTGTAAGATTTGTAAAAGTTTAAAAATATATCAAAATCTTCGTCTTTTGTAGCGCTTTTATAGGTATCTTCATATATTTTTGAAAAATCTCTATAACCTTTAAGATCAAGCTCCATAGATAAAAAACACATATCGTTTATCTGATCTTGTATCCTAAACCTATCGTTAAACTCTATAGCATCCATTATACATATGTTGTCTTTATCTATTACCACATGCTCTAACCTTATATCTCCGTGTCCATCTATAACATAGCCTTCTTTTTGCCTTTTATAAAAAAGGTCTTTATGCTTTTCGTAAAAGCTATTTACTTTGTCTTTTATAAACTCGTAATCTTCTTGTTCTATGGTTTTACCTATAAATTCTTTAGTTTGCTCAAAATTCTCATCGGTGTTAAACTTCATTTGATTGTATACGTCAAAATCATACATCTTTTTACTTTGAGAGTGAAAATAGGCTATTTTTTTAGCCACATTTTTTATATCCTCTTCTTTTAAAGAGTTTAGTTTGTTTATCATGAAAAGTTCATCTTTTACCCTTTTCATCTTAACGGCGTACTCTACCACCAAAGCCTCGTCTTGGTCTTCTTGGGAAAGCTCGTAAGTGTTGTTTATTTTTATTATAGGTATCACACCAAGATAGACATCTTCGCAGAATCTTTTGTTTATCTCAAGCTCTTTGTAAGAGTAAAACAGCCTTTTTTCTAAGGTTGAATAGTCCAAAAATCCAAAGTTCACAGGTTTTTTTATTTTATAAACAAACTCATCTGTGATGATGACAAAAGAGCTATGAGTCTGAACAAGCTCTCCTCTTAGGTTTTCTCTTAGATGATAAATCAAATCAGACATTTATCTCCGCCTTCAGTTCTTTATTTTTAGCATCAAGATCTTGCAATAGTTTGCTGTATTCTAATATCCAAGAGCTGTTGTAAACTGATATATCTTTTTTGTAATCGGTTTTAAACATCCCTTCTTTGTAAGAGAAGGAATTTCCTATGCCTGCTAACTTTGGAAGCTCTTTTAGTATGTCGTCGTCTATTGGGAAAGGTAAGACTTTTGAAACTTTTTTTAAGCCTCTCAACGTATGGATAGTACCATCTTTTTCACCGGTGAGCTTCATCGGTATACAGGTATCTGCTAAAAGAGAAAGATCGCTCTTGAAAGGTGTTACAAGGGTTAGTTTTGTGTTTTTAAAAGCCTCAAATACAACATCTTTATCAAAATAATCAAATAAATCTTCACCAAACAGCAGCACTGATTTTATCTCACCTTGTTTAATCATTTCTAATATGAGGCCTATATCTGTTATCGGTATATCTTTTAAAGCTTCGTAAAGACCAAGTGCGTTTGTTTGTAAAGGTATTGGCATAACTGGGGCATCTATTTTGTTAAGCATATTCCCAAGTTTTGATGCTTCTTCATATCTGAAGCTATAAACATCTACTAATATAGCTGTATCCTTGTCTATTACATCATGGATTTTTTCTATGTCTATGTAAGTTGGTTTAAATTTGTTATCCCTTGATTTTTTATTGGATGTCTTATAGACTTTGCCGTTTATCCTATAACTTACCACAGTGGCAACTGAACTTATATCATCTCCTATAAATACAAATTTGGTTTTTGATGTAATATCATCAAGATGAGCTATTGGTTTTTTGTAGGCTTTTAAAAATGGAATTAAATCAACACTAATTACAGAAGATACGTAAGAGCTTGCTTTTTTAGCTATCTCTAAAGCTAAACTTATCTCTTCGTTGGTCATAAAAGGAGATATTATGACTGCCATAGGTTTTTCTTTGAAGTTTTTGTTTATTATCTCTATTGGCTCTGAGAAGGGAAATCTGTTTTGATTAGCGATGGGTTCTTTTATTCTGTTGTCGTTTAACATGTCGTATCCAAAAAATATCTTTGCGCAGCTATCAAGTTCTTTTCCTGGTTTTGTCCTATAAACTTGAGCTTTTGACTTCCAATCTCCTACACCAAACTCAAGCTCTACATTGCATCCGGTGGGGCAATTGAGACATATGGTCTCTTCATTTTTTAAAAGCCAGCTTCTTGACCAAAACTTAAAAGGTTTTGATATGATAGCACCCACTGGGCATACATCCACGCACATACCACACATATCACAAGATGATGTATCAATGGGTCTTACTGTTGGGACTATGTTTGAATCAAACCCTCTTTCTTCTACATAAAGGGCTTTTGCTTTGTTTATATAATCACACACCCTTGTACATCTGTAGCACACAACGCATCTATTTGAATAGTACTCCAAGTAATCACTTTGCCAATCGTGTTCTTCTCTGTGCTTTTCTAAAGCTGATACTGGTACTATCTGAGTTTGTGGTCCATAAAGAGCTCCGTAATTTTGTAGATCGCATTCACCGGCTTTATCGCATATTGGACAGTCAAGAGGATGTCTTGTCATATAAGCTTGCAACAAGTAGGCCTGATTTTCTTTTACAGCTTTTGCTTGGGTGCTGACTCTAAGGCCTTCTTGTATTTGAAGCGTGCAAGATGGTATAACGCGGTTTTGATTTTCTACAAGCACTATACAAAGCCTACAAGAACCAAGCGCTGGTAATCTATCAAGATAGCAAAAATAAGGAACTTCTATACCCACAGAAAGCATGTATTTTAATAAATTTTCTCCTTTTGGAGCTTTATATTCTTTGCCGTCTATAAATATGCTAACTGTTTCCATAATTACCTCCTAACATATTTAATATACTAAAAATTGTTTCTTTTGGATTGGGGCTATTAAATATACTCCTTCCCATAACAATTATATCCGCTATCCCAACGACTTCTTGTAAGCTTACTACCCTTTTTTGATCGTCTTTTTTGTCTTTATCAAGCCTTACTCCTGGTATAATGGTTTTTAAGTTTGGAAATTTATTTTTTATACTAAAAGCCTCAAAACCAGAACATACAACACCATCTAAACCGCACTCATTAGCAACACCAGCAAGATTTAAAACCATCTCTTCTAAACTATACCTAGAACCTAAGAACTCCAAATAAGATGAATCATGAGATGTTAGTATTGTAACCCCTATTATATTTGTATTTCCTTTTATATCTTTCAAAGGACTAAGCATTTCTTTTCCACCAAGCGTATGTACGGTAAGATAATCTATGTTGTTTTTAGCACAAACTTCAACTGATTTTAAAACAGTATTTGGTATATCGTGAAACTTTAGATCCAAAAACACCTCAAAATTATCTTGTTTTAGGGCTTTTAATAAAGAAAAGCCCTCTTCTAAAAATACTATGGGACCTATTTTTACAACTACTGGAAGGCTCTCTAATTCTTTCAAGATGCTCAAAGAGCTTTTGTCGTCTATGGCTAGCGCTAGCTTAGGCATTTTTTACAAGCTCTTTTACAGAGGCTGATAGTTCTTTTATATATGTTTCAAAATAAGGTAACAGCTTTTTTAAAGTTTCATAAAACTCTTTGTGATCAACATCCCACGTGGTGATAAGCTTATTTTTGAGTCTCATCATATCGTAAGCTGCATTGGGATTTTCGATGAGGTTTGCCTGAGCCATCACCACAAGACAATCGTCAGAGGGATTTTTTAGTTTAAACTTAGGTGCTAAGTGCCTACATATATCAAACAAAGCATCGTAGGCTACTTGATAGAAGTATTTTGCCCTATCAAAATACATTGGTTTTGATAAAAACTCTGCTTCGTCTTTTGATAGTACAAACCTTAGTTTTTCAACGGCATCTTTTATATGTTTTGCTTTTTCATTTAGAAAATCGTAATCTATAAGAAGGTAATTTTTTGTGGTATTTTTTATGTAGTTTATAATTTGTTCTGCAAAATCTCTAAAAAGTTTTATGTGGGTATTAAGGAAATCGTATAGGCAAGACGGATCTATATCCTTTTTTAAATCTCTATAATTTACGTAGAATTCTGATAGATCTTTCATATCTTTGGCAAAAGGAAATCCTAAGCTTTCAGAAAGCTCGTAAAGACAGTGTTTTGTAGTTTTTATATTTAACACTTGGGATATGTGTCTACATGGTCTCATTGCAGATTCAAAGGCTATGTTGAAATCTGTTCTTACTTTGTCTATTACAAGTTTATTTTGTACAAAAGATTCTTTTGGGAGTTTTAGATTTTTTAATATATCTTTATAGGCTTTTTCAAGGTTTATAAAGCTTTGTACTATAAGCGATATATTAAAGCCTTTGGTTTTCATCTTATGTATTATAAACTAATTTTATATTTTTTGTATGCCGTTTGTTAGCCTAAAATGCCCATATGTATTAGTATTGCGCTTATGGAGGCTGGTGTGATACCATCTATATTTTTTGCTTGGGCTATGGTGGCTGGTTTAAGTTTTTTTAGTTTTTCTATAGCTTCTTTGGTAAGACCTTTTACGTTTTCATAATCCATATCTGGTGGTAATTTTATATGTTCAAACATTTTAAGTTTTTCGTTTAATTTCTTTTCTTTTTCTATGTAATATTCGTATTTTAATATTATTTCTGTTTCATCTTTTATATAAGGGTTTTGAGGTACATCAAAGCCAAATTCTTTTAATTTATCAATGCCTTCTATCGCTATTATTTGAGATAAAGTATAGGGTTTTGGGTTTTCACCCAAATTTATAACGGTTTTTTGGCTTTTATAATAATCAACATAATAGTTTATTCCGTTTAAAAGCTCTTTGGCAAGTTTGTAATCTTCTTCATTTAAAAGCCCAAGGTTGTGAGATAGCTCTAAAAGTCTCTCTGGTGCATTGTCTTGTCTTACCGATAATCTATATTCGGATCTTGATGTAAAAAGCCTATAAGGTTCTACTATTTCCTTTGTAGCCAAGTCCTCTGCCATAAGTCCTATATAGCTGATAGACCTTGGTAATATTATAGGTTCTTTGTTGTTTGCCCTTAAGCCGGCGTTTATACCTGCTAATATTCCTTGTCCTGCGGCTTCTTCATAGCCTGTGGTGCCGTTGAAGTTTCCAGCGTGGAACAGTCCATTAATCTTCTTAGTTTCAAGCGTTGGATATAGCTCCAAAGGATCCACTATATCGTATTCTATGGCGTAAGCTGGTCTTATAAGCACTACGTTTTCAAGCCCTTTTATAGTCCTATACATCTCTTGCTGTATGTCTTCTGGTAAGGATGTAGAAAGCCCGTTTGGGTATATTTCTATTGTATCTTCTCCTTCTGGTTCTAAAAATATCTGATGTTGGGCTTTTGATTCAAACTTTACAACCTTATCTTCTATAGATGGGCAATATCTAGGACCAACACCTTTTATAAGACCACCGTAAAGAGCCGTTCTGTGTAGATTTTTTCTTATTATCTCATGGGTTTTTGGGTTTGTATAGGTAATATAGCAATTTATTTGCTTTTTATTTGGCTCAAACCAATAGCTTCCTCTTGGGTCTGAAAACAATGAAAATTTGGGTGCTGGTTCATCTCCTGGCGCCGGTTCTAGCTCATCAAAATTTATTGTTCTTTTATCAAGTCTTGCAGGTGTCCCTGTTTTAAACCTTTTTAGCGTAAATCCAAATCTTTTATAAAACTCATCAAGCGTCGTAGATGGTGGTTCCCAAGCTCTACCGCCTGGGAAAACTTTATCACCTATAAATATCTTTCCGTTTAAAAATGTGCCTGTGGTTACCACTACAGCTTTACACTGATATTCTATGCCAAGTTTTGTTTTTACTCCAATTACTTCATTATCTTTTACAAGTATATCTATTACTTCATCTTGTACAAGGTATAAGTTTGGTATGTTCATAAGGGCTTTTTTCATATATTCTTTGTATTTTAGCTTGTCTGCTTGAGCTCTTGGTGCCCATACAGCTTCACCTTTTCTTCTGTTTAGCATCTTAAATTGTATACCTGTAGCGTCTATGGCTTTTGCCATTTCACCGCCTAGTATATCTATCTCTCTTACTACGATGCTTTTTGCTATACCACCTATGGCTGGGTTGCAAGACATCTGTCCTATGTTATCTATGTTTATTGTAAAAAGCCCAACACTATCGCATAGCTTTGAAGCGGCTATAGCTGCTTCTATACCGGCATGTCCTGCCCCTACAACTACCACATCAAATTTCATATATTTTAAGATAAACAGTGGTTGGCTTTTATGTATGAGTTTATATCTTCTTTTTTATAGCTTTTAGTAGTGATAAAGTTTATAACACAGGCCATTGTCTTTGGTTTTACATAGCCAGGTACATTTAATATAACCTTACCTTCTTTGTTTAAGAAAAATATATTTGGATAAGCGTTTACTCCAAGGTCAGCGGTTATATCTTCTCCAGTGCCAATAAGTTTATGGTTGTTTATAACTAGTTTGTAAAGTTTTGAAGTATCATCTGCCAAAACTGATGCTACTTCAACGTTTTTTAAAGCTTTTATAAGCTCTTGGTTTGTGGTGATATCGTGTTGGAGTTTATGACAGTATGGACAATCGCTACTTTCTATTATAAGCATCTCATAGTCTTTTGAAGGTATCAAACTCACTATTGGTACATTTTTGCTGGAGTTTGATTTTAGATATTCATTTACGCCGTTTTGCTTAGAGCAAGAATTTATTAAAAGCCCTATACCTATGATAAAAAGAGATGTTTTTAAAAACTTTCTCATAAACTTCTTAAAGCCTCGTTTATACGTTTTACACCTTCTGATAAGGTGTCTTCTGATACGCAGTAAGATAGCCTTGCCCAAAAGTCTTTTCCAAAGGAAGAACCAGGCACTAAAGCTACGTTACCTTTTTCTAAAATATAAGAGCTCATTTCTATATCGTCTTTGAAATTGTTTTTATACTTTGTTAAATCTATAAACATATAAAAAGCGCCCTTTGGTTTTGAATAAGGTATATGATAGTTTTCTAAAATACTTATAAGATGTGCTCTTCTTTTTGAAAACGTATTTTTCATATTTTCTATAAAAGCTTTTGAATTGTCGTTTTTCAAAGCTTCTAAAGCACCCCATTGGGCAAAGCTTGTGACGTTTGATACACTTTGACTGTTTAAATCAGCTATGATTTTTGCATAAGAAGAAGGGCAAGCTACATATCCTACTCTCCAGCCTGTCATGGAAAAGGTTTTGGAAAAAGCGTTTACTGTAAACGTTATTTGTCTTGCTTCTTTGCTAAAAGACGCTGGACTTACCATATAAGCCCCGTCGTATACAAAGTGTTCATAACATTCATCGGATATAATAAATATATTCCTTTCTATGCAAAATTCCACAATCTTTTGAAGGTTTTCTTCTGATATAACAGCACCTGTGGGGTTTGAGGGTGAGTTTATTATAACGGCTTTGGTTCTTGGACTTACGTATCTTTTTAGTATGTCAAGCGTTAGTTCAAAATTGTTATCCTCTTGAAGCTCTGCAAACACAGGTATTCCACCGAATAGCCTTATCTGTTCTGGATATGTTACCCAATAAGGTGAAGGTACGATAACCTCATCTCCTTCGTTTAATATAGCCATAAATATAAGAAATAAAACCATCTTAGCTCCAGTGGATACCACTATCTCAGAAGGGCTATACGCCACGTTGTTTTCGTTTTTTAGTTTTTGTGATAGTGCTTCTCTTAAAAGCGGAATACCAGAGGATGGTGTATATTTGGTTTTACCTTCTTTTAGAGCTTTTATGCAAGCTTCTTTGACAAAATCAGGTGTATCTATATCTGGTTCACCTGCTCCAAAGCTTATTATATCTATACCTTTTGCTTTTAGCTCGTTAGCTTTAGCGCTAACTGCCAAAGTGGGCGACGGTTTTAATGTTTCAACTCTATCTGCAAGCATAGAAATATTATAAATCAAAAAACCTTTGGCATCTGGCCTTTTATAAAAATTTCATTCTCTGAGGTATAACAATCAAAACAAAGTATGTCTAAACCCATTTCTTTGGCTTGTTTTAGAGCTTCTGAGAAGTTTGGATCTGTTTCTTCGTTTGGTTTGAAGGCTTTTGCATCTGGTCTTTGTACCACAAACACTATCATAGGTTTATATTCTTTTGTGATGTGTATATTTTTTAAAAGCTCAATATGTTTTGTGCCACGCTCTGATGGCGCATCTGGAAACATGGCTATTTCATCTTTTACAAGGTTTACAGACTTTGTTTCTATGAGAACCTCGTTGTTTATTAGTATATCAAACTTATGATTATCACCATATTTTGGTTCTAGTTTTAGGCTTTTAATATCAAACAAATTCTCTTTTTTTATAAAATCCAAAAACAATTTAGGAGCCAGCAAAGAGTCGATATAAACCCAATGTCCGTGTTTGTTCACAGCCTTTAAATGCCAGTTGTATTTGCCACCTTCTTTTTTCTCCAAAAGACCCTTTGCTCCTTTTACCAAAAGCTCTGGAAGTCTTCCAGTGTTTCTAATATGAACAAGAATTTCTTTGTTGTCAACGATAACTTTTGCTACAAACCTGTTTAGTCTTTCTAAGACTATGCACTCTTTGAGGTCAAATTGCATTTATAAATTCAAAGTCGCTTTCTTCAGAGCTTTGTTTTTTGTAATCTTCTTTATCGTCTTTGCCTTGTTCTTTGTCTTGCGAAAATCCCATTTGAGATTCTATGGTGGTGCCATTGATGGTTATATTTTCTACGCTAAAACCAAGGTTTTGTAGATTTTTAAGCAAATCTTTTATTTGAGAATCTTTGTATACAAGCTCTGTGTTTGTATTTATTGCTATAGATAAATTGTTGGCGTTAAATTTTATCTGAAGATCCGTCCCATCGTCAAGTTGGATAGATACATTTTTCATCAAAACTGGATTTTTGGTTTCTTTCAATACAGTTTTTTCTACTTCTTTGAAAATTTTCTCAGTGTTTATACTGTTTGTTGTATTCTGTTGATTTGTTTGTATATTTTGCTGGTAGTTCGTGCTAAACCCTTCATTGTTGTCTTTGTTGTCTTTTTGTTTATCGTTTGTATTAAAAGCCTGAAAATCAAGACTTTCTTTCATAATATCTTTTATAGGGCTTGTAAAATCGTGAAGATTGTTTAAGCTTGTTTTCGGAAGTAGCTCTTTATCTAAATTTAAAGCGCTGACATTTTTTGCTATGTAATCTTTTATGTTTTTTTCATTTTCTTTATAATATGCTACGTTGGTTTCTTTAGGTGGTTGAATTTCATCTTTTTTTGTAAAGAGTTCTTGTTCTTCTACGTTTTTATAATAGCTTTTATTATCGGAAGTCTTAGTTTCTTCGTTAAGTGTAGTAAGGTTGTTGTCTTTAATAGAAGCTATGTCTATTTGGTTGTTTTTTAATAGATCGTCTTTGCTAACCGACATATCTTTATCAGTTGGGGTGTTTTTGTTGTTGTCTGTGGTATCCTTATAAGATGTGATATCGTTTTTAATAGTGGTAGACTCGTTAGCTATATCAGAGCTGTATGGCGTGGTAGACTTATTAATTGTAGAAAACTCATTGTTTGTTTGGTTGGTATTAATTTCTTGCACCTGGTTTTTTGTATTTTCAGCATAAGTTTCTAATTGTTCATATTCTTTTATGGCTTGGTGGGGTTGGTTTGTATTGTTATTTATTTCTATATTTATCTCAACATTTTCAAATTTGTAAGTTATATTTTTAGTATCATCTAATTGTTCTGTTTTGGTTTGTTGATTTTCTAATTGTTTGTCAGTGTTTACCTGTGTGTCTTTGGATATGATTTTATCTGATGGTATATCGCTTTCTTCTAAAGTTTTTATATTGTTGGGTACATATACATTTATTTTGATATCTTCAAGTGGTTTGGTTTGGAGCGATAGGTTATTTAAGTTTGGTTTTTGGGCTTTTAGAGAGATTAACGTTTCTGATGTGTTTTCTTTTTCTAGTATTAAGCTAAAAGATAAAGAGGATATATGAGATGATATATCTTTTTGTGAGAGTATGTGTTTGTCAAGGTTTGATAATATAGAATCTAAGAAGTTTGAGGCGTTTTTTGAAGTTGTGATAATTTCTTCGCGTATTGATATGGATAGGAGAAATGTTTCGTTTGATTTATGATTTTGTATATTTTTTATGATATTTTCTATCGAGTTTGTATCAAAATTTGGGTTTATATCTTTTGAGAGTTTTTCTATGTCTTTTAACAAATTTACTGCAAAATTTTCGGCATTATCATATAATTTTATTAGAATATCTTCGGTACCTTGGTTTTTGTTTAGAGATGTATTGTTAGATAATGTATTGGTTATATTTTTAAAGAAATTAAAAATATCTTGGAATATGTCACTTAAATCTTTTAAGACTTTATCTTTGTCAAGATTATCTTTGTTCAAATGCTTTTTGTTGGCAAGGCTATCCAATATATCTTTAAAATCTGAAGACTGAGGCAGAACGCTATTAGCTTGTTTCTGAGTTAAGGAAGAGCTAGAGGCACTTATTAGATCTGATAACAGCTTACAGCGCACTGTATTGTTTTGCGTTGTATCTTCTGGTGTTTTTGGAATTGGTATATCTATTTTGCTTATTAACTTGCCTAAACCTTCCAAAACATTTAGCATATCATAAATATAATAATTCAAAAACAATAGCTTATGATATATAATCATATATATGATGAAAATAGCTCATGTTATAAATACTTTAGCAGGTGCAGGCGCTGAAAGGGTCGCTTTAGATGTTTTTGATTGTTTAAAAGGATATGATCAAGAGTTTATAGTGGCTAAAAACATCATAGATTATGAAATAGATTTTAGACCTAAGATATTGTTTAATATTAAAAAGAAGCCCTTTTATATACCAGCTTTTATATATGAGAAAATCCTTCTTAATAAGCTATCCAAGGCTTTAAAAGATTTTGATGTGATAATATCCCATCTAAGGGATATGAATACAAGGCTTTGCCTTCTTAAGAGTAAAAATCTTATAAAAGCAAAGCTTATAATAGTAGAGCATGTACCAAAAGAGCTTTACTCTAAAAAAGAGATAAAGTATATAAAAAGTCTTTATAAATATGCAGATATAGGAGTGGGTGTATCAGAAAAGGTTGTTAAGGATTTGGAAGAATACGGAGTTAAAAAGACAGTTCTTATAGAAAACGCGATAGATCACGATAAGATAAAAACGCTATCTTTAGAAGAAGATATAACCTTTGATAAATTTAGTTTTTTAAGCGTTGGTAGGCTAAGCGAGGATAAAGATTATTCCACACTTTTAAAGGCTTTTAAAATAGCAAATGTAGATGCACATCTTTTTATAATAGGAGAGGGTTCTAAAAAACAAGAGCTTTTAAATCTTTCTAAAAGCTTAAAAATAGAAGATAAGGTTAAGTTTTTGGGTTTTAAGAAAAACCCATTTCCATATGTAAGAGCTTGTGATGTGTTTGTTAGTTCTTCAAAAAGAGAGTCTTTTTCCATGGTGGTGTTAGAAGCAATGGGTCTTGGTAAAGCAGTTATATGTACAGATGTGGTGCCCTTTGCCAAAGATGGTTTTAACGCTTTGGTGGTGCCAAAAGAAGATGAAGAAGCTCTTTCAAAAGCCCTTATAAAAATTTACCAAGATAAGAATTTAAGAGATGGCTTATCTCAAAATGCCTTTTTGTTTTCACAATCTTATTCCAAATCTTATTTTTGCGGGAAATATAAAAATATCATTACTATGCTATAATACTCTAAGATGGAATGCCCAGATACAACGCTTGGGAAATATGTGATAAAACCTCTTTGGTTTGGTATAAGAGGTATTTTTAGAAGTGTATTTAAGATTAGGGCTTTTAACATAGAAAATATAGAAGGGCTTGAAGGGGTTATTTTTGCATCAAACCACAGATCTCATTTAGATCCACCAGTGTTAAACGCTTTGGTAAAAGAACCTCTTTATTTTATCGCCAAGAAGGAGCTTTTTGAAGCACCTGTCATAGGATTTTTATACAACCATATGAGGGCTATACCAGTCCAAAGAGGTTCTGGAGATTTTGGAGCTATTGAAAAGGCTATAGAGCTTTTAAATATCGGTTGTAATGTTTGCATATTTCCAGAGGGAAGAAGAGCGCCAGCTGGGGAGTTTTTAAAACCAAAAACTGGTGTTGGTATAATGGTTGTAAAAACCAAAAAACCAGTGATACCAATATACATTGAAAATACGGATGTAAATTTTCCTATAGGAGCAAAGTATCCAGTGCCAAAAGAGCCTATAAACGTATACTTTGGAAAGCCCATTCATTTTGGAGATTTAGAAGATAACATTCAAAGCTACAAACTTGTGGCAAACACCATAATGGAGCACATCAAAGAACTTGCCTACAATAAACCTACTTGAATTTAGGAAGTTTCCATTTTAACATTATAGCCAACATCCTTATTGAAAAAACCGATATTACACAAAAAGATGCCGCAAGCGTTATGTTTTTGAAAAACATCGTTGTAATATAAAAAATAACGGCACCTATGATGCTACAACTAGCGTAAAAGTCATCTTTTAAAACAGATGGTATCTTTCCAAGAAGTATATCGCTTATGACTCCACCACCTACTCCCGTCAGAGTAGCCAGTATGACAATTCCAAATACGTTTACGCCTGCCTTATAAGCTATCATGGCGCCTGTAGTGCTGAAAGCCGATAATCCTACAGCATCTGGTATCAGTATGAGCATCGAGCTTTCAATACCTTCGAACTTGTAAAGAGATATCCCTATCAAAAGCCCTAAAATGGCAAATATCATATTTTCTTTAGATTTAAAAGCTATTGGAATAGTATTTATTATGACATCTCTTAGTATACCACCCCCAAGGGCTGTGGTTATAGCTAAAACCGTTATACCAAGAAGATCTAAATCCTCTTTTATGGCTTTTAAAGCACCAGATATCGAAAAGGCTACTATACCAACCAAGTTTATAAAAGAAAAAACTGACCAAAAGTCAATCATATATCTTGTGATGCTCTATAAACTTTTTCATATCAAAAAGTGCTCTGTAAGCTTTTAATAATTTTTTATGCTTTTTGTGAACCTCTATATCTGGTAAAAGCCCAAAAACTGGATTCATAGGTTGAAGCTCTCCTTCTTTGGAGCTTATGTAGTCTAAGAGTGCTCCTAACATGGTGGTTTTTGGTGGTGTTGTAGGTTCTTTGCCTTCTAATTTTAACCATGCGTTTATACCTGCTATAATACCAGTGGCAGCGGAAGCTGAGTAGCCTTCAACACCGGTTATTTGTCCTGCAAAAAGTATGTTTGGATTTTTTCTTAATTCAAGAGTTGGTTTTAAAAGTTTGTTGGATTGTAAGAATGTGTTTCTATGCATCGAGCCAAGCCTTGAGAAAACAGCATTTCTAAGGCAAGGTATAAGCCTGAACACTCTTACTTGTTCTTTATAGGTAAGTTTTGTTTGAAATCCCACCAAAGAAAGGGCTTCTCCTTCTTTTGTTTCTTTTCTTAGCTGTACTATTGCATATACGTCTTTTGATATGTGGTGTTTTAGACCTTTTGGGCTCATTGGTCCAAAAACAAGTGTTTCATAACCCCTTGATGCTATCTCTTCTATGGGAAGACATCCTTCAAAGTGCACCACTCTTTCAAAATCTTTGGTTGGTACTTTTTCTGCTTTTAAAAGCTCATTATAAAATATATCGTACTCTTCTTTGGTCATCGTACAGTTAAAATAATCATCTCCTTTGTCATATCTAGAACCCCAAAATCCCTTTGAAAAGTCAACGCTTGAAGCTTCTACGATTGGAGCTATCGCATCGTAAAAGTAAAGATAATCATCTGTTATAAGATTCTTTAAGTATTTTGAAAACTTTTCTGAAGTAAGAGGCCCTGTGGCTACTATGTTTAGCTCGTTTTCATTTAGGCTTTCTACTTCTTCTCTTACAACTTCTATATTTGGATGAGACAATATCGTTTTTGTTATAAAATCTGAAAACTCGTTTCTATCTACCGCCAAAGCGCTTCCGGCTTTGACATAAGAGTGTTTTGCAGCTTTTATAACAAGGGAGTTTAAAAGTTCCATCTCTTTTTTTAGAAGGCCTGCCCCAGTGGTTATTTCAAAACTTCCAAGGGTGTTGCTACAAACAAGCTCTCCAAATTTATCCGTTTTGTGAGCCTCTGTAGTAGTTATTGGTCTAGTTTGCGTAGCATTTCTTACATCGTGTGTTCCTGTTTTTTCATCTTGCCGAGAAGTAAAATGCGATGTTATTGGTCTCATTTCAAACATTCTAACTTTTATACCTTTGTTTGCTAAAAAATAAGCCGCTTCTGAACCAGCAAGCCCTGCTCCTATGACGTTTACTTTCATGTTAATATTTTATGATAAAATAGTTGCTGTGAATGGTTTTTTAGATTTAAAAGCTTCAAAAGTGTTTAAACAATTTATAGTGTTTGCAGAAGAGATATTAAGTGAAAAAGGATATAGTTTTATAAAGCTTCCAATGTTTGATAGCTTTTATAATCAAATGAGAACCACCACCAACTACAATGAACTTATCACCATAAGGTCTTCAAAAGAGGTGTTTGTTTTAAGAAAAGACATGACTTATCAAGTGGCAAGCTATATAGCCTCTTTGAAAGAAAGAGCTTTACCTATAAGGATATATTATGAAGGTGAAGTGTTTTCTTGGGAAAATGAAATAAAATCCGATTATCAGCTTGGTTTAGAATACATAGGATACGATAAAGACGATGGGATATTTGAAGTAATTGATATTATATATAAGCTTTTAGCATTTTTTAACAACGATATTTTCATTTATATAAACGATGAAGCTATACTAAAGGAGCTTCTGTCAAAGTTTGATGATAAACATAAAGAAGATGTAAAATACGCTCTTACATCAAAAAATCTAAATACACTTTATAAATATGACCTTGATTGGATGCTTTTGGAAGATGAAAATGTACTTTTTGAAAAACTCAATGCTTTGAACATTGATGGTGTTAGGCTCCGGAATGTTTTTTATATTTTAAAAAATAAGTCTTTAAACGTAAGGCTTGATATATCAGAGTTAAAATCTATCCCTTACTACGATGGTATAACGTTTTCTTTCTATTCGCCAAACCATCCTTTTGCAATAGCCTCTGGTGGTGAATATCAGATTTTAAAAAACGTTTATAATTTAGACATAAAAGCTTGCGGTGGTGCTATATATCTTTCTTCCATATTGGAGAAAATATAATTACCTAGATATTGGTACGGTTAGATGCTCTAAGTTAAATACGTTAAAAGTCAAAAGAACATAATTTATATATTGATTTCTTGTACCATCAAAGTACTCTTGAAAAGATAACGATAAAGAATAACATTCTCCGTTGTAGGTTAGGTTTAGATACCTAGATACATCGTGTCCACTTATATCATCATGGATTATGCCACCGTTTACGTTAAAAGTTTTGTAAGTATAAGATGCGCCGTAGCTTTGCTGATTTAGTGTATATTTTCTGTTTATATCTTTTGCCGTGCTGTCACCAAGGTAAAAGTTGAACTTTTTAAAATTTATGTTTATATATTGGTTTTCTTCTGGAAATTCATTTTTGTTAAAATCATAAAAACTATCTATGGTATAAGACAAATTTTGAAAAGGTCTAAATGTTATTGTGGTCCTAAGAGGTAATAGCGGTTTATGCACTATGAGGTTTGAAGTTTGATAACTAGCGGATGTAACAAAGGAGTTAAGTGAACTAAGATATGTGGGAAAAGCATACTCTTTTAAAAATGTATAGCCATCTTCTAAATATACGTTTGCAAAGTTATAACCGTTGTAAGTAAAAGCGTTGTTTATTTTAAAATCTAAATAATTTTGGTTTGACTGGTAATCTTTGTAATCAAATATTGGGTTGTTGGTATTGTTGAAGGGTTGATAGTTGTAAGATAACTCGTAAAAGTTGTTTATATTTAGGCTTTTAATATGAAAATTTTTGCTAAAAAACGTTTTGTTTTGAAATAGAACTTGATATGCTGAGGATTTGTAGCCACTTTGATTTAAGGCTATATACTTTGTACCTAAGAAGTTTATATTGGTACTGTTGGTAAAAGGTCCAAAGCTAAGGGTTTTTGTTAGGTTTGGATTTACAATAAGCCTATCTCCTTTTAGTCCATCTTCTCTGTAAAAATACGTGTTTTGAGCACTTATGTTGTAGTAGATGTTATCAAAAAGAGGATGGTTTTTCCATAAAAAATCTATTTCTGGAAGCCTTTGGAGTGTATAGGCATTTGTGTTTGATGTAGTATCGTAAAAAAAGTGAAAACTTACATCTGCAAAAAAGTCTTTCGTATTTTTGCTGTAGTTTACATAAGAACTAAGGTATGGTATGGTCCTTTGATTGGTTCTAAAATACATGTCCTGCATAAAGTAAGGATCTGATATAGTATCTAGCTTGAAATCAATACCGTCGTATCTTCCAAAGATGTCTAACCTGTATCTGTTGGACCTAAATGTTGATAAATTTCTACCATACCACCATTCTCCCGGTGTAGAAGGCTCTTTAAAGTAGTATGTGTTGAAATTTATATAATCTTTTTTTGTAAAAGCCTGTCGATATTGGAAAGAGAGTCCTTCACCTTCGTTGTTTCTGTATTCCGGGGTTATTGTCATGTCTTTATCTTGGGATAGTGCAAAATATATGGGCTGTTGATATATAAATGCATTGTAGGTGTTTGAGCCTATAAGAGGTGGAAGCAAGCCGCTCCTTCTTTTACCCACAGGGAATATGGCGTAAGGTATATAAAGAATAGGTAGTTTTTTGTAAGCTAAAATGTTTGAATTTGCATATACGTATTTGTTGGTTACTTTTGCACTGAAAACGCAAAGACGCAACTTTTTATCCTTTAATTTTTTATCTATTTTACAAGTGCTTACCACTCCTTTTTTTATAAAATATACTTTATCATCTTTTATTATTTTATCAGCTACAAAGTATATGTTGTGAAATTTTCCGTAAGCGTCTAAAAAGTATCCTTGCTTTGTTGACAGGTTTAGTTCTCCCATTTTACCGTAAACGTTTTCCTGATTTACAACGTTGATAAGATGCACATGCCCAATCAAAGTTATAGTTTTTGAGTTTTTATCGTATATGGCTTTATCACAGTATATCGTATAATCTTCGTAGTATATCACCACATCTTTTTTTGCTATCACTTGGTTGTTTGGTTCTTTTATCAAAATATCCGATAGTATCTTTACAGGCTCAGTTCCGTATGATAAAGCTACTATTAAAAACAAAAAAACTAAGATTCTAAACTTAATAATATCTCCTCCGTTTCTTTTAGAGAGCTTACTATGAAGTCTGGTCTAAAATCGGTTTTTTCTAAATCTTCTTTTTTATATTTACCAGTGGTAATAAATATAGTTTTTATGCCAAGAGCTTTAGCTCCTATCAAGTCTGTATAAAAATCATCGCTTATTATTACACTATCTTTGTATTCATCGTTGTTTAAAGCTTTTGATAAAAATAGTTCTGACGGTTTTCCTAAGTTTGGTATATCTTCCTTGTAATCTGTGGCATTTGCTATCATAAAAGCCAAAGAACCAGAACCTTGAAAATAAAGCCCGTCAGAGTCCTTTACGATTTTGCTATGATTTATAGGTATTATTTTTGCTTTGTTTAAAAATACTGCTGATATTGCTTTTTTTAACTTTTCAAAGCTTAGCTGTTTGTCTTGACCTATGATTACACTTTCTACATCTATATCGTTTTTTACCTCTACAAATTTTGATAAATAAGCTTTTAAGTGGTCTGTACCTATTACAAAACAAGAAGATATGCCTTTTTCTTTAAGATAATCTGGTAGTATTTTTAAAGGTGTTAGAATATCTTTATCTTCAACGTTTAATCCTTTTTCGTTTAATATTTTCACTAGTTCTTCTGGTGGTTTTGTGGAGTTGTTTGATAATATTTTGAAGTTTTTGGTTTTTAAAAAGCTTAAAAATGCTTTTGAATCTTCAAAAAGGTTGAACTCTTTATCTTTTACCAATACACCATCTAAATCCACTAGTATTTTCATAGAAAATAGTTTACAATGTTTTTATGGAACTTGTGGATATTTTTTATAAGAGAGCTATAATGTTTTGGAAAAGTTTTTTAGGTTTAATAATAATATCTTATATAGCGCTTTTGTTGTCTTACTTTATAATAAGACTGCCTATAAAACTTCCTTTTGAAATTAGGTTTTATTTGATTGGAGGGGAGGTATTTTTGGGTATCATAGTGTTTTTCTTATCTTATTTTGTTAAAAAGCAATACATACCTGTATCGATTCATGAGCCTTATTGGAGTTATAAAGCTATAAAAGGTTATTTTTGGCCTTATGCGATAGCTTCTGCTCCTTTTTTGTTCGCTGGGATATTTTATCTTTTGGTGGCTGATTTAATAAGTTTAAGCGTAGGGTTTTTTATAAGCTTTTTTCTTATTTTTTATCAAAAGCCCAAAAAAGGTGATATAATATACTAACATCAAGCTGGAGGTTTTTAATATGGATAGAAAAGCTGTTGAAGAAAAGTTATACAAAGAAGATCGCCATTATAGGCATTTGAAGGACAAACATGATGAATTGGACAAAGAAATAATGAAAATGGAAAAGCACCGTCCTATGACTTCTGATTTGGAACTTCAGATAGAGGCTATCAAAAAAGAAAGGCTTAAGTTAAAAGACGAAATGGAGTTAATTGTTGTAGAATATATGAAAAAGCATGGAGAAGTAGCATGATTATAAAAGGTAAAATATGGAAGTTTAAAGATAATATAGATACAGATCAGATTATACCTGCAAGATATTTAAACACGTCAGACCCTTTGGAACTTGCTTCTCACGTAATGGAAGACTCTGAAAAACCAAACTTTGCGAAAGAGCATCAAGAAGGTGATATCATAGTAGCTGGTAAAAATTTTGGTTCTGGCTCTTCTAGGGAACATGCTCCTATAGCTATAAAGTATGCTGGTGTACCAGTGGTGGTGGCTAAAAGCTTTGCAAGGATATTTTTTAGAAATGCAATAAACATAGGTCTTCCGATAGTAGAGTGCAAAGAAGCTGTGGATGAAGCTGAAGATGGAGATATTTTTGAAATAGACCTTGAAAATGGTATAGTAAAAAATGTTACAAAAAACAAAACCTATTCTTCTACTAAATTTCCAGAAGAGCTTATGGCTATACTAAGAGCTGGTGGGTTGATGGAATATGCAAAATCAAGATTATCTTCTTAAGTTAAAAGAACTTATAAAAAAATATTCTCTTTTGGTAGCAGATGAACCTAAGTTTAAACTAGTTTCTGGTAAACTTAGCAGGTACTATATAGATTTAAAACAAGTTACCTTTGATCCAGAAGGCATATACATACTTGGCAACGTTTTGTATGATATGTTAAAACCTTTTGACGTTGATGCTGCAGGTGGGCTTACGCTAGGAGCCGATCCTATGGCATATGCGGTTTCAATTATATCCTTTGAAAAAGGTAACCCTATAAAACCTTTTGTAGTAAGAAAAGAGCCAAAAGATCACGGCATGGGTAAGCAAATAGAAGGTAAGCTAGAAAACGTTAAAAATGTGGCTATATTAGAAGATGTATCTACTACAGGTGGGTCTTCTTTAAAAGCTGCAAACGTTTGCAAAAACGCTTCTTTGAACGTGGTAGGTATATTTACCATCGTAGATAGAGAAGAAGGCGCCAAAGAAAATATAGAAAAGGAAGGTTTTAAATTTTATTCTGTGTTTAAATTATTTGAGCTTTTGTGAAAAAAAGACTAGATCTATTGTTGGTGGAAAAGGGCTTGGTTTCTTCTCGTGAGAAAGCTCAAGCTTTTATAATGGAGGGAAGGGTTTTTGTAAATGGTAAAGCTGTTTTAAAAGCTGGCACCCTTGTGCAAGAAGAAGATGGTATTGAGCTTTTAGGAGAAGAAAAATTTGTATCAAGAGCAGGTTATAAGCTTGAAAACGCCATAAAAGAGTTTGATGTGGATGTGTCTGAGAAAATATGCCTTGATATAGGATCTTCTACGGGTGGGTTTACGGATTGTCTTCTTCAATACGGTGCAAAATTGGTTTATGCTGTAGACGTAGGGCATCTTCAAATGCATGAAAAGCTAAGAAAAGATCCAAGGGTAATGTTGTTTGAAGATACAGACATAAGAGTTTTTAAAAAGCCAGATGATATCGATTTTGATATTGTTACTGTAGATGTGTCTTTTATCTCTCTTAAGAAGATAGGAGAGTATATTAAAAATCTTTGCTCTTATTATACAAAACTTCTTATGCTTGTAAAACCTCAATTTGAGCTTTCTCCAAAATATCTAAAAAAAGGAATAGTAAAAGATGATAGTGCTAAAATGCTTGCTTTAGAAAGTGTCATATCTCATTTTGAATCTATAGGTTTTGAGCTTTTAGCATATACAAAAGCAAGACCAAAAGGTACCAAAGGAAACGAAGAATTTTTTACTTATTTCATATTAAAGGATTATAATAAGACAAAATGAAAAACATACTTTCTTTTTTAGGTTTTTTTATAGTTGTTGTATTTGTGCTTTTAGGAGTATATGTTTATAGCGTAAGTATTGGGCTTCCGGACGTGAGAGCCTTAGAGAATTGGCATCCACCAGAAGCGTCAATGGTGTACGACTCAAACGGTAAACTTATAGGTACGATAGGAGCTCAGAATAGGATTTATGTAACAATAGACAAAATACCTAAAATAGTTCAAGATGCTTTTGTTTCTGCTGAAGATAAGACTTTTTATCACAACATAGGAATAGACCCAACAAGTATAATAAGGGCTTTAATAGTAGATTTAGAAAAGGGAAAGGCTGTAGAAGGCGGAAGCACTATAACCCAGCAACTGGCGAAAAACCTTTTCCTTACCCCTAAGAAGACAATATCTAGGAAGATAAAAGAAGCAATCCTTGCCATAGAGATAACCCATACTTTTCCCAAAAGCAAAATACTTGAAATGTATCTCAACCAGATATATTTGGGGCATGGTGCCTTTGGTGTAGAAGCTGCATCGGAAACTTACTTTGGTAAACACGTTTGGCAACTGGGCCTTGACGAAGCTGCTCTTTTGGCTGGGCTTCCTAGGGCTCCTACAAAGTATGATCCATATATAAATCCAAACTTGGCTCTTCAGAGAAGAAACTACGTTTTGTATAGAATGTATAAAGATGGCTATATTACGAAAGAAGAGTACCTTAAAGCCTCTCAGAAACCTATTGTTTTAAACAAACATACAAACCCCATCACCAATAGCGATTATTTCGTTAGTTTTTTAAAAGATTATATGTATAGAAATTTTCCCGATCTTATTTATCAAGGTGGATTAAAAATTTATACCACTTTAAATGAAACGCTTCAGCAAGCAGCGGAAAATGCTGTTAGAAACCAAATATTGTATATATCTAAACTAGAACATTATCCAGTTCTACCTTGGTCTATTACCGATACTATAGCAAAATTTAAGGCTCAAAAAATAGATCTTAAGAAATCCAGGTATTATATAGGTTTTGTTAAAAGCATAAAAAATAATCAGGCAAATATAGATATAAACGGCACAGAGGTCACCGCTAAAATTTTCCCCGGTATAAACGCTGGCGAGTACGTAATGGTAGAACTTTCACGCCCCACAAGTATGCCACGATCTACAAGTATGCCACGATCTACAAGTATGCCACGATCTACAAGTATGCCACGATCTACAAGTATGCCACGATCTACAAGTATGCCACGATCTACAAGTATGCCACGCCCCAATAACGGATTTAATGCAAAGATAATACCGCAGCTTCAATCGGCTTTGGTTAGCATGAACGTACATAATGGTGCTATATTGGCTTTGGTGGGTGGATACTCTTATCAGCTTTCTTCTTACAATAGAGCAGTTTATGCTTTAAGACAGACTGGTTCTGCTATAAAACCTATAGTTTACCTATCAGCCTTGATGAAAGGCTATACTCAGATAACCGAGATAGACGCTACGCCTCATGCTTATAAAGATCCATCTGCCCCGGGTGGATTTTGGACACCTAGAAATTATGAGGGAGAGAGTTTTACTACAATTACCTTAAGAAAAGCTTTGGCTTACAGCGTTAATACTGCGAGCGTAAATCTTTTGGCTCAGGTGGGTTTTGATCTACCAATATCTTTAGCAGCAAGGGTGGGTATAAAACTTCCTCCATATTATTCTATGGTGCTTGGTAGTACAAGCGTTACTCCGCTTCAACTTACAAACATGTTTCAAGCTTTCGCCAACTTAGGGACTTACTGTGAACCGTATTTTATAACAAAGATAGTAAACTCTCAAAACCAAGTGGTATATACAGGTCATCCAGTTTGCTACAACGTATTCCCAGCTCCTTACGATAGAGTCTTGATATCTATGTTAGAATATGTGGTAAAAGTTGGGACTGGCTATGCTGCCCATGTGTTGGGACCTTATATAGCTGGTAAGACAGGTACTACAAACCATTACGACGATGCTTGGTTTGAGGGCTTTTCCTCTGATGTGGTGACTGGTGTTTGGACTGGGTTTGATATAAGAAAAAGAATAGGCTACAATATGGCTGGTGCTGCAGCATCGCTTCCTACTTGGATAAACTATATGAAAGAAGCACTAAGCATATATCCGGAAAAGCCGTTTCCTTTGCCAGATGGGGTAGAGTATGTGGATATAGACCCAAAAACCTACTTAAGGGCTACCCCTTCTTGTCCTGGAGAACCTATACTTTTTGTAAAAGGTACAGCACCAAAAACAACTTGTCAAAACGTTTCCTTGCCGGTTCTTCAAAGTTTAAACCCAAATCAACCGCAAAGCCCCGGAAGTCCTTTGCAGCCTTTAAACAACACTCCCTCATCATCTCAACAACAGTCGTCTCAAGGCACTATATCACCTACCAAGCCTCCCGCAAACCCTAATTCAAAAAATCCAAATGGCGTATTACCTAAAATAATACAAGAGATAAACAAAGAAACTTATCAAATAGATAATGAAACGAAAAATATAAATAAGGAGTTAAACAATGCTCGCTAAGAGGATTATACCATGTCTTGATATAAAAGATGGTAGGGTAGTAAAAGGTATAAACTTTGTAGATTTGAAAGACGCTGGGGACCCAGTGGAAAATGCAATTGTTTATGAAGAGCAAAAAGCTGATGAAATAGTGTTTCTAGATATAACAGCTTCTTATGAAAAAAGAAATACGGTGATAGATTTGGCAAAAAGAGTAGCTCAAAATATCTTCACCCCTTTTACCATAGGGGGCGGCATAAGAACCTTAGATGATATAAGAAAACTTCTAGAAGCTGGAGCTGATAAAGTATCTATAAACTCAGCTGCTGTTAAAAATCCTCAACTTATCTATGAGAGTGCAAGGAAATTTGGTTCTCAGTGTATAGTTGTGGCAATAGATGCAAAACACGTGGAAGATGATACTTGGCATGTTTATATAAACGGCGGAAGATTAAATACAAACCTAGATGCTGTAGAATGGGCTAAACAAGTGGAATCTCTTGGAGCTGGTGAGATTCTTCTAACATCTATAGATAAAGATGGTACAAAATCAGGTTACGATATAAAACTAACAGATCTTATATCGAAAGCTGTAAATATACCAGTTATAGCCTCTGGTGGGGCTGGTAGAAAAGAGCATTTTTTAGAAGCTTTTAAGCTAACAGAAGCAAGCGCTTGTTTAGCGGCTTCTATATTTCACTTTAAAAAGATATCTATACCAGCGTTAAAAGCTTATTTGAAAGAAAATAACGTTCATGTTAGAATATAATTTACAAATAAAATAGGTTAGGGGTGCTATAAAAAAGTTTTTATCTTATAAAACTACGTTCTCATTGATACAAAAGCTTTTATAAACTCTTCAGCGTTTTTTAATTCGAGTTCTCTATTCCAGATTTTTAATTCTGCTCCCGATGTACTTATTATAGCAATTTTTGAAAAACCAAAGATTCTACCTAAAGGGCTTTGTTTTAACACTATGTTTGATATTTTGTCAAGGCTATAATCAATTACGTTGTTACTCCAAGTCCCATAAGCTAAGATAAGCCTTTTGTTTGTAATAAAAAGTTTTGTGGTTTTCTTTAAAACATAAGGCTTTACCAATATAGATAAGCTAAAGCTTGCTGCGTATAAAAATACCAAGAAGAATAGGCTTATATCTTTTTTGGCCAGTAATACCAATACGCTTATTATGAGACCGATTATACCTGTCAACGTGGCTGTGATGATTTCCTTTATGTATACCATCTCTCCTTCTACTATTATATGTTCATCCTCGGTTAGGTATTTTTGGATAAGCTTTTCTTTGTTTCCTACTTTTACTTTTATGGCGTTTATTGTTGTTACTAAAAGCCAATATACTAAAAGTATGCCAAAGGCCAAAGATACTATTGAATGATTTTTTTCCATAAAACAATTTTATCACATGTTATATCTCAAAGCGCTTGCTAGAAAAACTATACCAAGACTTAAAATTAAGTTTAATATACCTAGTATTCTTGTTATTTTTGCATATTTTTTAGAGTTTTTGGCTTTTGGACTAAAATAAAAATCATGAAGAACTGATATAAATACTACCAAGAAGAAAGTATGAATTTTAATTTGAAGCGTTTTCTGATACAGTGACTCCGGATGGAGTAATGAATTATAAGGTATTGATAAAAAATGCATGTTTAGAAGTCCCGTTATAAAAAGCGTCGGAAGACCTATTAGAGTACCTATGTTGCTAAATCTTTTTCCTATGTTTTGAAAAGCTTCATCTTTAAAGGGTGTTCTTCTTATATAAGGAGAAGATACAAACACCATAAATAGCATACCACCTACCCATAAGCAAGCGGATGTTATATGTATGAAGAGCACCAATATATTCATAAGTAAATGATAACTTATGTATTTGTGAAAATCTATGATATTGTATATTGTAAGAAGCTGGCGTAAAGCCAGCTATATAAGATGTTTACTTTTGTTCTTCTACATTTACTTTTATACTAGCGTATATGTCGTTGTGTAGTCTAACTTTGATGGTATATAAACCTAAGTTTTTAATGGGTGAACTTATTATTATTTGTTTTTTGTCTACGTTGAAGCCTTTTTCGTTGAGAGCTTTGGCGATGTCTGAAGTGGTTATAGCACCAAAGAGTTTACCATTTTGACCCACAGGTTTTTTAATGGTGATTTCTGCACCGTCAAGCTTTTTGGCAAGTTCTTGAGCTTGAGTTCTTATTTTCTCAAGTTTTCTGGCTTTTTGGGAAAGTATGCTTTGAATATGTTTTATATTACCTTCTGTGGCTGGTAATGCCAATTTCCTTGGTATTAGATAGTTGTTGGCAAAACCATCTTTTACCGTTATAATATCTCCAAAACTTCCACGTCCTTCCAATTCTTCTAAAAGAATTACCTTCATGATATCCTCCTTATACTACTACGTAAGGCAGTAAAGCTAGCTGTCTAGCCCTTTTTATTTCATTGGCTAACTTTCTTTGATGTTTGGCACATACGAAAGTCATTCTTCTTGGAAGAATTTTGCCATGCTCAGACATAAACTCTCTTAGTTCGTTATAGTTTTTGTAGTTTGGGTCTCTTTTTTCCATGCAAAACTTGCAAACTTTAGCTTTTTTCATCTTGGTTTCCATCATACTTCACACTCCTTTTTCAAAGTTTTTAAAATGGTACGTCATCATCGTCTTCTAAGCTTTTTTCTATATCAGACTTAATATTTTCTATACCGTTTATATCTTCATCGTTGTAAAAGCCTTCAGACAAATCTTCTTGTGCGGAAGCTTTATTTTGTGTACCTTGTGGTCTTGAGATTATCTTTATGCTTTCGGCTACTATGCTTACTTTAGACATATTTTTACCATCTTGAGAAGTCCACCTATCTTGAGCGAGCCTTCCTTCTACAAGTATCATATAACCTTTTGATATTTGTGTAGATAGTCTATCAGCCAATGCTCCATAGGCTTTTACATCAAAATAGTGCGCTTCTTCTTTCCACTCGTTGTTTACTCTGTAGTTTCTGTTGTAGGCTATAGATATATCAATTGTCTTGTTGCCAGATGGAAGTATCCTTAGCTCTGGGTCTTTTGTCAATCTACCTATCAAAATAACTTTGTTTATCATAAAATCCCCTATTTATTGCGAAACTTTTTCCTCGCTGGTTTCTTTGGATAAGATATTTAACCATCTTATAATATCTTCATTTATTTTGTAGTAAAAGTCAAGGTCGTTTGGCAGTTGCGAATTTGTAGAAAATATTTTGAAGAAGTGGTATCTTCCATGCCCAAATCCACTTATTTTATAGGCCAAATTTTTAGTACCCCAATCTTCTTCATGGACAATATTTCCACCTTTTTTGGCTATGAAGTCTTTCACTTCATTTAGCTTTGTATTGTACTCATCCTCGGTAAGTGTGGGTTTAAACACCACCACACTTTCGTACATCCTCTGTGCACGATAATGTTTTGAGCTCATACTACCTCCTTAAAATTAGTCAAAGTTTAACACTTTAAATAAATATTTTACCATAATTTGTTGTTTTAATATTATAACTTATACTATGCACTCTCATGATATTGTATAAGTTCATACACTATGAATACAGAGTGGATAAGCACGTTTCAGATACCTGTCTTTTTAAAAGACATTAATCTCACGACAAGTATGCCACGGTTCACAAGTATGCCACGCAATAAAAGTATGCCACGGTCTATGTACTTACAATGTATTGAACTTGTACATGTAAGTTGACGTGAGTGGGTTTGAGGATTATAATTATATATAGGAGATTTTAGTTATGAAGAATGATTATAAATCTAAGACACATAAAAGCTTTTATGCCCCATCAACAAAGAAAGGTATCAAAAGAAAACCTACAAGTATACCACGACCTACAAGTATACCACGATCAGCAAGTATGGCGCCACGTCCTTCTTTTGAATGGAGGGGCTGTTTATCTGATTTAAAGGATAAGTATACATCTGTGGAGTTACAACATAAGATTTGGGATATTGAATTATAAAATTTGGTGCTTTTATTAGACACAAACATAATATTGGAAATAGCATTGGAACAAGAAAAAGCTCAAGAATGTGTAAATTTGTTAGAACAGTACGATAAAATTGATTTTTTTATATCTGATTTCTCGATTCATTCAATAGGTGTAATACTTAAGAAACGAAACAAGCTTGAAAAATTTGATAAATTGATAGAAGACCTTAGACTTGTTCTAAAAGCTATATTGTCGCTAGACCATTATTATGACTTAAAACGATTGATAAATATAATGAAAGTGTTTGATCTTGATTTTGATGATGCTTATCAATATAGAATAGCAGAAAAATACAAACTAACCATTGTTAGTTTTGATAAAGATTTTGATAAAACAAAATTAGGCAGGAGAACAACAACAGAGATTTTACAAACAATCAATCATTGACGCTAAGCTTTTAAAGCCAAAATAGTGGTTTTTGTGTCTTATACATTATATTTTCATTTAGAATGAGTATAATATAAGCTGTGAGATTTAAGGCATTAAAGATAGCTATAAGATATTTGCTCAGTTTTAAAGGAAGTACATTTATCATAAGCTTGATATCGTTTTTTGGGATTGTGATAAGCACCGCTGGGATACTTCTTACAAACGGCGTTTTTGAAGGATTTCAAGACAATCTTAGAATTAAGCTTTTGGGGTCTATGCCAAATTTAATACTGACATACGTAGGAGATAATTCTAAGGCCGATATACCTAAAGTTTTGGGGCTTTTAGAAAAAAACAAAAAAGATATAAAGATGTTCTCCTATTTCAAGATATATCACGGGGCTATTCAAAGGGGCTCTTATATAAGTGCTGTCAATGTAGATGCTATGGATTTTGGCAACACTAAAAATTTGAGTTTTTTTGCAAATAAGATAAAAGGTTCTTTGGATAAAAAAGGTGTTATTCTTGGTAAAGATTTGGCTGCTATGCTTGGGGTGTCAAAAGGTGATTATGTTAGTATCATATCGCCTGTGGGTGTACAAACGCCTTTTGGTTATATGCCAAAGGTTCAAAACTTGCCTGTGGTGGGTACTCTTAACAGTGGTATATTTGATATAGATTATTCTACCGTGCTTATGGATAACAGTGTTGCAGACAAGCTTTTTGTAAATAATCCGCCCACAAGAGTCGTTGAGATAAATTTAAAAAATCCATTTTATGCTCCTTCTTTTGCTAAAAGCCTAAAACCTATGATAGGAGAAAAATTTATAATAACCACTTGGATAGATATGAATAAACCGCTTTTTGAAGCTCTTCAAACCGAAGAAAGAGGTATATTTTTTGTACTTACTCTCATGATAGTAGTGGCATCTTTTAATATTACAAGCCTTCTTTTTATAAAAGTAAAAGAAAAGCTAAGAGATATAGCCATATTTAGAGTTTACGGAGAACCAAAATCTTTTATCATGGCTATAATACTTATACAAGGGCTTTTACTTAGCCTTAGTGGGTTTTTGGTGGGTGTTTTGACGTCTTTTGTTTTGGAGTTTTTTATAAACAAATTTAAACTAATACATGTCCAAAAAAGCATATACCTTATGTCTTATGTGCCAGTTTCTATATCTTTTAAAGATGTGATGGAGGTCTTTTTGTTGGTGATATTTTTAAGCCTTGTGGCAGCTTTTATACCCTCTTATTACGCTGTAAAAGAAAACATAGTAAGGATACTAAGAAATGACTGACGGTATGATAGAACTAAAAAACGTATCAAAAATATACAAAGATAAGCCTGTAGTTGAAGGTTTAAGCCTTTCTATAAAAAAAGGTGAGTTTGTAGGTATAATGGGGCCCTCTGGTTCTGGTAAATCTACAACCCTTCATATAATAGGTGGTATAGAAACCCCTTCTTCTGGTGATGTAAATATACTTGGTGTTTGGTATGCAAAAGACGGAAAAGTACTAAACGAAAAAGCTGTATCTAAGCTTAGGAAAAAATACATTTCTTTTATATTTCAATTTTATTATCTTTTAGAAGATTTTGATGTGCTTGAAAATGTATCTTTGTTTGGAGATAAGAAAAAAGCCATAGAGCTTCTTAGCTTTCTTAGATTGGACCACAGGCTAAACTACAAACCTTACGAACTCTCCGGCGGTGAACAGCAAAGGGTAGCTATAGCAAGAGCCCTTGTAAGAGAACCTCAAATCCTCATAGCCGATGAGCCCACTGGAAACCTTGATCACAAAGAATCTCATAAGATTTTTTCTTTATTAAAATCCCTAAACAAAGAATCAAATATAACTATAATTGTAGCTACTCACAACGAAGAACTAAAACCATTTTTTGATAGAGTTATATATCTTGGATAAAAAGGAAGGCCAAAGGCCTCCTTTAAAGTTTATATCAAAATCTCCATTCAAGAGCTACGTTTATGGCATCTTCTGCGTTTTTTGCACCTATAGAGCATGGATTATTAGTGTTATTTAAACCATCATAACAATATCCACTATCCGTTACGCTATGTTGGAAATCATGCTCATAAGCAAGCGATACACCAAAGGTGTTTGTAAACTGATAGCTTCCACCAAGCGTTATAGCTTCTTCTGTAATAGCTGGGAATCCGTATAGGTTAAAGAAGTCTATAGCATATTGATTAAACTGGGCTCCGCTTATAGAGGCGGCTGGCGTTTGACTCATGTTTGATCCAAAATTGTTGCTTCTTATAGGGCTTCTTGCATAGTTAAAACCAGCTCTTAATGTGAGTTTTGGTGTTAGCTTGTAAGATGTACCAAGAGCAAATACCCATTGGTCTTTCCAGCCAAAGTCTTTGTAACCATCGGCATTTGACCAGTTTATCCATCTAACATCAGCACCTACGTTCCATTTGTTAGTGGGTGCTATACCTACACCAAAAGCAAGCTCTTGAGGTTGTTCAAGTTTAAGATCTTGGAAACTTCCAGTAAAATTATAATGGGATGCTCCTTGAAAATCAAACACATGTCTATATGTCATAGATATAGGTGTTTGATAGTTTAAACCAGCGTATACAAAATTCCCGAAGTTAAAGGCTACACCAAGCTGACCACCTATACCAAGTGCCGAACTTTGACCCCCACCGTAAGATGCTTTGCTGGTACAATAGAGATAAGGAGGTTGCATTAAAGGTGTACATTCATTTGGCATAGTAGCGTTCATATCAAGTGATCCGTAGGCAAAATCTATACCGGCACCTACGCTTATCATTGGGTTTATCTGGTAAGATAAGGCTGGTATTATACGCATAAACTGAAGCGTTGTTCTCATGTTGTAAAAAGCTGGAATTGTAACTGGGCCTTGAGCGTTTTGCCCTATAATCTGCTGCGGACCCTTACCGTTGTAATCTGTACCCATACCAGATACACCAAAAGCACCTATACCAAATACAAGTTTATCGTTTATCTTGTCCACTATACCTATCTCTGGCACTAAAAAGAGGTTTGCGTCGCTATCAGCAGAAGCAGATGATGGTGCACCAGAAGTGCCTATAAATGCATTATTGCTTTCAGCTTTTACGCTTGGCATAAAAAGCATACCGCCAAACTGGACTTTGTTTGATCTTGCTACGCTCATCCAAGCTGGGTTTCTAAAGATAGAGTCCACAGAACCCACAGGCATACCAACACCTATGCCACCCATTGCCTCTGAGTTTGGTGTAACGCCTATAAGATCATCGCCATTTGTGGCAAAAGCACCTGTTTGCCACACTCCAATTAAACCTGTAAACACCGCCAAAGCAAGAAGCCTCTTTTTCATGAAAAAAACCTCCTTTAAAATACTTGACTATCATTATAGTGAAATGTTTGTGATTTTAGTTTTTTATTTTCTTATAATACTTCGTAGTAATTGTTATATAAGAATATTCTAATATTCATTTTTAAACTATAAAATATCATTTTCAAATAATTCTAAATTAATATATTTTGTTAATTAAAACTAACTCTAAAAGGAGGTGCATTTATGTTCGGAATGCTTGTGGACAAGATTGAAAAAGCCATTGAGCAAGACAAGAAAAAGCCAAACTTAGGGCTTATAGACATTGAAAAGGTAAAAGAGCTGTACCAAAACGGAGCCCTCATATTGGATGTAAGACCTGTGGGTAAGGTAGAAGGTAAAAATGTAGAAGAAGCAGGTATCAAAAATGCTTACTACATACCAATTACAGAGATTACAAAGCACCTTGATAAGCTTCCAAAGGATAAGGAAGCACCAATTATAACCACTTGTAAGCTTGTAAAATTTGCCAATAGAGCTATGGGTTATCTGGAAGCTCTTGGCTATACAAACGTATATGTATTTGATGGTTCTACGCCAGATTTAATAGCAGCACTTTCAAACTGATAAATTTATTTACACCCCCATTTTGGGGGTTGTTTTATAAGCTTTTAAGCTAAACTAAAAACATAAAGACTAAGAAGCGTAAGTATCAAAACCGGTATCGTAAGGATGATACCAACTTTTATATAATAAGCATAAGATATGTTTAAACCTTTTTTGTTTAATACGTGAAGCCATAAAAGTGTTGCCAAAGAACCAATGGGTGTCATCTTTGGACCTATATCTGTACCTATTAGATTTGCCAAAGCTAAAATATGGCTCATGTGATCAGCCGGGTTTGCAAGTTTGATGTTTAAATTTATAAGCATAACGGTGGGAAGGTTGTTGATAAGAGCCGATAAAACCCCTGATAACACACCTACGCCCATAATTGCCACAAATTTACCACCATCTATAAAAAATCTTATTACACCGGGCATTATCTGATACAAAAACGCTTTTTGAAGACCAAACACCACCACGTACATACCTATTGAAAATATGAGTATTTGCCAAGGGGTTTCTTTGAAAATGATATGTTTTAGATTTACTTTTTTGTTTTTTAAACTTCCTATAGATATCAAAATCCCGGCAAATATGATGATAAAAGATGTTGGGATGTTGTATATGTGGGATACCATCAAAAGCCCTATAGCCAAAGCACCTATTGGCCAAGCCAAATAAAATAAAAATCTATCTTTTATGGCTTCCTCTGGGTTTTTGTCTTCTAAAATCTCTTTTTTGTAGCTTTTAGGAAGATGATTTTTATAATAAATAAGTAAAACCGCTATGGAACTTACGATAGATACAATATTTACAAGAAGCATAGATTTGGCATATTCTAAAAAGCTTATGTGAAAAAAATCCGCTGTGATAATGTTTGTTAAATTTGATATTACAAGCCCAATACTTGCAGTATCAGATATAAAACCTCCTCCTACCATGTAAGCTCTTGCTTGTTCATCTTGAAGGTTTAAATGCTTTATCTTAGAATAAACGATAGGAGTTAGCATCAAAGCAGCGCCGTCGTTGGCTAAAAATATAGATATCAAAGCTCCTATTAGAAGCATATAAACATATAGCTTGATGCCATCTTCGTTGGCTTTGTCTATGGCTTTTAGCGAAATCCACTCAAAAAACCCTATGTTGTCAAGCACCACCGATATGAAGATAATGCCTATAAAAGCCAAGCTTGCATCCCATACGAGTTTTATAACCTCATATATATCGTTTATATTTACTATCCCAAGCAAAAAGCTCAAAACCCCTCCAACAACAACAGATATACCAATGGGTATATTTTTTGGTTGTTTTATAACAAGAAACATCGTAAGAAGAAAAATGATGACGCTTTCTATCTCTTTTAGCACTTATTTTGAACACTCGGTATTTTCATAACACTCACATCTTTCCATAGAAGCTTTTATATCTTCTTTTGATACGTTACCAACTATTACGATATTTAGTTTGCCATTTTCTTTTTTAAGATACATAGATGTGATCTTGTTTTTCATATCAGTGCTCATGCAATCACATTGCCCTGTTTTGCAAGCGTTTAGCATGTTTTCTATCTTGTTTTCATCTACATGTTCTGTTATCTCTATATTTACGCCGTCGGCGAACTCCTTTATCTTAGCTATATCCTTTAGGCTTTTGCTTTCCATAAATAAAACCTCCTTTCAAGATAGAAACTAATATATAAAAAATTTTTTATATGTGTATGATATAGATATCGTCTGTTTTTATGACCTCTTTGTTTTTTTTGCCTATTATATTTTTTAGTTCTTTGGAATCGTACTGGACTTTTCCTTTACCTATCATAATACCTTGTTCATCTGATATACTTACCAGATCCCCTTTTTTGAAAACTCCGTCAAAACCTTTTATACCTATGGCAAGGAGTGCTTTTCTGCTTAAAAGTGCTTTTTTAGCCCCTTCATCTATATATATGATGCCTCTTGAATACTGGGCCAATTTGATAAGATCTTTTGGTTTTAGTTTTGAGTTTTGTTTTGGTGGTATTTTGGTGCCTATAGCTTTGTCAGTGTATATATCTATAAGTCTTTGGCTTTTAGAGGTTATAAAAACCTCTATACCGATGTTTGATGCCATCATGGAAGCTTGTAGTTTGCTAAGCATGCCACCGCTTCCAAAGGTGCTTTTGGAGGGGTTTACCTCTTTGAAAGCCTCTTCAAAATTTGACACTTCTTTTATGAGGGTTTTGCCATCTTTTGTATAAAGCCCGCCGGCAGTTGAGAATATAACAAGTTTTGAGGCTTTTGATATATAAGATACGTAAACGCTTAAAAAATCGTTATCTCCAAATATAAGCTCTTCGGTGGCTATAGCGTCGTTTTCGTTTATAATGGGTATGATGTTGTGATCTAAGAGTCCTTCTATCGTCCTCTGGGCGTTTGAAAACATGTTTTGATTTGTAAAAATATCAGAGGTTATAAGTATTTGGCTTATAGTAAGGTTATAATTTGAAAATATGTTGTCGTACAAAGACATAAGCCTCGATTGGCCAACGGAGGCAAGTATTTGTCTTGAAAGGATGGAATCCCCTTTTATATTTAGGATTTTTTTTCCAGCCATAACGGCTCCGGAGGATACTATAAGAAACTTAATATGTTCTTTTTGTAGAGTTTTTATATCCTCGGCGATGGAGGAGATAAAGCTTATGTCAAAATCCCCTCCCTCTGTAGATAAGACGTTTGAACCAATTTTGATAACAAAGATCATTATCTATGTCATATATTTTGTAAAAGTGGTTTTAGCTTCCTTTCTACTTTTGGATTTGTAATAAGGGTTTTCTTTCTTAGTCTTCTTTTTCTGTCTTTTGGTTTTCTGGTGTTGTAGTGGCTTCCGTTTGCTTTGGCCCTTTTGATGTGGCCGTTGGCGGTGAGTTTAAACCTTTTTGCCATAGTTCTATTCGTCTTCATCTTTACCTTCATAAAAACCTCCAAACTTAGTTTAAGCTTATTATTATAACTTATTTTTTCTTAGGAAGCAATGTAAAGGTCAAGAATGCGTTTTCTTTTAGAGGAGGCTTTTCCAAAACACCAACATCCGCTAACTCGTTTATAATTTTATCCACAAGCTTGTTACCAAGCTCTGGGTATATGTTTTCTCTTCCTCTAAACCTTATACGCACTCTTACTTTGTCTCCATCTTCTAAAAACTCTCTCATCTGTTTAATTTTGATAGCTAAATCGTGATTGTCTATCATCACTTTAAGGTTTATATCTTTTACATTTATAGCAGATTCTTTTTGTTTTTTCTTAGCTTCTTTTTCTTTTTTTTGAATCTCATACTTAAACTTGCTGTAGTTTAAAATCTTACATACCGGTGGATTTGCCTGCGGTGCTATTTCCACAAGGTCAAGGCCTTTTCTGTTTGCAGCTTCAAGAGCTTCTCCTATTGGTACTATGCCTATTTGATTTCCGTTCTCGTCTATTAGCCTTACCTCTCTTGCTGTGATCTTTTCGTTTACTCTATACTCTTGCAAGCTTACCTCTTCTTATTGCAAAGATATTTTTAGTCGCCTCTTTGCTGGCGATAATATATTTTAACTCTTAAGCTTTTAATAAAATTTATAAACTCTTCATATCTCCATATCCTAGAATCGCATATTATGATGGTGCCTTTGTCTTTTTTGCTTCTTACAAGTCTTCCAAATCCTTGTTTAAATTGCAAAAACGCCTTTTTCCTCATATAAATAAAACCATCCATAGTGTGCTTTAAGCATTTTTCTGAGCTACTGTGTGCCATTGCCTGTTCCATAGATCCAAAATGTGATGTCGTCGCTTTGTTATGTTTTTTGAAATACCTCATCCTATGGTAGTTTATGGGATCTTCAGGAGAGTCAAAAGGAAGCTTTGCCATCAAAAGCCCCTTATCTCCTTTCAAATCTATACCTGTCCATACAGAATCCACCCCTACCAATACGTTTTTATCTCCATTTTCTACCATTTCTATGGCTTTTCTTAAGGTTGTTGTATTTTGGAATATAATATCCTCATCTTTTGGTATATATTCCATTTGTTCATAGCTTGTTAAAAGCACCAAAACTTTGCTATAGAATGTTCTTAAATATCTTAGACTATTTATTAGCTCTTCTTTCCATAAATCTTTATTTTTTGGCACTATATTTTTTATGATAAAACTAACATCTTCATAATTGAATACATGCTCTAAAGAGTGATATTCACCGCTTATGCCTGTGGTAAGCTCTATGAGGTCTTTGTCAAGAGTTGCAGATGTTAGTATTACATATTTGTAATTAGATAGATCTATAGCATCTCTTGGGAATATTGGAAAAGCCTCTATTTTGTAGTTAAAATCCCCAAGCTTTTTAGAAAATTCCCTACTTACCACAAAACCTATAATATCTTTATTTTCTTCATCTTCCATGTATTTTAGAGTGTTGTAAATGTTTGATACGCGGTTTGAGATAGATTTGAATTTTGCTATAAGCCTCATAATTTCACGTTCTAACCTATCTGCTGATCCATCTGCAAAATCATCTTGAAGTTCGCTTGTATCTATGCTAAATCTATTTAAAAATTCATTTTCAAATAACAAGGAGCTTTCCAAAAAAGCCTTAAACTTTCTGCTTATGGTATTTTTGTATTCAAGCCTTTCTTTGACGATGTTTATGACATAATTTTTTATGACGTTTACAGCTTGGTTTAAAGGTTCATATACCATACTAATTAATGGTTCTACAAAAAAAGGTTTATCCAAAGGTATTGAGCTTGGAGCTTTACCTATGGTAGACTTATTAGTTGGTTTTTGTTTTTTATTTTCAAAGATACCTTCAAATAAACGTTTAAATAGTGTGCTTAGCATTTCTTGGAACGATGACATGCCATTGACACTCCTTAGCTCTGAAACACGATTCCATCGCTCTATTTCAAGTATATCAACATTATCAAGCATATTTTTATTATCGTTTGGAAGCATATCTCTTATAGATGCTACAAGTCTCATTAGACTGATTACAGAAAATCCAGAAGTAAGGGATTTTACCAAAGCTTCATCAAGTTCATGCGCCTCATCTATTACAAGGATTTTCTCTTCTGTATCGTCAAAGTTTTTTAAAACCAAAAGGCTATGGTTTATTACCAAAATATCCGCTAGTTTTTCTTTGTCTTTTAGCTTTTTATAGTAAAAACAATCTTTTAGATAAGGGCAAGATTTTCTATAATTGGAATCACAGTAATTTTCGTCTATATTTATATCAGTCCATACCTCTAAGGGTATGTTGGTAAATTCTATATCTCCGTCCCATCCTGAGGATTCTATAAGTTCTCTTATAGTATTTGCGAGGCTTACTTTTCCAAATATTGTGGTTTGTTTTAATTCGTTTTCTTTATCGTAAAATCTATCAAGACAAAGGTAGTTTGCTTTTCCTTTTAATATAAGATAATTTATACCTTTACCAAAATAGTTTTTTCTTATAGAAGATAGGTGTTCAAGGTCCCTTCTTAGTTGTTCTTGTAGGATTTTTGTCTTGGTGGATATTATTGCTTGTTTACCATGCTCTATGATAGGCAGTAAATATCCAAAGCTTTTGCCAACTCCAGTGGGAGCTTCTATTAAAACGACGTTTTGCTCCTCATCATCAAAGTCTTCTTTATTTATACATTCTTCTACTATGCTAAACATTTTCTCTTGGCTTTTTCTTCTTTCGTAGCCAAGGTTTAACAGCGTTTTGTAAAGTTCCATCAAGTGATTTTTATATGCAGTTCTTTAAGTTGCTTATCTGAAACTACATCTGGAGCACCGGTAAGCAAGCAAGTACCTTTCTGGGTTTTGGGGAAAGCTATAACATCTCTTATAGAGTCAAAACCAAGCATCATAGCCATAAGTCTATCAAAACCAAAGGCCAGCCCTCCATGTGGTGGTGCTCCGTATTTTAGAGCTTCCAATAAAAATCCAAACTTCATAGCTGCTTCTTCATCCGTTATATTTAAAATCTTAAATACAAGCTTCTGTATATCTTGCTTGTGTATTCTTATAGAACCTCCTCCTATCTCAACACCGTTTAGCACAATATCGTAAGCCCTTGCACCAATGTTTTCACCAATATTAATTATATCTTCTTTATCGGACTTGTCAACAATATATTTTATCTTATCTAAATCCTCTGTTTTTGGAGATGTGAAAGGATGGTGCATAGCCTCAAGCCTTCCTTCCTCTTCATTGTATTCAAACATTGGAAAATCCACTACCCATAGAAACGCAAATTTGGATTCATCTATAAGATTTAGCATCTTACCAAGTTGCAATCTTAAATTTCCAAGTATTTTATATACGTTTTTAGGCTTGTCTGCTGAGAAAAATATCATATCTTGATCTTTGGCCTCAAGCCTTGAAAGCATCGCTTTTATCTCTTCTTCTGTAAGGAATTTGGCTATGGGGGAGCTAAACTCACCATTTTCAATTTTTCCCCAAGCAAGTCCTTTTGCACCTAATCCTTTTACATATTCTGTAAGATTGTCTATCTCTTTTCTTGATAAAATTTTGTTTATTTTTATAGCTTTTATAATACCTTTTTGCTCTATAGCGCTTTTAAATACGTTGAAGTTGGTATTTTTGAAGATATCACTAAGGTCTACAAGCTCTAAGCCAAACCTTGTATCTGGTTTATCAGAGCCATATCGTTCCATCGCTTCTTTGTAGGTGATTCTTTTAAAGGGTGTACTCAGCTCTATGTCTAAAAGCTCTAAAAATAGTTTAGAAAGAAGTTTTTCTGATATTTCCATGATATCTTGTTCTTCTACGAATGACATTTCAAAATCTATCTGGGTAAATTCTGGTTGTCTGTCAGACCTTAGATCTTCATCTCTAAAGCATCTTGCTATTTGAAAGTATCTATCAAAGCCAGATATCATAAGTATTTGTTTGAAAAGCTGTGGGGATTGAGGAAGAGCATAGAATTTGCCAGGGTGAAGCCTTGATGGCACCAAGAAATCTCTTGCTCCTTCTGGTGTTGATTTTATTAAAAAAGGTGTCTCTATCTCGTAAAAGCCGTTTTCTTCAAAAAAATCCCTTGTTATCTTAAGGGCTTTACTTCTTGTTTTTATAGCTTTTTGAAACTTTGGTCTTCTTAAATCAAGATATCTATATTTTAATCTTAGTTCCTCTGAAATATCTACATTATCATCTATGGGAAACGGCAATGTCTCCGATGCGTTTAAAAGCTCAATACGCTCTATTAAAAGTTCTACGTTGCCAGATTTTATTTTTGGATTTTCCGTACCGGATGGTCTTCTTCTTACCAAACCTTCTACCAATACAACGCTTTCTTCTTTAAAATGCTTTGCTATATCATAAAGTTCTTTATTGCCCGATTCTTCTAAAACCGCCTGAAGTTTACCTTCTTTATCTCTTAAATCAATAAACAAAACACCGCCGTGATCTCTTATGGAATCTATCCATCCTGCCAATTTAACGTGTTTTCCTATAAAGCTATCGTCTACTAAGCCTATATATGTGTCTCTTAACATGCTTATATTATATACTAAAAATCTTATATCATTGAAATTTTATTTGATAGGTATATAATAAATTTTATGTTAAAGCGGGGAGTGGTTGTTTTAGGGTTTTTTCTATTTGGACATTTGTCTTTTTCTAAACCGCTAAAACTTGATATAAAAATACCATGTAAGGATGTAAATTTTAAAACTAACTATCATACATACACAAGTATATCATCCCCTTTGCCAAGAGATGAGAAGCAAAGTGTGGGATTTTCATTCTTTTTCAACAGGCTTCCTTCTGTAAGCGCTATAGTGGATAATATCAGGTCTCTTAATTTATCAAAAACTTATCAAGAACCACCCCCAGAGATATACACCTCTGATATAAGGAGACATGCTGATTATTACGAAAAAGATATTATTACCAAAAATACATATATAAGACCTACCAACAAAGGCAATGAACTTGTTCAACTTTATAAAAACGATCCCCAGCTGGATTTTGGTGTAGCTCTAAACGCTCGTTTCAAATAGTGAAAACTTGATCTAAACTTGATTTACTTGCTATATAGTAATTTTTTTTGAAATTTCATTTTTAGTTAGTATATATATACTTTTTATTAAAAAATAGTTTTACACGTATATTTCACAACGCTTATATATTATGAGTTATTTTTATTTTACTATTATCATATGATATATTACATTGTAATAAGATAATTTTTCAGTTAAATTAAACTTATGTAGGTTGGTTGACGCTAATCAACCAAAGGAGGTTTTGCGTATGGAAGCGTCAAGACGTGATTTTTTGGAATATACAGTTGGTGCATTTGGCGTTATGGCAGCGGTAGGAGTGCTATATCCAGTATTAAAAAGTTTAGGTCCAAACGCAGCTACCAGTTTACAGTCAAAAGTATCTTATGATATATCTCAATTTAAACCTTTAGAGCTAAGAGTTACATCATGGAGAGGTTTTCCTACTTTTGTTATGAAACTACCAACGCCTTTTGATTGGAATGGACCAGAAAGAGATAACAAGTATAAAAATCATAATAAAGACATATTGGGTAATCATAACGTATACGCTATCATAGGTGTATGTACTCATCTTGGTTGTATTCCTTTGTGGAAACTAGATGGAGATCCAGGGGTACATCTTCCAAATACTCCCATATTTCATTGTCCTTGTCACGGTAGTTTATATACTCCTTGGGGAGATAACATATCTGGTCCAGCACCTTTACCTCTTGGTATACCACCGCAAGCTTTAAACGGCAATATCCTTGAGATAGGTACTCCTGGTTTTGTTAAGAAGTTCTGGGATCCTTATACTTGATTAATAATCTTTTAAAAGGAGGTATAGATTATGGACTTGCTTGACTTGTCCAGGTTTCAGTTTGCCTTTACGGCGATCGTCCACTTTATTTTTGTGCCTCTTACGTTGGGGCTCTCTGTGTTCATAGCCATAGTAAAGACTATAGCTTACAAAACCAAAGATCCTAAGTATGACAAATTGGCTATGTTTTTGATGAAGCTTTTTGCAGTAAACTTTGCTGCTGGTGTGGCTACAGGTCTTACTATGGAGTTTGAGTTTGGTACAAATTGGTTTACCTATTCAAAGTTTGTAGGTGACATCTTTGGAGCACCGCTTGCCATTGAAGGTCTTATGGCTTTCTTCTTAGAGTCAACTTTTATAGGTGTATTCTTATTTGGAAAAGATAGAATATCTGATGGTATGCACACGTTTTCCGCTTGGATGGTAGCTCTTGGTAGCAACCTATCCGCTCTTTGGATTTTAATAGCAAATTCGTGGATGCAAACCCCTGCTGGATACAAAATAGTCCAAACTCCACAAGGTATAAGAGCCGAGCTTACAAACTTTTGGGAAGCTGTTATAAACCATACTACTGTCATAAGGCTTTTGCATACTGTAACAGCAGGTCAAATTACCGCTGGTTTTTTTGTAATGGGTGTAATGGCTTATTTCTTATTAAGAAACAAAAATATCGACATGGCCAAAGCTGGTTTAAAAGTAGCTCTTATTTTTACTGTCATAGTATCCGTATCTGAAATTATAATAGGGGACACGGCTGGACACTTAGTGGCAGAATATCAACCCCTTAAACTTGCTATGATGGAAGGTAAATGGAACACCGAGCAACCAGCTTCTTTAGATGTTTTTGGTTATGTAGACCAAAGTGCCCAAAAGACTTATCCTTTTATACAAATCCCTGGTTTGTTATCTTTCTTGTCTTATCATAACTTTGATGCCAAAGTATACGGTATAAACGATTTGATAACTATGTACGATCAAAAAGCCCAAAACTATGCAAACGAAGAAAAAACATTAGAAGCCCAATACGCTTCTAATCCAAACCCAGCTTTGAAAGACAAGATAGTGGCCGATAAAGCTTATGCCAAAGCTTACAACATTTCTTTAAAAGATCTACCACCTATAAATCTTGTCTTCATGCCATTTCATATAATGGTTGGTCTTGGATTTTTCTTTGCATTTGTAACTTTGTGGGGTCTATATCTCTATAAAAAAGGTACTCTTTATACCAACAAAGCTTTCTTAAAGACCGTTTTATATTCAATTCCCCTTCCATTTATAGCTTCTGAGCTTGGCTGGATGACCGCTGAAATAGGTCGTCAACCTTGGATAGTTACTGGCGTGCTTAAAACTGCCGATGCTGTATCTTTTAATTCTACTTCAAATGTAATGTTCTCTGTGCTTACTTTCGTGACAATATACATACTACTATTCTACGTATATGTAACCACTATGATAAAGAAAGTAAAAGAGTACGAAGACACCGAGGCTCCTTCTACAGCTCCAGCTATGGGCTCGACGAGTACAGCTTTGCAAGCTTCTAAGACAGATTTGAACAACGATAACAGGATTTCTTAAGGAGGTGAATACTATGGGTATATTACCAGATGGACTTTTTACCTTACAAGGTTTGTGGTTTTTGATAGCAGGTGTATTTTTAATTGGCTACTCAATAACTGATGGATTTGATTTGGGTAGTGCTTTTCCTATGATATTTATGAAAAAAGAATATGACAGAATAGCTCTTTATAATTCTGTAGCGCCAGTATGGGATGGAAACGAAGTTTGGCTTATAGCTGGTGGCGGCTTACTGTTTGCTGCTTTTCCTACAGTTTACGCTGCTTCGTTTTCTGGCTTTTATTTAGCGATACTTCTTGTCTTATGGGCTCTTATAGGAAGGGCTGTGGCTTTTGAATACCGCAACAAAAGAGAATCCATGGCTTGGAGGCATACATTTGATTTTATATACTGGCTTGGCAATGTTTTACCTGCTATTCTTTTTGGAGTTGCCGTAGGGAATGCTGTAGTAGGCGTACCTATAGATCAAGACGCTGTATACCATGGTACATTTTTCACGCTTTTAAGACCAGTACCTCTTGCAATGGGATTGGTAAGCTTTTTCATGTTTGCTATGCATGGAGCTGCATACTTGTTGCTTAAAACCGAAGGTTCTGTTTTCGAGATGGCTAAAAAGTACGCTAGCATAAGTGTTATAGGATATGTAATATCTGTAATATTAACAAACGCATTGGCAATGCAAGAAGCCCCATTTTTGTATAAAAACTATTTTACTTATCCAATACTTTTTGCAATACCTTTGATGATGTTTGTAGGTGTTGTACTCTATGTAAGCTTACTAAAATCTGGTAAATACGAAAAAATGGTTTATGCATCTGGGCTTGTTAATGCTTTCACTGTTTTAAATGTAGCTTGTGCTTCTTTCCCAGTTTTGATGCGCTCAAGTATAAATCCAGATTACAGTCTAACAGTGTTTAACGCTTCTTCTTCTACCCTCACTCTAACAGTGATGCTTATTGTAACGGTTATATTTATGCCTATAGTTATATATTATACTAGGTATGCGTATAAGGTATTTAGTGGAAAAGTAAGTGGAGAAAAGAGTTATTATTAATTTTCTTGAAGCGTCTTGATGCAACCATTCCTATCCTTCTTTTACCCCTCTTTTGAGGGGGCTTTCTAAATATATAGTTAACTTATCATTAGAAATAATTTATCACTATGATACATATTATATATATCTATAAATATCTGATGAAACTGATTTTTTATGCTTTTAATGGTTCATTAAGTTTGTTATGTATTCTTTTAAGTATTCTATATTTTGTCCTGTGGTAGAAGAAACCGGTATAAAATCAAGGGATTTTTCTTTGGCTAATTTTTCTAAAAGCTCTAAATTTTCTTTCTTTGCTATATCAAGCTTTGTACCTACAATGGTTTTAACTTTTTGTATTAAGCTTTTATCGTAAAGATAAATTTCAGTGATTAGGATTTCAAAATCTTTAACAGGGTTTTCGCTAGACAAATCGATAGCAAGAACCAAATATTTTGAACGTTCTATGTGCTTTAAAAAATCAAGCCCAAGCCCAGCTCCTTTGTGAGCGTTTTCTATAATTCCTGGTATATCAGCGATGGTAAAAGATTTATCATCGGTTTTAATAACCCCTAACTCTGGATAAAGCGTAGTAAAAGGATAATCGGCGATTTTTGGATGTGCATTGGTTAAAACCAATAAAAGTGTTGATTTGCCAACGTTTGGTAAGCCTACTATGGCTATGTCGGCTATTGTTTTTAATATAAGAATAAGCTCTTTTTCTTCTCCTTTTTTGCCATGTGTAAACTTTCTTGGAGTTTGATTTGTAGGTGTTGCAAAGTGAGCGTTGCCAAGACCACCATCTCCGCCTTTTGCCACTACACAACTTTGACCATGTTTTACAAGGTCACATAGAACATCGTTGGTTTTTTTATCTATTACTATAGTTCCTACTGGCACTTTTATTACAATGTCTTTACCGTTTTTACCATGCTGATTTTTTGGTTTTCCATGCTCTCCGTTTTGAGCTACAAAATGCCTTTTATATTTAAAATCCAAAAACGTTGTTTTTGAAGAATCCGCTTGTAATATAACAGAACCGCCTTTTCCTCCATCTCCACCTGCAGGCCCCCCATAAGGTCTATACTTTTCTCTTAAAAAATAAACTCCTCCGTTTCCACCATCTCCAGCTTTTACCTTTATTTGGGCTATATCTATAAAATTCAATTTTGTTTTATATGCCTTTGTTTATTACAAACTCTGCCAAATCCACAAGACGTGTAGAGTATCCCCATTCGTTATCGTACCAGGCCACCACATGCACCAAATCACCGTTTACAAAAGAAAGCTCTGCGTCAAATATTGCTGAATGAGGATTACCAACTATATCAGAGGATACCAAGGGTTCTTCAGTGTATTCTAGTATACCCTTTAGGTATGTTTCGCTGGTTTTTTTGAAAACTTCGTTTAAGGCAGCCACATCCTGAGGAGGATTTTCCAATATAGCTGTTAATTCTATAATAGAACCATCTGATACTGGTACTCTTCTTGATGTGCTTCCAAGTTTACCTTTAAGATGGGGTAAAACTTCAGTAACGGCTTTGGCTGCACCTGTGGTGGTTGGTATTATGTTTACTGCTGCGGCTCTTGCTCTTCTTAAATCTTTGTGGGGAAGATCTAGTATTCTTTGGTCGTTTGTGTAAGAATGTACCGTTACCATATAACCATTTTTTATACCAAATTCTTTATCAAGCACATAGCATACAGGTGCCATACAGTTTGTAGTACAAGATGCGTTTGATATTATGTGATGCTGGGCTGGATTATAACTATCTTGATTTACTCCAAGAACGATCGTAATGTCTGGATTTTTCCCTGGAGCTGAGATAAGCACTTTTTTAGCTCCTGCTGACAAATGTTTAGAGGCATTTTCTCTGTCTCTAAAAAGCCCCGTAGACTCAATTACTATATCTACCCCAAGGTCTTTCCAAGGAAGTTCTGCTGGGTCTTTCTTTGCAAATACTTTTATACTTTTACCGTTTACTATTATAGAATCTTCTGTGTATGATATATCTTTTTTCCATATTTTGTGCACAGAGTCATATTTTAGAAGATGTGCTAAGGTTTTTGTATCTGTTAAATCGTTAATAGCTACTATATCTAAGCCTCTTTCAAAGGCTATTTTAAAAAAAGCTCTACCAATACGTCCAAAACCATTTATACCTATTTTTACACTCATATTTTTATTATAAGATATTTTTATTATTTTAGTGTTAAGATTTTATAAAAATAGCTATTATAGGAGAAAGAATAAAATTTAAAAGCTTTAGATCTTTGGCTATTCCTAAAAGCTTCAAAGCCAAACCCACTATAAGACAAGCTCCAATAAAAGCTACATTTTCTAAAGAACTACTGCTTATTGAGCTTTTAAAAAAGTAAGCTACATAAGTAAGAGAACCCTGATAAAGGAGTATTGAAAACGATGAAAACACCACAGACCTACCCATCGAAGAAGAAAGAAGTACTGCACTTATACCATCCATTATAGCTTTTGACAAAATAAGGCTATTTTGAGCTTTTGCTCCTTCCGTGATACAACCAAGTATGGTTATAGGTCCTACGCAAAACATTATTGTGGCTGTATTAAACCCCTCTGGTGAACCTATGTTTTTAAATGCTTTTAAAAAAATCTTATCTAAGTTTGACTCAAAATCAAAGTAGTGTCCTATTACGCCCCCTATTATAAGAAAAGCCAATACCTCTATAATATTTGCTTTTGAGCCCTCGGTAAAAAGATGATAAGCCATACCAAAAGAAAATAATCCAAAAGCTTTTAGAGTGGCTTCTTTTATAGAATGTGGAATATATTTTCCAAACAAACTCCCAAAGTATCCACCAACAAATACCAATAAAGCGTTTACAAGGGTGCCTTCGCCTATAAAATACTCTGGCATCAACCCGGAGGCCACATCATCGGTCTTCCGCCTATTATGTGTAGGTGTATATGAAAAACCGTTTGACCTCCATACTCTCCTACGTTGAAAACAAGTCTATAGCCTTCTTTTAAGTTTAGCGTATTGGCTATATCTTTAGCCTTTAGTATCATCTTGCCCACCAGAGCTTCATCTTTCTCGGTCAGAGCTTGTATCCCTTCTATATGCTTTTTTGGTATTATAAGTACATGCGTTGGAGCCACAGGTTTTATATCTTTAAAAGCCGCAAAAAGCTCATCTTCGTAAACTATATCCGACCCAATCTCCTTATTTGCTATCTTACAAAAAATACATTCCATAATTTTTATTTTAGCATATTTTGCTTAATAATACTAATAGTGTGTATAAGTTCACTACATCGTGAACACATAAACTGTGGCATACTTGTAAACCATGTTAGACTTGTCTGTTCTTTAGCTCTGAAATGCGCTACAAGTATACCACGCTTCACAAGTATGCCACGCCCCGATAGCGCTCTAGTGTGCTAAAGGCATTTCTCATAGTTTCTGAGTGACTGTTTTGTTTATTAGAATTAAAATGCGATGTTATCGCTCTGTTTAGATTCTTGAAATAATATATCCTTGTTCAGAGAGATATTTTAAAGAATAATAAGTAGAGTAAACCAGTTTCTACATTTAAAAGGTTATCATATGAAGTTTTGCAAATATTCAACAGGAGATTACATCATGAGATACAAAACTATTGACAAGATTCTAAGAAGGTATTTGTTCATATAATCTATCTGAACTTATAAAACTACTTTGTGGTATAATCACAATATGAAGCTTTTACCAATAGGTATACAAACATTTGAAAAAATAAGAAATAGCAACTATTATTATGTAGATAAAACAATGTTTGTTAAAAAATTAGAAAACGGTGGATATTATTTTTTATCCCGCCCAAGAAGGTTTGGAAAATCTCTTTTTCTTGATACACTAAAAGAAGCATTTTCTGGCAACAAAGAGCTTTTTAAAGGACTTTATCTATACGATAATTGGAATTGGGAGAAAAAGTATCCAGTGATAAGGCTTGATTTAAGCCAAGCTTATCCAGATACAGAGGAAAATCTTCAAAAATCTATCAATTCTTTTTTGAGAAAAATATCAAATGAGCATGGAATACCCTTAGAAGAAGAGATCATAGGCCTAAAATTCCAAGAGCTCATCCAAAAATTATACGAAAAATACAATCAAAAAGTAGTAGTGCTTATAGATGAATACGATAAGCCTATTCTTGATGTAATAGAAGATGTAGAAAAGGCAAAGCAAAATAGAGAGATACTAAAAAAGTTTTTTGAGATATTAAAGCCCTCTGACCCATACCTAAAGCTTGTCTTTCTTACAGGGGTATCAAGGTTTTCTAAGGTATCTATCTTTAGTGGACTGAATCAACTTCAAGATATCACTTTAAATGAAGAGTTTTCAACTGTATGCGGTTATACCCAATCTGAGCTTGAAAGTGTATTTTCCGATAGACTAAAAGATTTTGATAAAGAGAAGGTAAAACAGTGGTACAACGGTTATAGTTGGCTTGGAGAGAGTGTTTACAATCCTTTTGATATACTGCTGTTGTTTGATAAGAAAATTTTTAAACCATACTGGTTTGAGGCAGAAACACCTACATTTTTGATAAAGATGATTGTGGAAAATCAATACTACCTACCAGAGCTTGAAAACCTTGAAGTAGGAGAAGAGATTTTATCTAATCTTGATGTAGACAACATAATGGTAGAAAATCTTTTGTTTCAATTAGGATATCTTACGATAAAAGAGTTTTTAGAAGAAGATGGAGTGTATATCCTATCTTATCCAAACTTAGAAGTAAGGAAAAGTTTAAACAACGCCTTTCTTTTTTATTTAGATTTTGGCACTAGTAATATAACAAAAACAGAACTTAATATAAAACAAATTTTCAAATTCTTAAAGAGAAAAATATAAACAAACTAAAAGATGCTATATACACATTATTTGCCAGCATCTCACATGATCGGTATAGAAAAACGGCATAGACTCCTATGAAGGTTTTTACGCATCTATTGTATATGCGCTTTTTAACGGAGCAGGGCTAAATGTGATAGCAGAAGACAACACAAACAAAGGTCAGATAGATCTTAGTGTCTTTAACCAAGACAGCGTTTATATTATAGAGTTTAAGGTAGTAGAAGACAAAGAAGAGGGTATCGCTTTAAAACAGATAAAAGAGAAAAAATATTATGAAAAGTATATAGGCAAGTACCAAGAGATCTATCTAATAGGTATAGAGTTTAGTAAAAAAGATAAGAACGTTGTGGGCTTTGAGTGGGAAAAGGTATAGTATTTCATCTGAATCGTTTAGATTCCAATATCAGCATAGTCTGCCAAATGCTTTTGATTTGTAGTAAAATAAATCTATGGATATACAACCACATGATTCATTTTTTAAGCAGATATTTTCTGATCCTAGGAGAGTAAAGACGCTTCTTGATATCTTTGCTAAAGATGTATCTAAAAGTATAAGCTCTATAAGCTTAGTAAATACAGAAAAGTTTTCTTCAAAATCTCAAAAGTTTATGCTTGATTTACTTTTTAGCTGCAAGGTAAAAGATCAAGATGCTTATTAAGGATTGTACTTGAACACAAATCTTATCTTGATAAAGAACTACCTATTCAGCTTTCTTACTATAACAGTGCTATTTGGGAAGAGACTATAAAAGAAAAAGAGTATTACCCTCCTATTATCAATATTGTTTTTTACCATGGAAAAGGATATTGGAACATACCTACATCTTTACCAGTATTAGAAGACCAGAACTTAGAAAAATATGTATCTAAGCTAAATTATATACTTATAGATCTAAACAAAGTATCAGACAATGAGCTAATAAATGAAGCCTACATAGATTTTTGCTTTACATCTGCTGTTATTGCAATGAAGTATGTACATGACAACATAGAAAAGATTAAAGCTGTGTTTAGACCACTGGTGGAATACGTTCAAATTCATGAAGATGAAGAAGGATATCATTGTTTATTTTTCTCATTTAACTATATTTCATATGTGAAAGGTGATACCAAAGAGGCAGAAAATGCCTTGAAAGAACTTATAGGAGGTGATAAGAAAGCTATGACACTGATAGAAAAATGGATTATGGAAGGATTAGAAAAAGGTAAACAAGAAGGACTACAAGAAGGATTAATTAAAGCCAAAAAAGATGACATTAAGAGTGCCATTCTCATCAAGTTTGGAGTACTGCCAAAAGAGCTTGAAGAGAAGATAGAAAGCACAAATGATATGCAGATCTTAGATGATATGTTTAAAAAGGTTATACTAGCTGGTAAGATTGAAGAGATTTTGTGAGCTAAAAACCCACTCCCATCGACTAAGCTTTTTATATAATCTAATTTAAGTTTTTGATTTTTGAGAGGAAAGAAGCAAGTTTGTATAGTGTGCTGTGAGCATTTCTTACATCGTATAATAGGTGCCTTTTAAGAAGACGGGTATTTGAAACGTGGTTAGAGCACTCTATTCATATCTATCTAAACCCATACACCATTATATTTTATGCATTTTATTATGGAAAGCTTTTATACAAATTTTATATTTTCTAAGCATGGAATACCCTAAGGAAAAATTTAAAGAATTAGCAAGGTGCATCAAAAGTATGGCTATAAGTCCAGAGATAGATTTGGCTATATGTTTTCCTGGTATTGAAGAAGCCGAATGTGAAGAGAAAGAAGAATACCCCTGTGTTTTGGTTTCTTACTTAGGAGACGATGGTGATGGACCTTCTAAAAAGGTGGTCTTCACTGAATCTTATTGGAACTCTTCTGTAGAATTACTCCTTGGAGCTATCATGCATCAAGTAAAATCCTTGATGGAAGAACTTCAATCTTTTGAAGGTGAATAGTATTTGGATTTTAAGAGATAAACTCTTATGAAATAATCAGATATTATTTTTCCCTCATCGGTATTAAGAGTAATATCTCTCATAGGTATAGAGTAAGGGTTTTGAAAGTCTATGTTTGATTTATGTTTAGGTGTTTTTAAAGCTATTATAGAGGGCTTTTTTCGTCCTACAGGTGCTATAAAATCTATTTTGAAGTTTAAAAAACTAAGAGAAGATTGAACGCTTTTGTTTGATGTATAGCTTATCCAAATACCTTCTTCTTTTAGGTTTTTATAAAGCAAATATAAAAAATCCAGTGTCCATAAAGATGGGTTTCTATACGGTGAAAACCCGTCGTGTAGTATGATATCAAACATCATATTTGTTTTAAGGGCTCTTGCATCTTCTAAAACCACTTGCCACGTTAAGTTGTTGCTATTTATATAAAAGTTGTTTTTATAAAGCATATACCTTATTTCGTCTGAATCGTGATTTAAAGCTATAAAAGGAGGTATTTTTTTATCTATACTTATTATATTTACAGATTTGCCCAGTTTTAAAAGCTCATAAGCCAAAACTCCAGAATTTACAAACATACCAGAACCTATATCCAATACATTTATAATGGTTTTTTCTCTTAAAAGCCCAAAAACAGGGTTTACAAACTTGCTGTATGCTTCTTCTAAAGGTCCTGTGGTAATGCTGTGGTAAAACTCGTTGTAGTATTCATCGTATAAATTGGTTTGATCTATGTGAAGTATTTGGGTGTTTTCCTTATATATGTTTGAAAGCTCTTTTAAAAGTATCTCTTGATATCGCTCGCTTAAAATATAAAATCTTTTATCGTTTTTTAAAGTGATCAAAACCCGTTCTTTCAAGCTCTTTCCCATTTACAAGTACCAACGCTTTGCCCTGTTCTATCACACGTCCTATCACTGTGTTATCTAAAAATGGATTAAAGTGTTCTTTTTTTTGGCAAAATAAAAGCTGATAATCCTCTCCTCCAGACAAAGCTATATCGTAAGGGTTTAGATTTTCTTTTGAAGCGTAAAGTCTTAGTTCCCGAGAAATAGGTATTTTATTTAAATCTATTTCTATTACAACGTTTGAGCGCTCTGCAATATGCCATAAATCAGAAGATAGTCCATCGGATATATCCATGCAAGCACTGGCGTATTTTCTTATATGATTTATATAGTCTATCCTGGCAGTGGGTCTTAAATGCCTTTCTATGAGTCTTAATTCATAGTCCTCATACTCTTTTTTTGTTGTTAAAAGCCTAAAACCAGTGTACGAATCCCCAAGGGTTCCACTTACTACCACATCATCACCCACGTTTGCACCAGCTCTTGAAACAAACCTATCTATTTCACCTATTAAAAATACATCTATACCAAGCTTTGAAGCTTTTGATACATTACCCCCTACTATCCTAAGTTTATAAAAATCACAGGCAGATTTTACACCTTCGTATATACGTTCTATAAATCTTTCATCTATATCCTCTGGTATCATAAGAGAGATAAGACCATAAAGAGGTTTGCCTCCATTTGCCACAACATCTGATACATTTATAGATATGGCTTTAAAGCCAATGGCTTCTGGTGGATAGTGTCTTAAAAAATGAACATCTTCTAAAAAAGCATCGCAGGTGATATTGAGCCCAGTCTCTCCAATCTTTATATAAGCTGTATCGTCTCCTATAGTATTTTCTCCAATTATTGAAGTTAATTTTTTTATAAGCTCAAACTCACCTATCATCTTAAGATATAAAAAATAGCTAATATCATATTAAAAACTAATAAAAACGAGGATGTTTTAGAAACCTTTCTAAATTTTATCCTTCTTGGATCGTTTATATCTATCTTATCTATATCTCCTAAGCTTTGTTTTAGGCTTTTGGTATAATAAGATAAATATATGTTTGCCAAAAGACCCAAAAGCATAAAAAACGTATAAAAGCTTATGTTTAAAATAAACACCAAAAGAAGCTCTAAAAGTGCTATCTTGTAAAATCTCCAAAGGATTTGACCATATATCCTACCGGCTAAGTTCTTTGAATCTAGCTTTTTAAAAAGCACATAAGAGACTATAAAAACTATTGAAAATATCTCACCGGCGTATAAACCCACTAAAAGCTTTACCATAAACCTCTTAGAAATGGATTGAATTTTAACTCATGCTCTAAGCTTGTATCTTGGTAGTGTCCACATATAACATGGGTATCTTTTGGAAGTATAGAAAAAATCTTTTTTAAAGACTTTGATAAATCTTCCCAAGAACCACCGGGTAGATCTGTCCTTCCAACACCACCTTTAAAAAGCGTATCCCCAGCTATAAGTGTATTTTGAGATGGTAGATAAAAACAACACCCGCCGGGGGTATGACCTGGTGTGTGGATAATCTCTATATCTACACTGGCAATACTGAGCTTATCACCATCTTTTATATAAAAATCTGGTTTTGGTGGTGTTTTTGCGTTTAGATAGATTGAAAACCCAGGAAATAGCTCATCGTTTAATAAAAACTCATCTTCTTTATGCATGTAAAAAGGTACGTTGTAGCGTTCTTTTAACGTAGCCACTTGTCCTATGTGATCATAGTGCCCGTGGGTGGCTAGTATAGCTACTAATTTGAAATCACCTATAGTTTCTAATATAGCCTGTATATCTGAGCCTGGGTCTATCACTATAGCTTCTTTTGTATCTTCGTTTTTTATAACAATACAGTTTTCATCAATCGGTTTGGTCGGTATCGTTTCTATTTTCAGTTTTTCCATTGGTTTTTGCTCCATCGTTAAACCCAAATAAAATATATAACGGAACACTAATAAAGCCAAGGGGTAAAATAGCTATGAAAACAGCCCATCCCCATTTTTTTCTTCTTATGGCATCGTATAGAAAGTAAAATAAAATGCCAAATACCCCAGCCACTAATACAAAATCACTACTAAAAAGATGCTTTAAATAATCCATTTGCTATAAATTATAACATGTTGCCAATTTTTACGCTGTAGCCAAGAATCTTAAAATCTTTATATAATGAAACATAGAATCGCTTGGCGGGATAACAAAACCATTCCAATCAAGCCCTACTTTTGCATTTTGTTTTGAGGCTTCTAACACTATAAAACTCATACAAGATAGTTTTTGTTCTAAATCCATATCAAAATCCTCTGGTCTTAGTATTATTTCTTTGCTTATAAAATCTGAAAAATCGTTTACCATCAACTTTTGCACCTTGGCTGAAGCTTTCCAGTTTATATACTTTGGATGTTCGCTATTATATTCTCTTATTTGATAAAGCTCTTGTCCCTCGTTTGTCTTTATAAAACCTTTTTCTGATCTGTAGTTAGCTGTATTTATTTTGTATTGTTTGGGATTTGGATATACGTATATATCTGCTGGGACTACATATTTTATCTCTCTATATGCAAAACCAAAAGGAAAATCAGAGGATATATAAACCTCAAGCTCTTTGTAATTGCCTCTTTTTTCAAAACTTAATATAAGCTCTATCTGTTTTTCTTCTTTGGCTTTTAGCATAAAAATAGATTTTTCATAGACTATTTCAAGGGTTTTGTATGTTTTAAAAAATCTTTTTACATCTTTATTTAAATCTTTTGCCACAAATACATTTATAAGAAAAGAGGGCCAGCTTTTTTTATTTCTTATAGATATGATCACTTTTCCTGGTTCATTTGCAAAAAAATCATAGGCTTTTATAAATGTAAGTTCTAAAAATTTAATATTGTAGTAGGATATAATACCACTTATTATCATAAAAGCCATCATAAAAGATGTGATCATATAAAGGAGATTGTTGGTGGTGTTTATGGCGGCAAAGCCAAAAAGAAGCATTATAATTATATAAAATATACCAAGTGGGGTTATCTTTACATTCATCCTTGCTCTGATAATCCGTCTCCTAAGAGGTTTAACGCCACTATAAGTAAAAATATCACAATAGCTGAGGATAGCGTCCAAGGATAGAGCAGTATAATGTATATGCTTTTTGGTAGCATGTTTCCTAAAGATGGATATGGTTCTTCTATACCAAGTCCTAAAAAGCTAAGAGAACCTTCAGCTACTATGTAAGCAGGTATAGATAAAACTGTGCTTATCACGATGTAGCTTTTTATATTTGGTAGAATATGCTTAAAGATGATATAAAAAGGGTTTGCTCCGTAAAATTTTGCAACATTTACATAATCGTATTCTCTTATTGATAAAACCATTCCCCTTATAATCCTTGAAAAGGGTGCAAAACCAAAAAACGACAATATAAAAACGATCATTCCAAACACATAAACCCCAGATATATCAAGGGGAAAAAGCGCTCTTATAGATAGCATAAGATAAAATGTAGGCATAGCCATCATAACTTCTACAAATCTCATCACTATGTTGTCTAAAATACCACCTACATATCCAGCTAAACTACCTATCAAAGTACCTATTGTAATTGTGGTAATAGCACCTATTATAGATATTGCAAGGGATACCCTTAAAGCGTATAAAAGTCTAGAAAATTCATCTCTTCCAAGAGCATCTGTACCAAGTAAAAATATATGCCCACAGTTTGGTCTAAAAAGCTTAAAATCGTTTTTTGATTTTACGAAAAAATCTATATAACAGATTTTATTTTTATCCTCTATATAGGTCCTGGTTAGAGATTGAACAGGTTTTAATTTGTATATATAAAGCCCATGTAAGGATAAATGTAGAGGAGTAGGCGGGGCAAAGACATACTCTCTAAATTGCTTTTTATATGAGTAAGGGGCTATAAAATCTGCACCTACAGCAAGGATTGTTAAGAACACAATTATACTAAGTGCAAACTTAGTTTTCCACATCTTCTTTAACGATGTTTGTTAAAATACCTATTCCTTCTATCTCTATGCTTACTTTGTCCCCTATTTGCATAGGGCCAACACCCGGTGGTGTACCTGTGATAATTATATCGTGTGGATAAAGACTCATAATATGCGATACAAAGCTTACAATCTCATATACATCAAATATCATATCTGAAGTGTTGCCCTGCTGCTTCAATTGGTTGTTTAGATACGTTTTTATATTTAGATCAAATGGATCTACATCTTTTACTATTGCTGGTCCTACAGGGCAAAATGTATCAAAGGACTTTGATCTTGTGAACTGTATATCTTTTTTCTGCAAATCTCTTGCTGTGACATCGTTTGCTATACAAAATCCCAAGATTGCATCTTTTGCATCTTTGTAAGAGAGTTTTTTGGATGTTTTAGATATAACGATAGCGAGCTCTCCTTCGTAATCAACTCTTGTAGAGGCTCTTGGATATATTATATCTTCTTGATCTAAAATTATACTGCTTGTGGGTTTTAAAAACAAAAGTGGTTCTTTTGGTATATCCATATTGAGCTCTTTGGCATGGGCTTTATAGTTTAACCCAACGCATACAACCTTTGTGGGTTTAAACTTTACTTCTTTGTTTTTTCCTAAAAGCCAGATACTATCGTTTTTTCTTTGAAATCTATACATGAAATCTAATTATAGCATAGACTTTAAGATACCTCTTTTAAAGATTTGAAGGTAAGGGTTTTTGAAATACCGTCTTTGTTGGTTACTCCTATAAGCTTATCTGCAAAGTTTGCCAGGTTTTCTCTGAGGGTTACCACTATAAACTGCACATTTTTTGATTTTTCTTTTATCATCTGACCAAGAAGATAGGCATTTGCCTCGTCTAAATGAGCATCTATCTCATCAAAGTAATAAAACACCGATGGTTTATACTCTTGTATGGCAAAGATCAAAGACATTGCCGCCAGCGTTTGCTCTCCACCAGACATCGCCTCTACGTACTGCACATCTTTTCCTCTTGGTTTTACAAATATAGAAACACCACCAGAAAATGGGTCCTCTTCGTTGTCCAAAGATAAATCCGCTTTTCCTTGATAAGATACTTTAGCGTATATTTCTTTGAAATTTTTTCTTATGTTGTTAAAAGCCTCCATAAAAGCGCTGTACTTTTTTCTATCTATCTCCTCTATCATAGCCTTTATCGCTTGCTTGTCTTTTATGAGTTGATCTAATTTTTCTTTGTAGTCTTTTAATCTGTTTAGGGTTTCTTCGTATTCTTCTTCGGCTTTTAGATTTATATCGCTCATACTCTCCAAAAGTTTTTTGGTACGTTCTAGTTCTTCTTTTAATTTTGAAGCGCTTTGGTTTTGCTCTTCGTAGATGGTACCGTCGTACTCCTTTTCTTTTAGAGCTTCGTTTATAGATTCTATCTTTGTTTGAATTCTTGTGATGTCGTTTGATAAAGAGCCAATCTCCTCCAAAAGTCTCTCGTGCTCTAGCTTAAGACCACCTAGTTCTGATTGTAAATTTTTTTGCTCTTTCTCTAAAAGCTCTTTCTCTTCGTAAAGCTTATAAAACATTGCATTTGATTCTTTCAACTCTTCTTCTGCGCTTTTTAGTTCAAGATCTAAAGACGTTAGCTCTTGTTCTAAACTCTTTATTTGAGAATGAGCTCCAATAAGTTCTTGCTTTTTTTGGTCTACAGAGGATTTTACATATTCTATATTTTTTGAGATGTCATTTTTCTTTAGTTCTATGGTGTTTAGTTCTTTTGTTTTGTCTAAATGAAGCTTTTTGTAATATTCTATAGTATCTTTAAGCTCTTTTATCTCTTTGCTAGTATAGTATGAAAGTATATCTTTTTTTCTAAGTTCTAGGTTTGTAAGCTTTTCTTCTATATATTTTATCTCCTCTTTCAAAGGTTCTAACATCTCTAATAGCTCTTTTTTCTTGTTTTCTAAGTGCTCTATGTATTCTTCACCAGATTTTATACGCTCTAATATATTTGATTTTTGTAAGAGCGTATCTTTTTTTTGATTTTCCAAATCTTTGATATACTTTGTATTTATTGCTATTACACCTTCTTTTTCTATGAGCGAAGACTTTGCTTTACCGATATTTTGGTCTAGCTGTTGTTCTTTTGCTTTTAAGAGGTTATATTTTTCGTTTAAAAATTCTAGTTTTTCTAAAAGGGCTTTTTTGCCGATGTTTGAGTGTTGTTTTGCTTTTCCCCCTGTTATAACACCAGATTTTTCAAATACTTCTCCTTCTAATGTTACACATCTATAGTTTTGTAGGCTTTTAGCCACATCAAAGCTCTCTACCACAAGAGTATCGCCAAAAACAAAGCTTATGGCAGGCTCTAACGCTTTATCGTAATCAACAAGCTTTACTGCAAAGTCTATATATCCGCGCTGTCTTGGATAAGGTGGTAAACTTTGGGTTTTTATACGGTTTAGCGGTATAAAGCTTACTCTTTTATCAGAGTTCTTTTTTAAAAGCTCAATACAAGTTTTTGCTATTTCCTCAGATTCCACAACCACATAAGAAAGCCTAGCCCCAGCCGCAGCTTCTATAGCTGTTTTGTATTCTTCATCTTTTAAGCTTATAAGATCTTCTACTTTACCATAAACGCCTTTTATATTTTGGAATATATAAGTATCATCCTCATTGTATCTAAGCTGAGACTCTATTCTTGCTTTTTCTGATATGATTTGCTCTATTTCTTTCTTTGTTTCTGTCAAGGAACTTGTATATTTGGCTATAGTTTGCTGTATCGCTTCTATAGAAAGCCTTGCCTCTTCTATATTTTTTTGGAATGTTTTTAGTTTTTCTTCAACAAAATCTTTTTGTTCTAACGCTTGTAAATCGGCTTTTAGTCTTTGTATGTCGTCTTTGTATCTATTTTGTTTTTGGGATATATCTTGGATTTGGTCTATATATTGCTGGTATTGTTTTTTCTTTTGTTCTAAAATGGACTTTAACTCTTTTTCTTTTTTCTCTATCTGTTCTATCTCCTCTGGTGATAGATTTAGCTTTTCTTCGGTGGATTTTAGTTCTTTTTCTTTTTCTTTTATAAGCTCTTCTATGCTATAAAACTCTTTTTCTTTTGATAATTTTTCTTGTTCTATCCCTAAAAGCTCTTTTTCTAAACTAAGCAAATCTTTTTCAAGAAAATCAATCTTTTTTTCAATATCTTCTTTATGGGATAGCTCTTTTTTTAGTTCTTGCTCTTTCGAGGCTTTTTGCTCTTTTATGTATTCTATCTTTGCCGATAGCTTACCAGAAGATTCTCTGTAAGGAAGAAGGGTTTCTTGTAAGTTTGTGATTTTTTGTTCTACATCCTTTAGTTCTTTGGTTTTAATATCTATGGTTTCTAAAAGTTTTGAGCTTTTAGTCTCTAAAGCTTCTTTTTCCTCGGAAGTTTTTTGCAAGTCCTTTAGAAGGCTTTGTTTTTCTTTTAAAAGCAAAACACACTCAAGTATATGTTTTTTCTCCATCAAAGCTTTGTATTGATGAAGCCTTTCTTTTTCTTTCTCAAATTTTTCTAAATTTGCCTCTAATTCTTCTACAAGTGGTTTTAACTCTCTTATTTTTATATCAGCCTCTCCTAGTTCTTCTAAAGCAAACTGTCTTTTTTGCTCGTATTCGCTTATACCTGCTACATCCTCTATGATTTTTCTTCGCTCTAAAGGTGTTATTTTTACAAATTTTACTATATCTCCTTGTAATACTATGTTGTAGCCTTCTTTGTATATGCCACCTCTTGCAAGTATTAGATGCAAATCTTTTTCTCTTATAATTTTGCCGTTTAGTTTATATACGCTTTTACCATCTTTATAGATAATCCTTGTAACTACAAACTCATCGTATCCAAATATTTGTGGGTTTGAAAAGTGTATATCCACCTGTGCAAAATCTTCTCTTTGACCTTGTTTTGAATATATAAGGTGTGTGAGGTTTTTAGCCCGCATGGTTTTTGATGTGGAAAGCCCAAGACCAAAGGATATAGCATCACCTATGTTTGATTTTCCAGCTCCGTTTGGCCCCACTATCCCTATAAAGCCCTCTCCTATTGGTATTTCTAGTTTTTCTGTGCCATAGGATTTAAAGTTTGTAACTACAATTTTTTCTATGTAGGCATTTTCCATCTTATTTTTGGTTTTTAGCTTTTACGCGACCTAAAACTTTTAAAGGCAAGCCGTAAACCTTTGTAAACATAGCACCAGCTTTATGATCGAAAGCATCTTTCTCTGTGTATGTGGAAAGCTCTTCAATATATAGAGCGTTTGGAGATTTTCTTCCCACCACATCTATATTTCCTTTGTATAGCTTTAGCCTTACTGTACCGTTTATATATTTTGATATGTTGTTGTTAAAAGCGTCCAAGGCTTCCCTTAAAGGAGAAAACCAAAGCCCTTCATATACTAAATTTGCGTAGGTGTTTGATACATGTCCTATTAGATACTGATAAGTGTATTTGTCCAAAGTCAAAGATGCTAAGTCGTTGTAAGCTTTGTATAAACACATAGCCCCAGGAGCTTCGTAAATCTCTCTACTTTTTATGCCTACCAGTCTATTTTCTACCATGTCTATGCGTCCTACGCCGTGAGGAGCTGCTATATCGTTTAGATGTTCTATAAGCTTATAAAGAGTATCAAAGCTTTTACCGTTTATAGCTACAGGAGTTCCTTCTTCAAAGGTAATATCTACATATTCTGGAGTATTTGGTGCTTCTTCTGGATCTTTTGTGATTTGATAGGCATCTTTTGGTGGCTCTTGATAAGGGTCTTCTAAGATACCACATTCTATAGATACACCCCAGAGATTTCTATCTATGGAGTATGGGTTTTCTTTTGTAGCTTTTACAGGAATGTTGTATTTTAAAGCATATTCTATCTCTTGCTCTCTTGATTTAAATTCCCATTCTCTTACAGGTGCTAATACTTCTATATCTGGGTTTAAAGCCCAAGCTGATACTTCAAATCTCACTTGGTCGTTTCCTTTACCGGTGGACCCATGGGCTATGTAATCTGCATTTCTTTTTTTGGCGTATTCTATAAGTTTTTTAGATATAAGAGGTCTTGATAAAGAAGCTGTAAGAGGATATTTACCCTCATACAAAGCCAAAGCCCTAAGGGTTGGAAGACAAAAATCTTTGACAAACTCCTCTCTTATGTCTTCTACTATGGCCTCTACAGCCCCGGCTTTTCTAGCTTTTTCTGGTATTTCTGAAAGTTCTTCTTTTTGTCCTACATCTGCTGTGTAGGTCATCACCTCGAAACCTCTTTCCGTAAGCCATCTTACTATGATAGACGTATCCAAACCACCAGAATAAGCAAGTATCACTCTTTTTGCCATTATATTATTATACTTCAAAAACAAAAGTTTATAAGTTCAACACATTGTAAGTTGGTTTTGGTGTCTATGTAATAAGATTCTTCTAAAACTCTTTTAATTAAATTTATAATCTACCTTGGCTCATTAATCTCATGGTTAACTATGTTATAATCACAATATGAAGCTTTTACCAATAGGTATACAAACATTTGAAAAAATAAGAAATAGCAACTATTATTATGTAGATAAAACAATGTTTGTTAAAAAATTAGAAAACGGTGGATATTATTTTTTATCCCGCCCAAGAAGGTTTGGCAAATCTCTTTTTCTTGATACACTAAAAGAAGCGTTTTCTGGCAACAAAGAACTGTTTAAAGGCTTGTATCTATATGAGAACTGGGGTTGGGATAAAAAATATCCTATTATAAAATTTGATTTAAGTCAAGCTTATCCTGATACAGAAGAAAATCTTATAAAATCATTAGATTCTTTCCTAAAAGCTGTAGCAAAAGAGCATCAGATAACCTTAGAAGAAGAGATATTAGGCCTAAAATTTAAAGAGCTCATCCAAAAACTGTATGAAAAATACAATCAAAAAGTAGTAGTGCTTATAGATGAATACGATAAGCCTATACTTGATGTAATAGAAGATATAGAAAAAGCAAGAAGAAATAGAGATATACTAAAAAAGTTTTTTGAGATACTAAAACCCTCTGATCCTTATCTTAAACTTGTATTTCTTACAGGGGTGTCAAGGTTTTCAAAAGTATCTATATTTAGTGGACTAAATCAGCTAAACGATATAACCATAGACCCAAGTTTTGCCACTGTTTGTGGATATACACAATCTGAACTTGAAAGTGTATTTCATGATAGGCTAAAGGATTTTGATAAAGAGAAGATAAAACAGTGGTACAACGGCTATAGTTGGCTTGGGGAAAGTGTTTACAATCCTTTTGATATACTCCTTCTTTTTTCAGAAAAAAGGTTTAGAGCCTTTTGGTTTGAAACAGCAACACCTACATTTTTGATAAAGATGTTTATGAAAAACAGATACTACATCCCAAAGCTTGATAACCTGGAAGTAGGAGATGAGATCTTATCAAATCTTGATGTAGACAACATAAGGGTAGAAAATCTTTTGTTTCAATTAGGATATCTTACGATAAAAGAGTTTTTAGAAGAAGATGGAGTGTATATCCTATCTTACCCAAACTTAGAAGTAAGGAAAAGTTTAAACAACGCCTTTCTTTTTTATTTAGATTTTGGCACTAGTAATATAACAAAAACAGAACTTAATATAAAACAAATTTTCAAATTTTAAAGAGAAAAATGTAAGCAAACTAAAAGATGCTATATACACATTATTTGCAAGCATCCCACATGATTGGTATAGAAAAAACGATATAGACTCTTATGAGGGTTTTTATGCATCTATTGTATATGCACTTTTTAACGGAGCAGGGCTAAATGTAGTAGCAGAAGACAACACCAACAAAGGCCAGATAGATCTAAGTGTACTAAGTGATAACAGCATTTATATCATAGAGTTTAAGGTAGTAGAAGACAAAGAAGAGGGTGTTGCTTTAAAACAGATAAAAGATAAAAGGTATTATGAAAAGTACAAAGGCAAATATAATGATATATGCCTAATAGGCATAGAGTTTAGCAAGAAAGATAAAAATATTGTAGGTTTTGAGTGGGAGAAGATATAGCGTTAATCTTAGCTTATACAAAAAATATAAGCTTACCAATAAGATAATATGTAAAATTTTCAAAAATATTTTATAATATTCCTATGGAATTTGAGTTTTCTGAAAGGCTAAAGGTTTTACCACCGTATTTGTTTGCGGCTATTGATAAGAAAAAAAGGGAAAAGGCTGCTCAAGGAGCAGACATAATAGACTTAGGTATAGGCGATCCAGACCTTCCAACTCCAAAGCCTATAGTGGAAGCTGGAAAAGCGGCTTTAGAAAAACCAGAGCATCATAGGTATCCTTCTTACGAAGGTATGTATGCTTTTAGGAAAGCTGTGGCAGATTGGTATAAAAAGCGTTTTGGCGTACTGCTAGATCCAGATAAAGAAATTGTGACACTTATAGGTTCTAAAGAAGGGATAGCTCATTTTCCACTTGCTTTTGTAAATCCTGGAGATTACGTGCTTTGTCCAGATCCTGGTTATCCGGTTTACAAGATATCCACTATCTTTGCTGGTGGCATTCCTTACATGTTGCCCCTAAAAGAAGAAAATGGCTTCTTGCCAGATATAGATTCTATACCTCAAAATGTTTTACAAAAAGCCAAAATAATATGGGTAAACTATCCAAACAATCCCACCTCTGCAAAAGCGCCAGATTCTTTTTATAAAAAGCTTATAGAGTTTGCTCATAAATACGGTATTATAATAGCCTCTGATTTGGCTTATTCTGAGATATACGCATCAGAACCGCCTCGCTCTATTCTTGAATTTGAAGGAGCTAAAGATGTGGCTATAGAGTTTCACTCTTTATCCAAAACTTACAACATGACTGGTTGGCGTATTGGTATGGCAGTTGGTAATCCAAGTCTTATAGCTGGTCTTGGCAAGATCAAGACAAACGTAGATTCAGGACAGTTTCAAGCCATACAAGAAGCAGGTATAAAGGCCCTTAGCTTAGACGATAGCGTAGTTCAAAATCTTAGAGATATATATAAAGAAAGAAGAAAAGTTATGACAGAGGCTTTAAAAGCCATAAACCTTGACGTATTCGAATCAGATGCCACATTTTACCTTTGGATTAAAGTGCCAAAAGGTTTTACCTCTGCTGGTTTTGCAGAGCTTTTGTTAGATAAACTTGCCATAGTGGTAACACCGGGTAGTGGTTTTGGTGAAGCGGGAGAAGGTTATTTTAGGATATCTCTTACCGTAGATACAAATAGACTAAAAGAAGCTGCCGATAGGATAAAAACGCTCACTTTATGATAAACAAAGAACTATTAGATATCATAGCTTGTCCTAAGTGTAAGGGCGGGCTTCTTTACAACGAAAAGAAGGATATATTAATTTGTGGTAATTGTAAACTCGTTTACGAGATTGAAGAAGATATACCAATTCTTCTTGTAGAACAAGCAAAACCTCTTGATGAATACATCAAAAAACCTTAGTTTTCTCTGTGGGTGGGGTAGATTTCCTTGCATAGAAGCAAATGTTTTAGATAAAGTAGATTTTTCTAAAAGCTTTATACCAAGAGCTTACGGTAGAAGTTACGGCGATGAAGCTTTGTATAAAAATATATACGATACAACGGGTTTAAATCTATTTTTAAATGTAGATTTTGAAAAAGAATACATAGAAGTTCAATCTGGTATACAACTTCAAAAATTATTGGAGTTTTTATTACCAAGAGGATACGCTTTGCCGATAGTTCCTGGTACTTCTCTTATAAGTGTAGGTGGTGCTATAGCAAACGATATACACGGCAAAAGCTCAAAGGGGGTTTTTGGAGATTTTATAGAGGGTTTTGAAATAATAACACCAAGAGGTGTTTATCAGTGCTCTAAAGAAAAAAACAGTGAGCTTTTTTGGGGTGCTATAGGGTCAATGGGCCTTCTTGGAATTATCACAAAAGCTAAACTAAAGATAGTAAAGGCAAGCCAGTATATAAGACAAAATATCATACCTACCAAAGGCATAGACAAGGCTATAGAGTTATTGGAAACATTTGACAAAAATTACGAATTTTCAGTATGTTGGATAGACGCTTTTACCGAAAATGCTTTGGTAATGTTTGGAGATTATGAGTATTATGAAAAGCTTCCTCTTGATTTAAAATTTAGTTTTAAGGCTTTTAAAAGCAAAAAAACAATAGATATACCTTTTGTGATGCCAAACTTTATCTTAAACGATATGGATATAAGAGCTTACAATGTTTATTATTTTACCAAGATGCCAAAAGGCGAATCTTTGGTACATTATTTTGATTTTTTCTTTCCTTTGGACAATATAAAAAATTGGAACAGATTTTACGGCAAAAGAGGGTTTTTGCAATATCAGTTTGTAGGACCAAAAGAGGCTTGTTTTGAAGTTTTTGATATTATAAAATCTCATAAGATATATCCATATCTAGTGGTGTTAAAAAGAATGAAAAACGCTTCAAATAGAGTGTTTTCTTTTGCGAAAGAGGGCTTTACGCTGGCCTTAGATTTTCCAGTGAAAGACGATGTCCTTAAGATGCTTCATAAATTTGACGATGTCGTTGTGCGTTATAACGGACTTATATACATGGCAAAGGATTCAAGGCTTCCTAAAGACGTGTTTCAGCATATATACAAAGACCAAATAAAAGCTTTATTATCTTTAAAAGCCAAATACGATGAGAATTTTATACTAAAGTCTTTGATGTCAGAACGGCTTTTGTGAGATAATTAATAAATGGAGAAAATCGTTATAACCGGAAGAGCAAACGTTGGTAAATCTACACTATTTAACAAGATTTCCAAAAGAAGGATATCGATAGTAGAAAATATACCAGGGATCACAAGAGATGTGATAGAGTCTAAAGCTGTTTTTCAAGATAAGGTTTTTAAGCTGGTGGATACCGGTGGTTTGACAGATTCTAAAGAAGAGATATCTCAAGCTATAAGGGATAAAGTGCTTAAACTTTACAAAGAAGCTTATAAGATAATATTTGTAGTGGATGGCAAGACCGGGCTTATGCCAGAAGATAAAGATATTGCTAAGCTTCTTTACCCTTATAAAGAAAAAGTTTATGTGGCGGTAAACAAAACAGATAGTAAAAAAGCCAGTGCTTCAGAGTTTTATGAGCTTGGGTTTGATAACGTATTTGAGATTTCAGCCACTCATGGTACCGGTGTTTTTGAGCTTTTAGAAGAGATAACAAAAGATTTAAAAGCTATGGAAGAGCTAGAAGAAAAGGCTGATTTTATAAAACTAAGCTTTGTTGGAAAGCCAAATAGTGGTAAATCTTCTTTGCTAAACTCTATTTTAAAGCAAGATAGAGTGATAGTTTCAAACATAGCTGGCACTACAAGAGACGCTGTTGATGTAGAGTTTAGCTATGAAGGTAAAGATTTTATCTTGGTGGATACTGCTGGTATAAGAAGGCCTTCAAATATAGATTATGGTGTAGAGTTTTTTGCGGTAAATAGAAGTTTAGAAGCTATAGAAAAATCAGATGTTTGTGCTCTTGTGATAGATGCTACAGAAGGAGTTTCAAGGCAAGACATGAGGCTTGCTAGTCTTGTGAATAGGAAAGGTAAGGGGCTTATAGTGGTATTAAACAAAATAGATTTGATAAAAGACATCGAGGCTCTTAAAAAACACGTAGATAAAAAGTTAGAGTTTGTTTATTTTGCTCCAAGAGTTTACGTATCCGCAAAAGAAGGTATAAATGTTTTTTCTATACTGCAAAAAGCTATAGATATTTACGAAGAATATTCAAAGCCTATTAAGACTTCCTATGTAAATAGAGTTGTAGAAAAAATTTTAGAAGAGTATCCACAAAACTCAACAAAATCTATAAAAGTTTATTATACAGTATTTTCGCCAAAGCCTCCAACCATTGTGCTTCATACCAACAACAAAGATTTTTGGAGAGAGGATTATCTTAGATTTTTTGAGAAAAAGTTAAGAGAGAAACTAAATATAAACTATGCACCTTTAAATATAATATTAAAAGAGCATCAAAAGAAAGAGGTATAGATTATGAACAACGTTTTAATGGGGATTGCAAAAGCTGGTATAAAAGAATCTGGAAAAGAAGATTTGCTTGTGATAAAGCTTCCCTTTGCCTGCGAATCTCACTTTGTATTTACCACAAATCATTTTGCAGCAGCACCGGTGCTATATTCTAAGAACATGCTTGAGGCTTCTGGTAACAGGGTGAGCGCTATGGTTATAAACAGTGGAAATGCCAATTGCGGTACTGGTATAGAGGGTTATGAACATGCAAAGATGATGGGAGAAAAAGTAGCAGAGCTTTTTGATATACCAAAAGAAGAGGTACTTGTCTTTTCTACAGGTATTATAGGAAAACCACTTCCCATAATAAATGTATTAGAAGGTATAGAATATGCTGTAAATCATTTAGAGGTTTTAGACCTTGAAATGGCTGCTAAGACAATATCCACCACCGATAGATTTCCAAAGTACGCTTTTTGCAAAAAAGATGACTATGAGGCTTTTTGTTTTGGTAAAGGAGCCGGTATGATTCATCCTGATATGGCTACCATGCTTGCTTTTTGTTTTGCAAATTCAAAACTTATGCCAAGAAAACATTTTGACGATATTTTAGAGAAAACGTTTAACTCTATAGATGTAGATGGGTGTCAAAGTACCAACGATTCTTTTGGCGTTATATCTTACGGAGACTTAGATTATTCTAACGATGTATACAGCTGTGTATACAAAGTTTGCAAAGAAGTGTCTGATATGATAGTAAAGGACGGGGAAGGAGCTACCAAGATAATAACTATAGAAGTTAAACACGCTAGTATTAAAACAAAAGCAAAAGTTATAGCAAACGCTGTAGCCACTTCTAACCTTGTAAAAACTGCAATGTTTGGAGCCGACCCCAATTGGGGGCGTATATTGGCTGCCGCTGGTTCTACTGTCTTTCCTATAGATCCACTGAAAATAAGTTTATCTATAATGGGTACCAAAGTATACGACAAAGAGCCTCTTCATTTTAACGAAGAGAAACTAAGTCAAAAGATGAGAGAATCTCAAGAAGTAGAGATTGTTTTGGATTTGAAGGAGGGTAAAGAACATTTTAGCTATAGATTTTCTGATCTTGGATACGAATATATTAAGATAAACGCTGAATATACTACTTAGGTTTTTCTTTTAAAAAGATTATCTAAAGATGTGAGTCTATCAAGGAACAATATACCGTTTAAATGGTCTAGCTCATGTTGAAATAAAACAGCTTCTGGACCTTCTAAATCTAGTATTATTTCATTTTCTTTTTCGTCTAAGGCTTTTACAGATACGTGTTTATACCTTTGGATGTTGGCGGTATATTCTGGTACGCTAAGACACCCTTCTCTAAAAATTATGCTGTCTTCAGATTTTATTATGACAGGGTTGATAAGTGTGATAAGGCCATGGTGGTTTTTAGGCGGTTTTCTAAAGCGGGAAGCGTCCATTACTACTATATTTTGTAAGACACCCACTTGAGAAGAGGCTATACCGGTACAAAAATCTTTTGAATACATAGTTTCTTTAAGGTTTTCTATATGTTTAATAATATTGTCGTCTATTTTATTAACATCTTTTGATTTTTCTTTGAGTAAAGGATTTGGATAAACAAGGATTTCGTATATCAAAGGACCTCTTTGCAAACCTCCTGCAAAGATATATCTACGTTTAGCTCTTTTGACAAATCCTTTAAAGCTTTTTCTAAAGATGATAAACTAACGTCTTTAAGCTCTACTTCCATAAGCATTATATATATATTTTTCACCTTGTGAGTCCTAAGATCGGTTATGTTTATATTTTTTGATGCTAAAAGCTTTGAAACGCTGTAAACTATGCCGGCTTTATCCGCTCCATATATGGATATAATAGCGTTGCAATTTGACTCTTCTTGGGGTTCTTTGTCTTCTACTGGTTTTATGTCTACTTCTATATCCTCTAGGTCAAAATCTTCTTTTTGTATGGGGTTTTTAGAAGTAAAAAGAAGCATAATAACAAACTGACCAGATAATCTGCTCATAGATGAGTCTTCTATGTTGGCACCCATCTTGTACAAAATCTCTGTAATAGAGGCTACAATCCCAGGTTTATCTTTTCCAAAAGCTGTCAGTATATATTTTTTCATATTAAATGGAGCGAGCGACGGGACTCGAACCCGCAACAACCACGTTGGCAACGTGGTGCTCTACCATTGAGCTACGCTCGCTTAGAATTTCCATTATATCACATCTATATCGTTTATGCAACATGATATGTATCAATTTATATGAAAGATACTTTGTATATGGCTTTTGATATATAATATTAAAAAGCTTTATAGGAGTGTAGTATGGAGTATAGGATTGAAAGAGATACCATGGGCGAAGTAAAAGTCCCAGCCGATAAGTACTGGGGAGCTCAAACTCAAAGATCTTTAATGTATTTTAACATTTCAAACGATATAATGCCTATTGAAACAATAAAGGCTTTGGCTCTCATCAAAAAAGCAGCAGCTATTGTAAACAACGAACTTGGAAAACTAGATGATTATAGAAAAGATCTCATTGTAAGAGTAGTAGATGAGATATTAGAAGGCAAACTAGATGAACATTTTCCTTTAAAAGTATGGCAAACTGGTTCTGGAACCCAAAGCAATATGAATGTAAATGAGGTAATAGCAAATAGAGCGGCTGAGCTAGCGGGTAAACCCTTAGGCTCTAAAGACCCAATACATCCAAACGATCATGTTAACATGTCTCAGTCTTCCAACGATACATTCCCAACTGCTATGCATATATCTGCAGTACAAATCCTTCAAGATAAGCTCATACCATCTATAGAGTATCTAAGAGATGCTTTAAAGGAAAAAGCCGAAGAATTTAAGGATATTGTAAAAATAGGAAGGACTCATCTTCAAGATGCTGTACCAATGACCCTTGGACAAGAATTTGGTGGGTATGTGCATCAGTTAGACACTGCCCTTGAGCGTATAAAGTTGGTGTTACCGGAGTTAAAAGAAATAGGTATAGGTGCAACAGCAGTAGGCACAGGTCTAAACGCTACAAAAGGTTTTGATAAAAGGATGGTAGAGGTTTTATCAGAGCTTACCGGTATAGATTTTAAATTGTCTAGAAACAAGTTTGCGTTTTTAAGTTCTCACGATCCTTTTGTGATGGCAAGCGGTGCTATGAAATCTTTAGCGGCGGCTTTGATGAAGATAGCCAACGATATAAGATGGCTTGGCTCTGGTCCAAGAGCTGGCATAGGAGAACTCATACTCCCAGCCAATGAACCTGGTTCTTCAATAATGCCAGGGAAGGTTAATCCCACACAATCAGAAGCTATGACGATGGTTTGTGTGCAGGTGATGGGAAACGATACGGTTATAGGCTTTGCCGACTCCCAAGGTAATTTTGAACTAAACGTGTTTAATCCAGTGATTATATTTAACTTTTTAAACTCTGCAAAACTTCTATCTGATGCTATGAGATCATTTGCCGATCACATGGTAAAGGGTATAAAACCAAACCTAAAGAAAATAAACTCTTATGTGCAAGAGTCTCTTATGCTTGTGACAGCACTTAATCCTTACATTGGTTATGATAACGCTGCAAAAATAGCCAAAACTGCCTATGAAAAAGATATATCTTTAAAGCAAGCTGCAATAGAGCTTGGCATACTTACAGAAGAGGAGTTTGATAAATACGTAAGACCGGAGAAGATGGCAAAACCCCATGAAGATTGAATCTTTGATGTTTTTAGAATCAACAGACAGAACATATTTTTGGCATCCATTTACCCAAATGAAGGTTTATGAAGAAGAAGGGGGCATTATATTTGAAAAAGGGGAAGGAGTTTATCTATACGATATTTATGGAAACAAATATATAGATGCTATATCCTCTTTGTGGTGCAATATCCACGGACACAATCACCCAAAACTAAACCAAGCCCTTATAAACCAGCTCAACAAAGTGGCTCATACCACAACACTTGGAAACTCCAACGTACCGGCTATTATGTTGGCTAAAAAACTTGTGGACATAACACCTTCTTGCCTTGAAAGGGTTTTTTACTCTGAAGACGGCGCTGAGGCTATGGAAATAGCTATTAAGCTTAGTTATCATTACTTTAAAAACTTAGACCAAGAAAGACCTTATTTTATAAGTTTTGAAGGGGCTTATCACGGTGATACCATAGGAAGTGTAAGTGTTGGTAGTGTTTCTTTGTTTCACGATACTTATAAGCCTTTACTTTTTAAAACCTACAAACTCCCATCTCCATATCATTTTACAAAAACTAGTAGCACTGAAGAGCTTCTTGATATGCTTGAAAAGCTTTTAAAGGATATACATGATAAAACCTCAGCTATAGTTATGGAATCTGGTATGCAAGCAGCTTCTGGATTCTTAGTGTATCCTAAGGGTTTTATGAAAAGCGTTTATGAAATGGCTAAGCATTACGGTGTTCTTTTTATAGCCGATGAAGTGGCCACTGGTTTTGGTAGGACCGGTAGCATGTTTTATGTAGAACAAGAGGATATATGTCCAGATTTTATGGCTCTTGGTAAAGGTATAACCGGTGGTTATATGCCTTTGGCAGCCACACTTACCACAAAAGAAATATACGATGCTTTTTTAGGTGAGTATGAAGAACTAAAACACTTTTTCCATGGCCATACATACACTGGCAACAATCTAGCATGCGCAGTGGCTCTTAAGAATATAGAGATCTTTGAAGAAGAAAACGTATTGGGGCTTTTAAAAGAAAAAATAGAATATCTTGAAAAACGTCTAAAAGAGTTTGAATCTTTAAAACACGTTAAAGAGACAAGACAGCTTGGATTTATGGCTGCCATTGAACTAGCCAAAGACAAGAAAAAGCCCTATGAACTAAAAGAACGAATAGGTTTTAAAGTGGCAAATTACGCTAAGAAAAAAGGTGTATTTTTAAGACCTCTTGGAAACAACATGATACTTGTGATGCCCCTTTCTATAGGCTTTGAAGAGATGGATAAGGTTTTAGATGTTTTGCATGAGTCCATAAAAGTTGTAACGGAGAGCCTATGAAATATTTTCTTTTAAAAACAGAACCAAGCTCTTATTCTTACGATATGCTTGAAAAAGAAGGTAAAACCGTTTGGGACGGGGTTAAAAATCCCTTAGCTCAAAAGTTTATTAAAAGCGCAAAACCAGAAGATATGGCATACATATATCACACAGGTGATGAAAAGGCTATTGTAGGTTTGGCAAAGATAGTATCTTCACCCTATCAAGATTCTTCTGGTTTGTTTGTTTTTGATATAGTACCCATAAGAAGATTAAAAAGAAAGATAAGCCTTTCAGAGATAAAATCCATAGAGGCTTTTAAAGATTTTTATTTGGTTAAGATGCCAAGGCTTTCTGTGATGGAAGTGCCTGAGCATCTTGTAAAAGTTATTGAAAATTTAGAGCAATCGTTATGAGTACTATGACTAAAGAGATAGATATTTCCTCTGCTAAAAAGCTTGGTATAATGGGCAGTTTGTTTCTTTGTCTTTTTTTTATACCTTTTTTGGGTGTGTTTGCTTTTTTTGCTGGGATGTCTTTGATTTTGATGGCTTTCAATAGATTTAGTAAGGTCTTTGACAACGATAAGTTATTTAGTAAATTCTTACAAGCTTTTGTGCCGAGTATAATACTTGGTTTTGCGGTGCTCATCTTTGAGCTTATGTTTGGTTTTGGATTTGTTTTATCAAAAGTTTATAAAACAGGTTTTAACGAAGGGGCGTTTTTCTTTTTGGTTAGTCTTATGATTTTTGTAGGGGTTTATCTGGTTGGCATGTTTATATCTTACAATTATAAAAAGGCTTTTCATGAGCTTTCAAAAGCCACAAACCACAAGCTTTTTGAAACTGTTGGAAAGTTGATGTTTTTTGGTTCTACGCTGGTAATATTCTTTGTGGGTATACTTATAGTCTATATCTCTTATATATTGCTTTTGATAGCTTTTATAAAACTACCAAACAAACTCAATCATCTTTTGTAAGGAAACTCTAGTTCTAATTCTATTTCTTTTACTTGTCTTTCATACTCTCTTAGTAAGAGTTTGCCAGTTCTTGATAAATCGTAGTATGTATGGTTTCTATGTTTTAGAGATTTTAATCTTTTATCTTTTGAATGGTAGTTTATAATGGGGGCTGTCACTTTTTGGAGCAGCCCCATATCTAAAAGTTTTTTATGTATATCAAAAGCCTCTTGAAGGCTTATATGAAATCTATGGGAGATGAGCTTTGAGTAATCTGGTCCCATTGTTTTGTGGTATTTTAGGATTTTTAGCTCTAAGTCCGATAGTTCGTACTCATGCCCTTCAAACACAAATTTCATCTTTTAATTCTTTGTAAAGGGGAAACGCTTCACAAAGATCTTTTACTTGCTCTCTTGCTTTTTGCAGTGTATCTTCGGAATAGTTCTTTAGCACCTTAGCTATTATCTTTGCTATAATCTTCATTTGATCTTCTTTCATGCCTCTGGTGGTAAGAGCAGGCGTTCCTATTCTGATACCGCTTGTTTTCGTAGGTGGCAATGGATCGAAGGGCACTGCGTTTTTGTTTACTGTAATACCAGCTTCTCCAAGTCTATTTTCCGCTTCTTTTCCGGTGATACCTATGTTTCTAAGATCCACAAGCACCATGTGGGAATCTGTCCCGCCGGTAAGTACGTTTATTCCTTCTTTTAAAAGCTCTTCTGCCAGCACTCTTGCATTTTCCACCACTTGTTGAGCGTATTGTTTAAATTCGTCGCTCATGGCCTCCTTGAAACAAACAGCTTTTGCCGCTATAACATGCATCAAAGGTCCACCTTGGGTGCCTGGAAATACGCTTTTATCTATGTCTTTTGCAAATTCTTGTTTTGATAAAATAAATCCGCTCCTTGGTCCTCTGAGGGTTTTATGAGTGGTAGAAGTTACAAAATGAGACACTTCCACTGGACTAGGATACACCCCACCAGCTATCAAACCAGCATAATGAGCCATATCTACCATCAAGTATGCTCCTACAGAATCAGCTATTTCTCTCATCTTAGCCCAGTCTATCACTCTTGGGTAAGCGGAGGCTCCACCTATTATCATTTTGGGTTTATGCTCTTTGGCAAGTTTATACATTTGATCGTAATCTATAAGATAATCGCTTTCCCTAACACCATAATAAACTGCGTTATATATCTTGCCAGAAAAATTTACTGTAGCACCATGTGTTAGGTGTCCTCCATGGGCTAAGCTCATACCGAGTATTGTATCACCTGGCTTTAACACAGCCATATAAACTGCCATGTTAGCTTGAGAACCAGAGTGAGGTTGAACGTTGGCGTGTTCTGCTTTAAACAACTCTTTAGCTCTTTGGATTGCAAGATCCTCTACTATATCTACGTACTCACAACCACCATAATAACGTTTATGGGGTAATCCTTCTGCGTACTTATTTGTAAGCACCGAACCTTGGGCTTCCATAATTTCAAGAGATGTAAAATTTTCCGATGCTATCATCTCAAGGTAAGAATTTTGTCTATTTAGCTCTGATGCTATAGCATCGTATACTTCTTTGTCTTTGGCTTTTAAAAGCATAAAAAACCTCCTTAAACGCCTATTTGATAATACTCAAAGCCTAAACTTTCAAGCTTTTCTTTGTTATACTGGTTTCTACCATCAAATATTATTGGATTTTTAAGCCTTTTTTTCATCTCTTCAAAATCTGGACTTCTAAACTCTTTCCATTCTGTTATAAGAAATAGAGCATCGGCGTTGTTAAGAGCATCGTACTTACTCTTAAAATAAGATACATTTGGGTTGTCTTTTAGATAAAAGTTTTTTGCTTGCTCCATCGCTACCGGGTCGTAAGCTTTGACCTTGGCACCTCTTTTTGTCAGCTCATCTATTATAACCAAAGAACTTGCTTCCCTCATATCGTCGGTTTCTGGTTTAAAACTAAGTCCCCATACCGCAAAGGTTTTATCTTTTAAATCTTCTCCAAAACGTTTTACTGCTTTTTCTACTAGTACTTTTTTTTGTTTTGCGTTTACATCTTCCACAGCTTTTAAAATCTTTGGCTCATAATCCACATTTTGGGCTATTTTTATAAGGGCGTTTACATCCTTAGGGAAACAGCTTCCCCCATACCCACACCCTGGATATATAAAATGATATCCTATTCTTGGATCAGAACCTATACCTACCCTAACTTTATTTACATCTGCTCCCACTCTTTCGCATATGTTTGCTATTTCGTTCATAAAGCTTATCTTGGTGGCAAGCATAGCATTGGCAGCGTATTTTGTCATTTCTGCAGATTTTACATCCATAGCTATAAATCTTTCATGGTTTCTGGTAAAAGGAGCATAAAGTTCTTTCATTAGCTCCATCGCCTCTTTTGAATCGGCCCCCACTATTACTCTATCTGGTTTCATAAAATCTTCCACAGCTGCACCTTCTTTTAAAAACTCTGGGTTTGATATAACGTCAAAGCTTATATTTACACCACGCTTGTCTAACTCTTCTTGGATAACTTCTCTAACTTTTATAGCTGTGCCAACGGGTACCGTGGACTTGTTTATAACATACTTATGTCTATTCATGTATTTTCCTATGTCTCTTGCCACACTTAACACATGTTTTAAATCTGCACTACCATCTTCTCCCATAGGTGTACCCACAGCTATAAAGATAATATCTGTATTTTCAACAGCGTATTTTATGTCTGTGGTAAAAAATAGCCTTCCTTGAGATGTGTTTCTTTTTACAAGTTCTTCTAAGCCTGGTTCATAAATGGGTATGATGCCTTGTTTTAACTTTTCTATTTTCTCTTTGTCTATATCAACACAATAAACTTCATTGCCCATTTCGGCAAAGCAAGTACCTGTAACTAGTCCTACGTATCCAGTGCCTACTATCGATAGTTTCATGCTTTTATTATATCATTAACCTAAAGCTGCTAATATATCTTTGTCTATTTCAAAGTTTGATATAACTTCTTGGACTTCATCAAGCTCATCAAGGTGTTCTAGCAAGTTTAGAAGCTTTTTAGCAGTATCTACATCTTTTATCTCTACAGTTGTTGTAGGAATAAGGCTTGTCTTAGCACTTTCTATTGTAAAGCCCTTGCTGGCTAAAATATCTTTTATCGTGTATACATCTTTAGGATTTGTGTAAACGATAAACATATCTTCAGTGGATTCAACATCGTCAGCCCCTGCTTCTAAAGCAGCTTCCATAAGCTTTTCTTCGTCTGTAGCTTCTTTCGGAATCTCTATTACACCTTTTTGCTCAAACAAATAAGACACGCATCCAGAAGAACCTAGGTTTCCGCCATGTTTTGAAAAAGCGTGTCTTACTTCCGATGTAGCTTTATTCCTATTGTCAGTGGCTACTACTACCATAATAGCTGTACCACCAGGGCCGTATCCTTCGTAAACTATTTCTTCCAAAGCTCCTTCTTTATCGTTGCCAGTCCCTCTTTTTATAGCTTTTTCTATGGTATCCATGGGCATACTTACTTTTCTTGCTGCTTCTATAGCAATTCTAAGCCTTGGGTTTGCGTTTGGATCTGGCCCGCCTAACTTTGTAGCTACTGTTATTTCTCTTATAAGCTTACCAAAAAGTTTTCCTTTTTGTGCATCAACTTTAGCTTTTTTATGCTTGATTTGCGCCCAATGACTGTGTCCTGCCATATTTTAAACTCCTATTTATTAAGTTTTCCGATTTTAAGAATACTGCCGTATTTCATAAGATCCCATATCACCTTTGTAGCTTCTTCAAATTCAAAAACTTCCCCTCCAAATCCTGTTTTAAACATAATAGCATCTTCTTTTCTTGCAAAAGCCAAAGCAGAAGGAGAACAACAAGGCACTGCCGCAGAACCAAGTACATAGTAAGCAGAAGTACCGCTTAAAAGGTTGCAGGTAATAAAATCTTTAGTGGTTATTGCTTCTATAGGATCTAATATGCTTTTGTATAAAAGAAGCCCACAGTGAGGACAGCAAGTGTGTATCTGTTTGCCGTTTTCTAGATGGAATGTAAACCTCAATCTATCGTCATTTTCTTTATTACAAAAAGCACATGTATCTTTTTGCTTTTCTTGAGATTCTTTGATGTTTCTAGTTGCTACTTCTAACTTTCCATACTTTCTTACAATTAGGCCTTCTTTCTCAAGCTCCTTTAAATCTCTATATATACTCATCAAAGAAACGCCAAATCTCTCTGCCAACTTTTTCGTATTTTGTTCGCCTTCTTTTATGAGCTTTAAAATTTCTCTTTTTCTATCCACTTATATTATTATAATTTGTTTTTGTCTTAAAAGCAAGATATAAGATTTATAAAATCAAACTTTCTTTTTCCTTGCACTTTGAACAAACACCACATTCTTTACCATCTGTTGGGTTCATGCAACAAAAGGCTTTATCAAATAGTTCTTTTATAAAGTATCTATCGAATACATCTTTTTTAGACATACCAAGAAACGGTGTATCTACCTTGTAATCTCCATACATAGAAAATAGATCGTTTATGGTTTTTATGAAATTATAAGAATTATCTTTAAAAGCCACAAGACCCATGATACCTATGGCTATAAGGTTTGCATCAACAGCGTAAGCATATTTTAAGGCACTTATCAAAAGATCTAGGTTTCTAAAAGGAATCTCTACATCTTCATCATTTATAAATGCTCTTTCGTTGAAGTCCTCAAAAAAATCATTAGGAGCATGGCTTACTTTTAAAGGTTTTATGAGTTTATAGCTTTTAGATATATGATCTATTATATCTTTTAGATGTTTTAGCTCTTCCTCTTCCCATTTAAATCCGCTTTTTACATATATTGGATATATTTCATAGTTTTTATTTATATAATAGTTTAAAAGCGAGATACTATCAAAACCAGAGCTTACCAGACTAACTACTTTCATAAAAAACCTTGCACCCGAGACGGCAGGCTTACCGTTGCTTCCTTCCGGACCTGGCGGGGTTCACCCTGTCCCGTTGCAAGGTTATTAATATTATAGCATAAATATTTTTTATGATATCATATTATTTCGTATGAAGAAACTTATAATCCCTTTATATCTTTTTCTTGTAGCTTTATCATACGCTCAAAGTTTTTGTATAAAAGAAAAATCTGGAGCTTTTATAGAAGATCCTTATATAAAAGAGTATGTGATAAAGTCTGTGGAAGAGGCTTTTATAGAAGCAAAAAAACCCTTAGATTGTAACTCTAAAAGCTATAAAACTGTGTTCTTAAAAGTCACAAATTTATCTGATATGCCAATAGGATATTCTATATATCAAAGGGCAAACAACTATATTTTAAACTTAAGCATAGAGCTTAATATAGCTAACAAAAAATATACTTACTTTCAAAGCTCTTATTACGCTTTACCTACCGGTGGAGAAGGAGATTTACCAAAAAGACAAGCTTTGGAAGATGCTATGGATAGAATAAAGGATATGATAATTGAAGACTTGTTGAAATGATAAATAAAGATAAATATTACATGAAACTAGCTTTGGAAGAAGCATACAAATACAAGGGCCAAACCCATCCAAACCCTGCAGTAGGAGTACTTATAGTAAAAGACGACAAGATTTTATCAATAGGGGCCCATAAAAAAGCAGGTACTGATCACGCTGAGATCGTAGCTTTAAAAAATGCCCAAGAAGATGTAAAAGGAGCTACGATGTATGTAACTTTAGAGCCTTGCTCATTTCATGGTAAAACACCCCCATGCTGTCCTGCTATAATCTCAAGCGGTATAAAAAAAGTTGTTATAGGCTCAGTGGACCCAAATCCAAAAGTCTCTGGAAAAGGCATAGAGTGGCTAAAATCTGCTGGTATTGAAGTAGAAGTAGGTGTATTAAAAGAAGAATGTGATAAGTTAAATGAGGATTTTTTTGTTTATATAACCCAAAAAAGACCTTTTATAACCCTAAAATGCGCTATGTCTTTGGACGGAAAACTTGCTAAAGAAAACAAAGATAGCAAATGGATTAGCTCAGAAAAAGCAAGGAAAATATCTCATATATATAGAAAGTACTCAAGCGCAATATTAGTGGGCATAAACACCATCTTAAAAGATAACCCAAAACTTACCGTAAGGCTTGAAGGAAATGAATATCAGCCCTACAGCGTTGTGATAGACCCAAACTTAGACATTCCCTACGATGCAAACATATTTAAAAAAGGATATGAAAACATCATTATTATAGTTTCTACAAAAACCGATGATAAAAAGAAAGAATACCTTAAATCCCTTGGTGTTAGGCTTTTAGAATTAGAAAGTTTTGATATAAAATCTATATTAAAAGCTCTATACGAGATAGATATAATGCACATTTTTGTAGAAGGAGGAGCTTATACAATATCAAGATTTTTAGAAGAAAATATGTGGGATAAGATGCTTATATTTAGAGGTTATAAATTTATAGGAAAAGGTATAGGTCTTGATTTTTATAGTGATTTTTCAAAGATATACAAAGGAAGTCTTCAAATTATCGACGATACCACAGATTTGTTGGAAATTTACAATGGATATATCACTGTTTGATTACGATTTACCAGAAGAGCTCATTGCCAAATACCCGGTAAATCCAAGACATAGCGCTAAGCTGATGGTTTTAGATAGAAAAAGCTCCAATATAACTCACTCAACGTTTTGGCATATAGATGAGTTTTTGGAAGAAGGGGATTTATTGATATTCAACGACACCAAGGTATTACCGGCAAGACTTTTAGGAAAGAAAAAGGGGATAGAAAACTCAAATGTAGAAATACTTCTTTTAAGACACTTAGAAAATGAAAAATGGGAAGCTCTTGTGGGGGGTAAAAATATAAAACCAGGGCTCGTGATAGAAATATCTTATGATTTTGAAGCAATAGTAGAGTCTCAAATAGAAAAATCTAAGTTTTTGGTGCTTTTAAAAGCTAAAAACCAAAATCAAATTGAGGCAATAAACAAATACGGCAAAATACCAATACCACCATATTTAGGAAGAGATGAAGAGCCAATAGATAAAGAATTTTATCAAACAGTATTTGCAAAAAAAGAATTTTCTGTGGCAGCCCCAACGGCATCGCTTCACTTTTCTAATGAGCTTTTGGAAAAACTAAAGAAAAAAGTAAATATAGATTTTGTAACACTCCACGTATCATACGGAACTTTTAAACCAGTAACTGTGCAAAACATAGAAGAGCACAAAGTAGATGAAGAGTATATAGAAGTCTCAGAATCCCTTATAAAAAATATTAAAAAAACAAAAAAAATGTGTAAAAGGGTAATAGCGGTTGGCACTACAGTTACAAGGGCATTAGAAACCGCTATCGATAAACCATATTTTGGTTTTACAGATCTTTATATAAAACCTGGATTTAAATTTAAAGTCCTAGATGGGTTTATTACAAACTTTCATCTTCCAAAATCATCACTTCTTATACTTGTAAGCGCTTTTTGTAATGAAGAAAACTTAGACGGTAGAGAGTTTATATTAAAATCCTACAAAGAGGCTGTAAAACACAAATATAGATTTTACTCATACGGAGATGGCATGCTTATACTTTAGAAACTTAATTTTATGGTAAACTGCCGGGAAACCCTCCCGGCTATAAGTTTTGATTAGAAATAATTTACAGTGTTAGAACCAGATACCAAAACAGGTTGAGATGTACAGCTAATTGCACTAGAGGCACTGTTGTAAGATGAGGTTGAACAATTTAATCCGTAAGCGTTAGCTTGGTTGAGTATAGATTGAACATAAGCATTGTCTATAGGAGCAGTTGTAAATGTGTAAAAGCCTTGGGTTGCTGATACATTTGAACCGACGCTATTAGTAGCAGGTGCACTGCCTAAAGTATTCCCAGTGTAGCCAGTGTATGTCCATATGTTTGATGAGGTTGGACCTACTGTCACAAAACTGCCGATGTACTGCTCTAAAGCTGAGCATGAAGCAATGTTGTTGGACGATGCTGTGCCATTCATCCAACTACTTACGGTAGAACATGATACATAAGGATAAGAGTTGTAAAAATCTTTTGAATAGTTATTGAGACCTGTGGCAAAAAGCTTAAACCTGTTGGCTATCTGAGTTTCTTCGCCATTGGCTTTTAACGTCCTGTAGCCTATAAAGGCGGCTCCTAAGAAAATTACGAAGGCCGTTAAAACCAAAAGAAACTCAATAATTGAGAAACCCCTATTTGACTTGCTTTTTTTGGACCCCCATGCTGGTCCTTTTACGCTTTCCATAAAACACACCTCCTAATAAGATTAATTTTACTATACTATAATAATATCTTATTTGTCAATGATGATCAGTTTCTCTCCAGTAGCTTCTTCATCTTAATAGCTGTATCTCTTATCTCCCACTGAGCCCCTTTTTCTATCCTTTTACTTATAAAATCCATGATATGAGGTATAGGACCAGATACAACTATATTTGTCTTTTGACCATGAGGTAAGATAAATCTTGCATCCTCTGCTGGTATTCCCATGTTTACAAGGTCTATGTAAACATCTTCAGATTGTTTTGTGGCTTTTAGAAAAGTATCCAAAGCTTGCTGGTTATTTTTAATAGTAGGTGGGATTATCATCATATCTTGACGAGGTAACTCTTTTTTCTTAGGAAACTGTAAAACGTATCTTTGAGAACGCTGAGAGAAATTTAAAAAAGTGTGTCTTACTAGCTGGTGTGTCATTACCCTTGATATGTTTTCAAGATAAAATACCGCATATCCATAATATTCTCTTGATATATAAACAAGAGTTACGTTGACATCTCTATCAACTATATTGGAAATCGTAGAGTCTTTATTTAGTGTTAATATTTCTTCTATAGCTTTATCTCTTTCTTCTTCTGTTAAATCTTCTAAATAGTGCCTTAAACTAAAACCTATTATATCCGGTGTCGCTTCGTTCCAGTAGGTTTTGAAATATTTTGCCGCCAGATAGATAGCCTTTTCTTTGTCTAACTTTTTATATGTAAAAGCATGAGAAAACACAGAAAAGTGCTTGTAAGAACAAAGTCTTAAAAGAAACTCTTTTGTTTCTTTTTTCTGTGTTATTTTAGACTCTTGAAGGAGTTCTTCCAAAGTTTTCTTTGTATAACAAACCCTTGCACCAAGAGCACACAACCAAGCTATATTTGCAAAATCATCTGGCGATGCTATATCTTTAATCCTCATTAAATCTATTATAAACTAGTAATATTTCAACTAATGAAAAAATTTTATATTTTTGATATAATATTAAGATATGGAATTGGCTGGTAAAACTGCTTTGATAACAGGCTCTAACAGAGGTATTGGAAAAGCCATCGCTCAAAAGCTTGCAGAAAATGGAGCAGGCATTATAATAACAGCCCCTATCAAAAGCGATGCAGAATTAGCGGCAAATGAGATAAAAGAAAGATACAACGTCAGAACTTACGCTTTTGAGTTAGATCTATTAGATATAAATTCTATAGAAGATACTATAAAAGAAATAGAAAAAATAACAACAGTGGATATACTTGTAAACAATGCAGGTATAACTAAAGACAATCTTTTTATAAGGATGAAAAAAGAAGAATGGGAAGATGTGATAAAAGTAAACTTTACATCTATATTTTATATAACACAACCCATTGTTAAGCAAATGATTAAAAAGCGTTGGGGGCGTGTTATAAACATATCATCAGTGGTGGGCATAATGGGTAACTCAGGTCAGACAAACTATTCCGCCACAAAAGCAGCTATCATAGGTTTTACAAAGTCTTTAGCGAAAGAGATTGGTTCTAGGGGTGTTACGGTAAATGCAGTGGCTCCTGGTTTTATAGATACTCCTATGACTCAAGGCTTGCCAGATGATATAAAAGAAGCTTATAAAAAGCAAATTCCTTTGGGAAGGTTTGGCTCACCAGAAGATGTTGCAAATGCTGTGTTGTTCTTAGCTTCTGAAAAAGCATCTTACATAACAGGTGAAGTAATCAACGTAAACGGTGGTATGTTGTAAAATTAAATATTTTATCTAAAGGAGGCATTTATGGACAGAGAGCAAAGAATCAAAGAAATAATAGCGGATCAGCTGGGAGTAGAAGTTGATAAACTTACTCCAGACGCGAAATTTGTAGAAGATTTGGGTGCTGATTCCCTTGACGTTGTAGAGCTTATTATGAGCTTTGAAGAAGAGTTTAACATAGAAATACCAGACGAAGACGCTGAAAAGATAAAGACTGTCGGTGATGTTATAAACTATCTAAATGAAAAGTTAAAATGAGAAGAGTGGTTATAACAGGTATAGGTGTTGTATCACCTATAGGAAACAACGTAAATGATTTTTGGCAAAACCTTGTGGCTGGGAAAAGCGGCATAGATACCATCTCTTCTTTTGATCCAGACAAATATGGTTTGACAGTTAAAATAGCTGCCGAAGTGAAAAACTTCAACCCAGAAGATTATTTTGATAAAAAAGATGCCCAAAAACTTTCCGATTTTATAAAGTTTGCTTACGCAGCCGCAATGGAAGCTATGAAAGATGCCAGTCTTGAAAATGCCAATATAGATAAAGATAGAGTTGGTGTGATAGTAGGTACAGGTATAGGTGGATTAAAAGATATAGAAGAACAAAATGAGACTTTAAACGAAAAGGGTGCAAGAAGGGTTTCTCCCTTCTTCATACCTTACGGCATAGCAAATATGGCATCTGGGGTCATAGCCATAAAATATGGATTTAGAGGACCAAACTATTGCGTAGTATCTGCTTGCGCCACTGGTAATCATTCTATAGGAGATGCTTTCAGGATTATACAAAGAGGTGATGCCGATATCATGATAGCTGGCGGTACAGAAAGTGCCATAACCCCACTCGGTATAGCTGGTTTTGCTTCGCTAAAAGCCCTGTCCACTAGAAACGATGAACCTCAAAAAGCCTCAAGGCCTTTTGATAGTCAAAGAGATGGCTTTGTAATGGGAGAAGGAGCTGGGATATTGATATTAGAGGAGTACGAACACGCTAAGAAAAGAGGAGCAAAGATATATGCTGAGATAAAAGGGTACGCAGCGACAGACGATGCTTTCCACGTGACGGCTCCATGCACAGATGGAGAAGGCGCCGCTATGTGTATGAGATTGGCTTTAGAAGATGCCTCTTTAAACCCAGAAGATATAGATTATATAAACGCTCACGGCACTTCAACACCTCTAAACGATAAGATAGAAACCTTGGCGATAAAGAAGATTTTTAAAGATCACGCTTATAAGCTAAAGATGAGTTCCAATAAATCCATGATTGGGCATCTATTGGGAGCTGCATCAGCGGTAGAGGCGGTAGCATCTGTTAAAACTATTGAAACTGGCATAATACCACCCACTATAAACCTCGAAAATCCGGATCCTGAATGCGATTTGGATTATGTGCCAAACAAAGCTATAAACTACGATGTGAAAAACATTTTGTCAAATTCTTTTGGTTTTGGAGGCACAAACGCCTGTATAATACTTAGCAAAGTTGATTAAAAACACAATTAAATGGATAGTTTTGAGCTTTTAGAAGAAAAAATAGGTTATAGATTTAAGGATAAAAATTTAGTAAAGAAAGCTTTTACACATATATCTTTTTCCAAAAGCTCAGAAAACTACGAAGTATTAGAATTTTTAGGGGATGCTCTCGTTAATTTTATGACCGTAAATATATTGGTGGAGGCTTTTCCAAATAAAAAGGAAGGTGAGCTCTCTCAATTGAAATCTTTTTTAATAAGCGAAGAGTTTTTAGCTAGTCTCGCCAAATCTCTAAACTTTGAAAAATATATACTTATAAGTAAGGGTGAAGAGCTAAAGGGTTCTAACAAAAACCCTTCTATTCTCTGCGATGTGTTTGAAGCTTTTTGGGCTGCTATATACATAGACAGTGGATACGATTGTAAGCTTACAAAAAGTTTGTTTGAGCATCATTTTAAAAGCCAAATACTTGAGATGGTAAACTCAAATAGCTTAAAGCAGGACTACAAAACAGCTTTACAGGAGATAACTCAAAAAAAGTGGAAAGAAAGACCTATATACAACGTCATAAGCGTAGAAGGTCCAGAGCATAGGAAAACCTTTACAGTTGAATGTCTATTTAAAGATCTAAGAACCACAGGAAAAGGCAACAGTAAAAAGTACGCGGAACAAGAGGCAGCAAAAAATATGCTTCAGATAATTCAAGATAATGAAAAGAAAAAAACTTGAAGAAATTTTAAAAAAAATACCACCAAAAGCTTGGGATAAAATAATATCAAAAGAACCAGAATATTCTTACTTTAAAAATCTTACGCCTTTTTATCATTTTGGGGCTTTTGCAATCATAATGGTTGTTAGCGGTTTAAACGCTTACCAGCTAAAGGGAAAAGCTCAAGAAAAGTATTTTCCAATATTAAAAAATATCTTGTTGCTAAATGAAAACAAGAAAGATTATGAAGCTCTTAGAAATACTTTTTTAAGCTTTTACGAAAAAGAAAGATCTTACAAAGGAAAGCTTAAAAGAGTGAACAACTTTTTTGATTCAAACCTTGCAAAAACAATGTGGAAACAAGAAAATACCCATTATTTTAGAAGATATTTCAAAGATATATGGGAAGAGTTGGCTTTTACGATGAAGTCTAAAAAAGAGAAAAAAACCATAGCTTTTGCAATGAAGTGCTTGGGTGTAGGGCTTATTATGAAAGGTTGCAAAGATTTTGACTTTGACGGTATACCTATACCTGTGGATTCAAGGATAAAGCATTTTGCAACAAAAATAGGCTTAGAAGACGTTGATGATGGTAAAATAATAACTTTTTTTGAAGGCATCTTGAAAAATGTACCCAACATAAACATGATACATTTGGATTCTTTGATATGGCAAATAGCTAAACTTGATCACCAAGAACTCGACGAATATTTTGAAGAACTTGGATGTAAAATGCTATCAAAAGAGTTGAAAAGCATTTTTCATGCTTAAACACATAGCTAAATTATATGAAAAGCTTTATAATATAAATAAGGAGGTGGAACATGGAAGAAAAGGTAGATGTAAAAAAAGCTATTGAGAACTTAGAAGAGGAAATAGCAAGGATAAAAAAAGAGCTTGGTTTGGACAAAGAAAGCAAAAGCATAGTAGAGATACCACTAGAAAAAGGCAAAGAAATAACCACCAAGCTTATGAATATGGCTCAAAGCATAATAAAAGTGGCTTCAGCGGCTGCCAACGGTGCTATAGAAGGAGCCAAAAAAGCTTTAGAAGAAGGGGAGAAGAAGGAGCAAAACCAAGGAGAAAAGCAAGAGTAAATGCCCCTTAGTTGCGGTATAGTTGGTTTACCGAACGTAGGAAAGTCTACGTTATTTAATGCTCTTATAAAGGCAGCCAAAGCTCAGGCTGCCAATTATCCATTTTGTACAATAGAGCCAAACATAGGCACGGTGGAAGTCCCAGACGAAAGGCTTTACGAAATAGCAAGGTTAGAAAACTCTGCCAAAGTAGTGCCAACATTTATAGAGTTTGTGGATATAGCTGGTTTGGTAAGGGGTGCAAGTAAGGGCGAGGGCCTTGGAAATCAATTTTTATCACACATAAGAAATGTAGATGCCATAGTACAAGTGGTAAGATGTTTTGAAGATGAGAACATTACACACGTTGAAGGCTCAGTGAATCCCATAAGGGATATAGAAATTATAGATTTAGAGCTTATAGCAAAAGACTTAGAATCCGTACAAAAAACTATTCAAAAAATAGAAAAAATTGCAAAAGGCGGAAATCAAGAAGCAAAACAAGAGTTAGAATACTTAAAAAAGTTTGAAGAGATTTTAAACCCAATGATTCCCTTAAGAAGGGCTAATCTCACAGAAGAAGAGAAAGAATATGCAAAAAATAAGCTATTTCTTCTTAGCATTAAACCTACAATGTTTGTAGCAAATTTATCTGAAGAAGAAATTCAAGGACCTACTTCCAACAAACATTACAGAAATCTATTGGAATATGCAGAAAAAGAAAATGCTCCAGTAATTCCAGTGTGTGCAAAGCTAGAGTCAGAAATGATTGATATGTCAAAAGAAGAAGTTCAAGAAATGTTAAACCTTTATGGTTTAAAAGAAACCGGCTTATCTTCTATTATTAAAAGCGGGTATAAACTTTTGGGGCTTATAACGTTTTTTACCGCTGGTCCAAAAGAATCTAGGGCTTGGGCTATTGCAAAAGATACCAAAGCTCAAAAGGCTGCTGGCAAAATACATTCTGATATAGAAAGAGGCTTTATAGCTGCAGAAGTAATAAACTACGATGACTATATAAAAGTTAAGTCCATGACAAAGGCAAAAGAGCAAGGGCTTATAAGGTTGGAGGGAAAAGACTACATTGTAAAAGATGGTGATATAATATACTTTAGATTCAACGTATAAAGAGGTTCTAGTATGAAAATAGTATTTAACAATCAAGAATATGATCTGCAAGCAGGAATAGTTGGTATTGAGCTTTTAAAAGCTTTAAACTTAGATTCAAAAGATATTATAGGAATATCTATAGACGGTATCATCTACGATTTGCAAACACCAATATACCACGGTGGAACGTTAAAACCCATAACAAAACAAGACAAAGAAAGCCTCGACATATTAAGGCATTCTTTAGCACATATTATGGCACAAGCCCTAAAAGAAATATATGGAGATGAAAAAGTACATCTTGGAATAGGACCAACCACTGAGGATGGTTTTTTCTACGACGTAGAAGTAGAAGGCCACCATATAGGCGAAGAAGATTTAAAGATCATAGAAAACAAAATGAAAGAAATAATAAAAAGAGGTTTAGATATTAAAAGAAAAGAACTTCCCAGAGAAGAGGCTTTGAAGTTTTTTGAAAATAAAAAAGAAGTTTATAAACTAGATATCATAAATTCCTTACCAAGTGATGCTAAAATAAGCGTATACGAACAAGGAGAATTTGTGGATTTATGCAGAGGGCCACACATTCCAAACACAGCATTGGCTGGGGCTTTTAAGCTTAGTTCTATAGCTGGTGCTTATTGGAGAGCAGATGCATCAAAACCAATGCTACAAAGAATATATGGGATAGCCTTTTGGACGGAAAAAGAACTAGAAGAAAGACTAAAACTTTATGAAGAAGCCAAAAAAAGAGACCATAGAAGACTTGGGAAAGAACTTGAGCTTTTTACCATAGATGAACAAGTGGGTCCAGGGCTTATAATTTGGCTTCCAAAAGGTGCCATACTACGACAGGTGGTAGAGGACTATCTTAAAGAAAAGCACAGAGCTTTAAATTATCAGTTTGTATATACACCTCACGTAGGAAAGTCAACGCTTTGGGAAACAAGCGGACATCTTAGCTATTACAAAGAAAATATGTTTCCAGGGATGAAGATTGAAGAAGAGTCTTATTATGTAAAACCTATGAATTGTCCGTTTCATATGGCTATATACAAATCAAAAATAAGAAGCCATAAAGAGCTTCCTATCAAAATAGCAGAGCTCGGCACTGTCTATAGATATGAGATGTCAGGGGTTTTACATGGGCTGATGAGGGTAAGAGGTTTTACCCAAGATGATGCGCATATATTTTGTAAAGAAGAAGATGTTAAAAGCGTGATAAAAGAAACGCTTGAACTAGCTTTTGATGTGTTGAAAGATTTTGGCTTTTATGATTATCAGATATTCATATCCACAAAACCAAAAGATGCCATAGGTACAGAAGAAAACTGGAAAATATCCGAAAGTGCTTTAAAAGAATCTTTGGAAGCCCTCGACAAAACATACGAAATAGATGAAGGTGGTGGTGCTTTTTACGGTCCTAAAATAGATATAAAAATAAAAGATGCTATAGGTAGATTCTGGCAGTGCTCTACCATACAGTTTGATTTTAATCTTCCGGAGCGTTTTGACCTTACATATGTAGGAGAAGACAACAAAAAACATAGACCATACATAATACATAGAGCCTTGCTTGGTTCTATAGAAAGATTTACAGGTGTTTTGATAGAGCATTATGCAGGTCATTTACCAATCTGGCTTTCTCCTATACAAGCTGCTATAATACCTATAGCCGATAGACATTTAGACTATGCTAAAGAAGTTTTTGAGCTTTTAAAAGTCCAAAACATAAGAACATATATAGACGATAGACCAGAAAGAATGAATGCAAAAATAAGAGACAACGAGCTTCAAAAGATACCGATACTTTTAGTGGTTGGGGATAAAGAGGTGCAAGAAAAAACCTTTTCTGTTAGAAGTAAAAACGAAGAATTCCAAGGTGTTATGGGTATTTATGATTTTATAGAAAAACTCAAAACGGCTATTCAAAACAAAAGATGATATTGTTTGTAAGCGCCACAGATACAGGTGTTGGTAAGACGTATATTAGCACCATTTTGGTGGAATACTTGAAAAATAAAGGCATAAACGTTGATTATATAAAGCCTATAGAAACTGGTGTTGATGAAAAACCAGAAGATGCTTACAAAGTAAGTAGTATTTTAGGTAAACCATGGCAAGAAAGTGTAATATATATTTTCAAAAAACCAATGTCTCCTTACGCTTGCTCTTTAGATGAAGAAGTAGATATAGATGTCGATAGAATCATTAAAACAATAAAAGAAAGAGAACAAAAAGCTAGCGTGCTTATAGTGGAAGGAGCAGGTGGTATTGCTGTGCCTATAAAGGTAAAACCGCTTATAGATTATGCATATTTAATTAAATCTTTACATGCGTTGCCTCTTGTTGTAGCAAGAGCTTATCTTGGGACGCTTAATCATAGCTTTTTAACTTATTTTTATCTTAAAAGCAAAGATATAAAACCTCTTGGGTTTGTTTTAAATGGTTTTGATTATGAAGAACCCTCACAATATTCAAATGCCTATATACTTCAAGATATGATAGAAGAGCATATTAATATATGGAGGCTAGATAAAAATCCAGACGAAAATCAGAGAATTAACCTTGCAGAAAATATCTGGAAAAGTATTGCTAATTTTTAATTTTATTTTAAATTTATATTTATCACTTCATTTTGGAGGTAAGTGTTTTGCAGACAGCTAAGAATATACTTATTTGGTTTTTAATTATAGGTTTTATGATAGTAGCTTTTAACTTGTTTGAGGAAAAAGGTTCATCCTCACCAAGTGCAACCCCTATGTCTTTAACAACATTGGTTGACATGGTAAAACAAAACAAAATAGGTGAGGCTGATATCAAAGGCGACAAGATAATAGCTTATACCAAAGACGGCCAGAAAGTAGAAACCTATATTCCAAAAGGTTATACATCTATTATAGATGAAATGATAAAAGATGGAGTAAAGGTAAAAGCTTCACCATCTAGCGGAGGAGATATATCCTCCAGTGGAAACTGGCTTGTATCAATGCTAATATCTTGGTTTCCGGTACTTTTGTTTGCTGGTATTTGGATTTTAATGATGAGACAAATGGGAAACGGTGGACCCACAAGAGCGTTCTCTTTTGGAAAATCTAAAGCGAAAGTGTATATAGAAGAAAAACCAAACGTAAAGCTAGACAATGTAGCTGGTATGGATGAAGTTAAAGAAGAAGTGGCTGAAGTTATAGAATATTTAAAAGACCCGGCAAGATTTAGAAAATTAGGTGGTAGACCTCCAAAGGGAATACTGTTTTATGGAGAACCAGGCGTTGGAAAGACACTTTTAGCTAAGGCTCTTGCAGGAGAAGCACACGTACCTTTCATATCGGTATCTGGATCAGATTTTGTTGAGATGTTTGTAGGTGTAGGTGCCGCTAGAATGAGAGATACGTTTGAAACAGCTCGTAAAAATGCCCCTTGTATAGTATTTATAGATGAGATTGATGCGGTAGGAAGAAGCAGAGGGGCTATCAACCTAGGTGGTAACGACGAAAGAGAACAAACATTAAACCAGCTTCTGGTAGAAATGGATGGTTTTGACACTTCTGAAGGTATACTCATAATAGCAGCTACAAATAGACCAGATATTTTAGATCCAGCTCTTCTAAGACCAGGAAGGTTTGATAGACAAATATTTATTCCAAAGCCAGATGTAAAAGGAAGATACGAGATATTAAAAGTACACGCTAAAAATAAACCGCTTGCAAAGGATGTAGATTTAGAGCTTATAGCAAGAGCAACGCCCGGATTTACAGGAGCTGACCTTGAGAACATATTAAACGAAGCAGCGCTTTTGGCAGCTAGAAAAAGAAAAGATCTTATACATATGGAGGATTTGGAAGAAGCTATAGATAGAGTTATGATGGGGTTGGAAAGAAGAGGTATGGCCATATCGCCAAAAGAAAAAGAAAAAATAGCTGTTCATGAAGCAGGACACGCTTTAATGGGGCTTATGATGCCAGACGCAGATCCTCTTCACAAAGTTTCAATTATACCAAGAGGTATGGCTTTGGGAGTGACTACTCAGCTTCCAATAGACGATAAGCATATTTACGATAAAGCAGATCTTCTTTCAAGAATACATATACTTATGGGTGGAAGATGTGCGGAGGAAGTGTTTTACGGTAAGGATGGTATAACTACAGGAGCAGAAAATGACCTACAAAGGGCTACCGATTTAGCTTACCGTATAGTGGCTACTTGGGGAATGAGCGAGAATGTAGGACCAATATCTGTAAGAAGAAATATCAATCCTTTCCTTGGGGGTTCTACAGTCACGGAAGGAAGCCCAGATCTTCTAAAAGAGATAGACAAAGAAGTGCAAAAACTCCTAGCATCTGCTTACGAAGAAACAAAAAGAGTTATAGCCGAGAACAAAGAAGCTTTAAGCAGTGTGGTAAAAAGGCTAATAGAAAAAGAAACCATAGATTGTAAAGAATTTGTGGAGATACTTAGTTTACATGGCGTTGAGGTAAAAAATGCTTGTAAACAAGAGGAATCTTTGGAGAAAAAAGAAAATAATGTAGAGCCTAAAATTGATAAAAATGTTGTTAACGTATGAGAAAGCCACTGTTGACAATAAATTTCTCATATTGTAAAATAGTTAGCTAGATTTTAAGAGGTGATTATATGGGACATACTATTACTGAAAAAATAATTGCAGATCATGCTGGGAAAAAGGAAGTGTTTCCTGGAGAGCTTGTTACTGCCAAAATAGATTTGGCAATGGCCAACGATGTCACTGCTCCTTTATCCATAAAAACTTTAGAAAAATACGGCATAGAAAAAGTATTTGACAAGGATAAAATTGCGCTTGTCCTATCTCATTTTGTTCCAGCGAAAGATATAAAATCTGCAGAACAAGCTAAAATAGTAAGAGATTTTGCTAAAAAACACAATATAAAATGGTTTTTTGGGGAAGGCGAAGGTATAGAGCATACATTGTTGCCAGAAAACGGAATAGTTGTACCAGGTGATTTGGTAGTAGGAGCTGACTCTCATACTTGTACTTACGGAGGTATTGGAGCTTTTTCTACAGGTGTAGGAAGCACAGACTTAGCCTACGCTATGGCCACTGGCGAGATATGGTTAAAAGTGCCAGAATCGATGAAATTTATATTTTACGGAAAACTTAATAAGTGGGTTAGTGGTAAAGATTTGATACTTTATACGATAGGTCAAATAGGTGTTGATGGTGCGCTTTATAGAGCTATGGAGTTTGATGGAGAAGCCATAAGAAGCTTGGACGTATCACAAAGACTAACCATAGCAAATATGGCGATAGAGGCTGGCGGAAAGAGTGGTATCATATCTCCGGACGAAAAAACTATAGAATATGTAGAAAAAAGAGCAAAAAAACCTTACAAGATATATCAAAGCGATAAAGATGCACATTATGTAGAAGTATACGAGTGGGATGCTTCTTCTATAGAACCTATGGTGGCATGGCCTTATTTACCCTCAAATGTACATCCAGTCTCTGAATCTACCCACATAACTATAGATCAAGCTTTTATAGGTTCTTGTACAAATGGTCGTATTGAAGATTTAAGAATAGCAGCAAGCATATTAAAGGGTAAGAAGGTTCATCCTTACACGAGATGCGTTGTCATACCAGCTTCAAAAAATGTATACTTGCAAGCCCTCCATGAAGGTTTGGTAGATATATTTATAGAAGCGGGGTGTGCCGTCAGCACATCAACATGCGGTCCTTGTTTGGGCGGGCATATGGGAATACTCGCCAAAGGAGAAAGATGCATATCTACTTCCAATAGGAACTTTCCTGGTCGCATGGGCCATCCACAAAGCGAAGCTTATTTGGCAAACCCGGCTGTAGTTGCTGCGAGTGCTGTTTTAGGTAGAATCGCTCATCCTGAAGAAGTAGCTTCTGAAGTATTAGTATAAAGGAGGTAAATATGGATTTTCTTAAAAGCCTAACAGTTAATCAAGGCTTAAGATTGTTATCGGGTAGTGTACTTCTTTTCGTTTTCTTATTTGGTATATTGGGTTCTGACGTAGGATTTCTTTGGAAACTTCTCATATTGTTTATGGCTATAAATCAAATACAATCTGCTTTTACAAATTGGTGTCCAGCCATTACAATGCTTAAAAATCTAGGGTTAAAAGAGGATTGTTAGGTATAGATATTATAAAAAATATAAGGATAGCTAAAGCCCTAGAAAGGTTTGGTTATCATTTTTTAAATAGGGTATATACAGAGTACGAAATAAATTTATGCAAAATGAACGTTGAGTGTCTATCTGGTAGATTTGCTGCAAAAGAAGCTTCTATAAAAGCTTTCTCATTTTTATCCATTAGACGTTTTAGTTTTAGAGATTTTGAGGTAGTAAAATCTAAAAACGGAATACCGGAGTTAAGGATTAAAGATGCCTATATAAACGATTTTCTAAAAGCTCAAAAATTAAAACCTTTTATATCCATATCTCATGAGAAGGAGTTTTCTGTAGCAGTTTGTTATATCACAAAAGAGGAGAGAATATGCTAAAAGATTACAACAAGTATTTAGATTACAAAGAAGATAAGTTATTTTTAGAAAATGTGGATTTAGAAGAGCTGGCTAAAGAATTTGGGACACCTCTTTATGTGTATTCGGCTTCTTACATAAAAGATAAAGCTAAAGCCTACAAAGAGGCGTTCAAAGATACCGATTTTCACTACGCTTTGAAGGCAAATGGAAATTTAAGCATTATAAAGCTTTTAAAAGATGAGGGTTTTGGGGCTGACATAGTTTCTGGTGGTGAGCTTAGAAAAGCTATAAAAGCCGGGATAGAGGCTTCTAAGATAGTTTATGCAGGTGTTGGTAAAACTATGGAAGAGTTAAAAGCTGCCGTTGAAGCCGAGATTAAAATGTTCAACGTAGAATCGTCGATAGAACTCGATATATTAAACGATATAGCAAAAAATCTTGGGAAAAAAGCCAACGTAGCAATAAGAGTAAATCCTGACGTAGACCCTAAAACCCATCCTTATATATCCACTGGTATGAAAAAAAGCAAATTTGGAGTTGATATAAAAACTGCTTACAAAGAGTATCAGTATGCTAAAAGCCTAAAACACCTTAATGTAATAGGTATACACTGTCACATAGGTTCCCAGCTTTTGGATGTATCACCCTATATAGAAGCTTCTGAGAAAGTAAGAGAGCTTTACGACAAGCTTGTAAAAGATGGGTTTGATATTAAGTATATAGATATGGGAGGAGGCTTAGGTATAAAGTATAAACCCGAAGAGCAGGAACCACATCCTAAAGATTTAAAAGAAGCTTTGTATCCGGCTTTTAAAGATATAAAAGCAAGGCTTTGTTTAGAACCCGGCAGATCGATGGTAGGCAACGCTGGTATCTTGATAACAGAAGTGCAATTTTTAAAAGATAAAGGTCATAAACATTTTGTAATAGTAGATGCTGGCATGAATGACCTTATAAGGCCCTCCATATACGGGGCTTATCACCATATAGTCCCTACTCACAACAAATATAAAGAAGATTTTATTAAAACTGATATAGTAGGACCAATATGTGAAACTGGAGACTTTTTAGCTCAAGACAGAGAAATACATAAAGTAGACAGAGGAGATTATCTTGCAGTATTAAGCGCCGGTGCTTACGGATTTTCTATGTCAAGCCATTATAATATAAGGCCAAGAGCGGCAGAAGTGCTTATAGAAAATGGGAAATATAGGCTTATAAGAAGCAGGGAAACTTACGATTATATAGATTACGATGAAGCTATTTTTTTATGATGTTATAATAGTAGGGTGGGTGAAGATATGGAATTTAGAGATAATCTAAGGATACTAGCGGAAGCTATAGAAAGGGAGTCCGTTCTAATACATAGATCAGCTCTTATAGATGGTTATAAAGAGCTTTTTAAGTTAAACAAGTTGGGCATAGGTGCCTTTGTTAAAAAGGCAGCGGAGCTTGGAGGGAAAAAGGGTGCAATAACTTTGAAAGAACGGTATGAAGTAACCACAGATAAACTTTCAGAAGCTTTAGACTTACTCACTATAATAGCTGAATCATCAAGACTAATAACGTTTATGGAAACATCGGTGGAAAACATGGAGATATATGTAGAGGGCTCTATACTTGTAGAAGCTATACCAGAAAGCAAAAAACCTGTTTGTGAACCAATGGCTGGATTTTTCAGCGGTTTTTTAACAGAATTATTACAGACAAAATATAATGTTGTAGAGGTATCTTGTCAAGCTCAAGGACATGAAAAATGCACCTTCAAAATAAAAAAGGAGGCCAAATAATTTGAATTACGATATAAAAGATATTAATTTGGCTAAGCAAGGAAAAGATAGAATTGAATGGGCTGGTATTGATATGCCTGTATTAAAATCTATAAGAGAAGAGTTTGCTAAGACAAAACCTTTTCACGGCATAACCATAGGAGCTTGTCTTCATGTAACTACAGAAACAGCAAATCTTATGATAACATTAAAAGAAGGGGGAGCAAACGTATATCTTTGTGCTTCAAACCCGCTTTCAACTCAAGACGATGTAGCCGCTTCATTGGTAAAAGATTATGACATACCTGTATTTGCAATAAAGGGCGAGGATAACAATACATTTTATAAGCATTTAAGAAGCATCCTAGATAAAAATCCAAATATATTGATAGACGATGGAGCTGATTTGATTTCTACTGCTCACAAAGAATACGAAGAGCTAACCAAAAAGATTTTTGGAGCAATGGAAGAAACAACTACAGGTGTTATAAGGCTAAAAGCTATGGCAAAAGATAAGGCTCTTAAATTTCCAGTTATAGCAGTAAATGATGCTCTTACCAAGCATATGTTTGATAACAGATATGGCACAGGACAATCTACGCTAGATGGTATATTAAGAGCTACAAATCGTCTCATAGCAGGTTCTACTTTTGTAGTAGCAGGCTACGGCTGGTGCGGTAAAGGTGTAGCTATGAGAGCAAGAGGCATGGGCGCTAATGTTATAGTTACAGAAGTAGACCCTTTAAAAGCGTTAGAAGCTAGGATGGATGGTTTTTTGGTTATGCCAATGGAAAAAGCAGCTCCATTGGGAGATATATTTGTAACCGTAACAGGAAATACAAAAGTGATAAGGCAAGAGCATTTTGAAGTAATAAAAAACGGAGCTATCGTATCAAACTCAGGACATTTTGACGTAGAGATAGATGTCAGATATTTAGAAAGCGTTGCATTAGAAATAAACGAAAGAAGGCCTATGGTTAAAGAATATATTATCAATACTAAAAGCGGTAAAAAACGTATATACGTGTTGGCAGAAGGAAGGCTTGTAAACTTAGCGGCAGCAGAAGGTCATCCAGCTTCTGTTATGGATATGTCTTTTGCCAATCAAGCACTATCAGCAGAATTTATTTTAAATAATCATAGCAAATTAGAAAAAGATGTGTATAAAGTGCCAGACGACATAGACCAAAAAGTAGCTAAACTAAAGCTTGATTCCATGGGCATAGAGATTGACATACTCACACCAGAACAGATAGCTTATATGTCCTCTTGGGAACATGGCACATAATCTCTAATGATTAAAACCCTTGACTTGCTTAAGATTTAAGTTATTATCTAATACATGGAAAAAAAATTAAAAAAACTTAAAGATGCTTTGGGCGATAAAATTAACGATTCTATAGTAGAAAGAAAACTCTACTCTTACGATGCTACTGCCATTCCAATAGAACATACTACGCCTATAGCTGTTGCTTTTCCTACATCTTCAGAAGATATAGAAATGATAGTAAAAATTTGCTATGAAGAAGATATACCCATGGTACCAAGAGGGGCAGGATCAGGTTTGACAGGCGGTGCTACACCGGTAGTAGACGGTTCTTTGGTTATATCCCTTGAAAAAATGAATAAATTTCATGTAGACGTAGGCAATACCACAGCTTACGTGGAGCCAGGGGTTATTACATCGGAATTACAAGACTACGTGGAATCTCTAGGATTATTTTATCCACCAGATCCTTCTAGCTTTAAATATTCTACCATAGGTGGCAACATAGCAGAAAATGCCGGTGGTCCAAGGTGTTTGAAGTATGGGGTCACAAGGGAATATGTGCTAGGGCTAGAAATGTATATAAAAGAAGGAAAGCTGTTAAAAACTGGAAACCCCATTATAAAAGATGTAGCAGGATATGATCTAACGAGGCTTGTAGTTGGTTCGGAAGGAACACTTGGTATAGTATCAAAAGCTATATTAAAATTGATACCAAAACCACCTTACAAATCAACCATAATGGGGATATTCAACAACATAGAAAATATAGGTAAATCTGTAACCAAAATATTAACGTCTGGTATATTACCTTGCGCATTGGAATTTATGGATAAAAATTCTATACAAGCTGTACAAAAATTCTATCCAGCCGGTATTCCAGAAGATGCCGAAGGAGTCTTATTAATAGAGCTTGACGGACAAAAAGAAAGTGTAGAAAAAGAAAAAATGGAGGTATCCAACATACTAAAGTCTTTAGGAGCAGGTGTTATACCAGCCCAAAACCCTCAACACGAACAAAAACTTTGGAGTGCAAGAAAAAATATAGGTCCAGCCCTTGCTAACATCAAATCTGGTAAGATAAACGAGGATATAGTTTTCCCACGGATATATCTATCTGAAGCTCTGCAAAAAATAAACAAAATAGCAAAAAAATATAACCTTACTATAGTAAATTTTGGACATATAGGAGACGGTAATCTCCATGTAAACATACTTTACGATAAATTAAATAAAGATGAATTAGAAAGAGCAGAAAAGGCAGTAGATGAAGTGTTTGAGTTAGCTCTTAATTATCAGGGTTCTATCACTGGCGAACACGGTGTTGGTCTTACTAAAAAGAAATTTTTAGAATGGCAGTTAAAAGACGTAGGTATTGAGCTTTTAAAAGCTATAAAACAAAGTTTTGATCCAAAAAATTTATTTAACCCAGGTAAAGTTATTTAGAAACTAATCTATGTAATAGCGCCATAAACGTATGACCTACCATATAAACCCACATTGAATTTCCAAAAAAATCATGAATTTCCATAAAAAAATGAACGATTGGTTTTAAAGATGGATCCTTTAAAGAAAATGGAAAAAGAAAGTGCATTATAACACCCACTACAAGCACTATGCTAACGTCTATTAAACCAAGCCCATGAACAAAACCGGGGAGCCCAGGTCTTGGTCCAGTTTCTGCTAGTTTAAACTTTATAAGGTTTTTAAAATCATTACCCACTTCATCCCATCTATTATACGGGAAAAAGTGAGATTTTATAGAAGCATTCGTTAATATATATATCCATAGAACTATTATAACACCAGCTAGAATAGGACCTATCGTTACATGAATGTTATATAGCAAATATGGAAGCCCTGGTTTCTTAGAGCTCATGAAAAGCGATAGCAACAACTGCAATGCTATTAAAGGGGCGAAAGTCCAATGTAAAAATTTATAAGTATTTGACCAATCCCTATGCATACGTAAAATATACCATATAGTTGTGAAAAAAATATAAAATAGTTAAGATTTTATCAACGAACCAATTTTAAATATTGGCATATATAGAGCTATTAATATAACACCTATTATGCCTCCTATTATTACAATCATAGTAGGCTCTATCAAAGATATCATGGCATCTATTGCTTTATCTACTTCATCTTCGTAAAACCTTACGATACTTTGTAACAAATCATCAAGGCGTCCAGTGTCTTCGCCTATTTTAACCATAGATATAAAGAGATCATCAAATAGCCCTGTCTCTTTTAAAGATAGCCATAGCGGTTTTCCTTCTTTTACAGATTTAGAAGCCTTTTCTACCCCCTCTTTTACTATTTGCATTGTGCTAGTCTGAGATATTAATTCCATAGATCTATCTAAAGATACACCACTAGAAAACAAAGACGATAACGATGTAGCAAAGGAGTTCATCATTATTTTATGGAAAACATTGCCTAAAACAGGTAGTTTTAACAGCGTTTTTTCTATTCGTTTTTTAAACTCCATATTATTTTGATAAAGGCGTTTAAAAACAAAACCTAAAATAATTAAAATAATTATAAACTTTAATATATTTTCATGTAAAAAATTTGAAGCTTTTAAAAGCATTAACGTAGGAAGCGGTAGCGATGCGCCAAAACCTTTGTATATACTAGCAAATATTGGTACTAAAAAGTAAATAATACCCGTTGTTATAATGGTGGCTATTATAAGGACAAAAGAGGGATAAAAAGAAGCACTTTTTATTTTACCTTTTATCTTAGCTAATTTTTCATAATATTCTGAAGCTAAGATTAGTGATCTGTCAAGTTGTCCTGTTTCTTCCCCTGTCATTACTAAACTTATAAGAAGTGGCGGAAAAACGTTTTTCTTCTTTTGCATCGCTTGGCCTACAGTAACCCCTTCACTAACATCTTTAGCAACTTCTAAAAGTGTTTCTTGAAAATATTTGTTATCTATTTGTTTTGCTGCCATTTCCAAAGCTTGCGGCACACTTATACCTACTTGAATTAAAAACCCAACCTGTCGCAACACTAAAGATAATTCTTTTTCTTTTACTTTCTTACCAAAGGAAAAAGAAGGAGTTCTCTCTTTGGCAAGTTCTATAGATACAGGAATAAGTTCTTTGGAAGACAATATTTGAGCTATCACATCTTGATTTTGAGCTTCTATAACGCCTTTTTCTACTTTGCCATCTTTTGTATAAGCTACATATTGAAATTTAGGCATCAGTAAATGCTCCTATTAACCTGTAAGAGATAACAATCAAAATCGTAAGGAGGAAAGAGCTCCTCTCCAACATGTAAAAGCTTTCTTAATCTGTCGTAAAAATCATGATCTTCTGTAAACAAGCTTGAATACACAAGTTTTATGTCTTCTAATCCTAAGAAAAGTGCGGAACTATTAATATCTTCCAAAATACTTTCTCTTTGTTCATTAAAATTAGTTATATCCACTTTTTTATAATCTATAAATCTTTCTCCTAGCTTTAATAAAAAATAATAATCTTTGTTAATATAAATAGCATTTATAGGTATATTTACATTCAATTCTATCAAGGCGTTTATAAAATCTACCACAAAATGAGATACACTTTTTACGTTTAACCCATATTTTTTAAAAGATTTTTCAGCAAGTATAACATCTTCTTTTCCCGCATAAGCCACTAAATATATATTCCCATCATCAGTTTTCAACAATATGTCATAGGCTAAATAATGCTTGTTTAATTTATGACCAATATCGGTTTCAAGTGATAGCTTTAAAGCATTCTCAATATCTTTTTGTTTTATAGCTTTTGGTAAAAACCTGGTCTTAACTATGCCAAGGCCTACATCTAAAATTATATGAGCGTCGCCTGATTCTATATTTTTAAATAATGAAGCATTTGATCTTATGTCATCAATTATAGTATAAGAATCTTGGCTTTTCTCATGCTTTGTTATTAATTCACAAGAATCCTTGTTTAAAAGTGTTAAACTAAAATAAGTATTAGATAGAAAAATACTATAAGCTTTTTTATGTTTTAAACCTAAACTTAACTTCATTTCTCAACCCTCTTAGCAGTTATGAATATAAAAAGATTTGTGTTATTTTTTGACTCGTTTTTTGTCATACCAACATTACCAATAATCGGGACTTTGTCTAATCCTGGTATTCCTTGTAAACCATTGCTTTCATTTTTAAGGCCTACCCCTCCTATCGCTAAAGTTGCACCGTCAGATAAAACTATAGATAGAGAGTTACTATTTTGATTTATAGTAGGCTGTCCATTGGCTGCTAAAGGACCTAAAGACATGTTTTGAATATTTATATTTAGCAATATTTTGCCGTTAGGTAATACTTGAGGTGTAACCTTTATAGAGTTAAGAACATTTTGTAATGTGACTGTAGGCACCGCTTGCCCTGGAGTTGATATTGTGGTAAATGGATATTCAATGCCTTGGGTTAAAGACGTCGGCTGATCATTCATGGCTAACAAAGTGCTTTTAAAGACACTTTTTGCTTTGTTTATAGATTCTAACGCCTGAATTTCAAAACCCAGGACATGAAACTTACCTTCTGAATATATGCCTGACATCAAACCGTTAGGAGCGTTTATAGGCGTAGCTGTAACAATGGGACTACTACCTGGTGTAAAACTAAAAGCATTTGCCAATGGACTTATTGGATTAAAATTGCTGGTATTTAAAATTGTAATGCCTCTGCCTGCATAAGCACCGCCTATGCCTAAGCCTAACTGTTTCTGATAGTCTTTGCTTATCTCAACAGCTTTTACGTCTATCTGTATATATAGTGGTTTGGTGGATATATATTCTTTTAGATGTTTCTTTATATCTTCAAGGTTTTGAATGTAATCTATTATCGTTACGGCGCTCATTTTATTTATAGGTGTCACTATAGCTTTATCTGAAAGATAAGGTTTTATAAGTTTTTCAAACTTATCAAGCGTGATATATTTTATATAAAATGTTTGAGATTTCATTACGTTTTGTCTTGGAGTGCTTGAGACATAGGCTGAAAGCACTTTTTCACAAGATATAACGTTACTTGGATTACCAGTTAGTATTATGGCTTTAAACTCTTTGCTTTTAGCTACTTTTTTAAGTTTACAGGACTCTGCTAAGTTATACGCTTTTTCCAAGTCTTTTTTTATAAATAAAACCTCTGTAACATATTTTGGTTTAAGAGACACATATTGAGGAAAATAATCTAATATATTTTCAATGTTTTGTGGATAATCTTCTAAAATGATTTTGTTACCTTCTTCATGTATTATAACGGCGTCTTTTGAAAGATAATGAGTTATAAGTTTTTCAAAGTTAACAGGGCTTATTTCGTAAACATAAAGCGGAACACTTATCATTGCTTCTCCAGGTCTTGGTGGTTGTGCAAAATATGGTTTTAGCTTTCCATTTACTTGCTTTATAGCCTTTGGAGAACCACTCACTATTATTACACCAAGTTCATCAGCTCTATAAACCTTAAGTATACCTTTAATAGGTTTAATTAGTGAATACGCTTCTTCAGCAGATATACCTCTTAATATCATCGTTTCAGTGTTTACTAATTCCTCTCTATTAACACTTTGCAAAGAACTTGGTGTAGTAGCCAAACTTCCACTTTTTAAAAGGGAAGACAAAGGTGGCAAACCACTAGGTGATGTGCTCGCTTCACATTTTCCAGAGTTTATAACTACTATACCATTTGTTGTAGTATAAGTTAAGCAATATTCTCTTATAATGTCATGAAATAGTTGATCTGCTGATATAGGTTTTGTAATACTTATATTCACTTTTTCATCCTTAAATTTTGGACCAAATATAATGCTTTTATTATCTATGGTTGCTATTGTTTTAATTACATCAGATAGATTAGCATTCTCAAATTTCATATTTCTTATAGTTACAGCGTAAGAATTGTTCATAATCATTAGGTTAAAAGCAAAAAACGATAGTGTAGCCAAAAGTTTATGTTTAAATCTGTTCTTCAATTCATTTTTCATTGGTATTTCCTCCTTGATTGTTTATGTTGCTGACTATGTTTTTTACGCTTTTCAGAACTTTTGCTGGATTTTCCTTTACCGGAATAAGCCCTATGCCATTTCCATTGGATACTACTATAAAATGTTTTACAACACCATTTTTTTCTACACTTATGTATCCTTCGGCATTTTTTAGATTATAACCATTTATAGAACTTGGTAAACTTTGAGAATAAGATATATTCATAAATCCTAAACCAATGAACAGCAAAACTATAATACCTTTGCCAATACTAACTAAAATATTATTTCTTTTTTTCATTTTTTAATCCTCCTTGCTCTTGGGGAAAAGTAGATATTAAATTGGCAGTTAAATTGAAACTTTTATCAAAATATACAAATCCAAATTTATTTACTTTGAGCGTATCTTTTTCTTGGATATAGCTAACACATAATCCATTTATATTGATATTGTAGCAATCATTAATATATTTAAGAGAAGAAAATGGAGAACTGTTTTTAAAAGAGCTAGCTTCTATGGATATATTTACAATATTTGGATTTATATTAACAGGGTTTGTATTTATACTTATGTAAGATGGATATATACCTTTAACTGTAAAACTATCCAAAACAAAATCTACAAAATGATATAAAGAAGAATATTGCTTATAATAGTTATCAAAGATATTATTTATATCTTTAAAGCTAGAAACGAGTTCGTTTAATTTATCGTATTTAGCTTTTAAAGAAAATACTTGATTGTTTAATATAGACAATCTATTTTGATAGGGTTTTATAGCTTGTAATTTTTCATTGTAAGCATGTTTAAGTGATAAGTTAGAGAAAAACAAAAAAGTGTCTATAAGTAGAAAAATTATAGTAGTGATTAGGGATAAAGACAAGATTATAAAACTAGGACTTTTTATCTTCTCTTCATCTAAACTAACATGTAGTAAAGAAAATATAGCTTGAGTAGGAATCTTTAAAATAAAAGAACTCTCGTTGGAAAGTCTGTCTTTAAGTAAGTTGACATTTAACTTTTTAAGTTTATTCTTATTTGGCATTTTTGACTCCCTGTTTTTCATTAAAGTGTTCTTTGCTTGTAATACTAGAAACAACATAGCCTGACATACACAATATTACTGGTTTAGATGTATCTAAAAATTGAGAATATACATTTGTTGTATCTACGATGTAGTAGCTTTTATCTTCGAAAATATTGTTGCTGCATTGAGATTTGCCGAATCCAAATTTAATGCTATTAATAAATAAGAACGGATAAGCTGGATTTGGTTTATTCAAAGAAGATAAAAAGTTGTTTATATTGCTTTGTGATACGGCCACTGTTAATTTCACTGGTAAAATTTCAATATCAAAAAGCTCCTTAGTTTGTTCAACCCTGTTGTGTTTCTTCTTATTCATTTTAGGCTTTAACGCTATGACCTCTTTTCCGTTTTTATCAACTGTAACATCTTTTGGTATACCTTCTTCCATAGATGTAATATAACCTCCTGCTTTTGATATAGCAGAGGATAAAACTATTGGTATTTGATTTGGTGTAGTGGCATAAGCATAATTTATGTTGGGATTTAAAAGCTCCGTTTGCAACTTTGGTATTTGGCTTTTATAGTAAAGAACCTGTTTTTCTAGGGTAATGCTTTGCAATTTCAGTTGTTCCAAAGAAGGTAAGCTTGATATCTTTTGTTCTATTTTGCCTCTTTCAGCTGTTTGCTTAAAATAAAAATATACAAATATCCCGGGCAATAGAACAGCTATAAAGATAATAACTATGCTTTTATCCCTTTCCGTAAGGGAATTATACCAGTTTAAAATCTTTTCTTTGAGTTCATTCATCATATATTCTCTAAATCGACTTTTATTTTAAAAACTTTAAAAGTACTCATAAAATCTTGTTTTTATCCAATGCTTTAGGATAAAATTTCTCAAGCTATATCTACACCACATTTTAATTCCCATAAGAAATCTAACAAGTTATTTACGTTATCACTGCTATATAAATATCCATGCTGGGAAGCGATGATATGCGGATTTAGATCTCTTATATAATTTACCCACAATTTCAAGGTCTTGTTCGAGGACATTATACATTTAACCATTTTAGATCTTCCTTAGTATAGGTATTCATAAAAGTCCTCTATATTAGTAAATTCTAAATCAGAAGTTGGAGTAACGAGCTTAACGGGTTTATCGAACTCTATATAGTTTGTAAGTTTAATTCGCATTATATCTTTATTATCTTTACCAAGACTTTCTATAAATTTGAAAAGCTCTAACCCCCCATTGTAAAGATAAATTACATCCAAATCTCCTATTTCATATACATCAGTTATTTTTTTCACATTCATAACTATCTCCTATGGTAAAGTTTCTAAAGTAGTATAAATGTTGTTTAAGGCTTTTACAACACAATGTTTATTCTCAATAGTTTTTATACAATCCCTTAAATTGCTTGATATCTCTGGCAAAGATATAGGATAACCTCTGTTTGTATTTTTAGTATTTACAACTATATTGCACTTTGTTAAAAGGTTTTTATTGCTTTTAGCATAGAAATTCATTGTAACTATTTTATATCCATCATTTTCATCTTTAATCTTTCCTATGCTAAATAAAAGCTCGTTGTTGTCTTCGGCACATATAAATCTATTTTCTTGGCATATTTTTTTTACTTTTTCGTAAGATGTTAGAGGGGTTATGTCAGCATTATATTCATTAGCCTGATTTCTGTATATAGCATTTGCAACATCGTATAAATTTTCACAAGATTTGCCAGTTAACACATTAAAAATCAAATTAACCTGATCTTTAAAATCAGAAGGATACGCTAAAGACACCAAGGGGCTTAACAGACTAAACGCTAACATATAAAATTTCACACCCCTGACAATATTGCTCATTTTAAACATTTTCATGTATCACCCCGCTCATAAAATAATTATAAACTAATTTGTAAAAATTGTATAATTTTATCATTTTATATTCTCTCTTCATAGGTCTTTTTGTTTGTATTCTCATATATAACACCTATCGAAATTTTTGCATCTGTTTTTATATAATCCCATTCTTTAGCTACAGTATATGCTTTATCAAAATCTTCTGAGTTATGGTCCTCAAGCTTATAAACACGAGTATTATAAAAGTCATACGTATTGTAAAATATCACACAAGGCTGGAGGGTTTCCACAATAGAAAAACCTTTGTGTAGCACTGCTTTTTTTATAATATCTTTAAGATGATCTATGTAACCAGAGTATCCTCTTGCAACAAAAGTGGCTCCAGCTTCCATCAAAAGCGATATGGGATTTATAGGATCTTCTGGTGGTCCTTTTGGTGTAGATTTACCTTTGAAATCCAAAGCACTGGTAGGCGTAAACTGTCCAGTAGTAAGACTATAAACTCTATTATCATGTACTATAACCGTAATGTCTATGTTTCTTTTGGCAGCAAAGATAAGATGTTCAAGACCTTCGCCGTATCCATCACCATCTCCTACAAAGCATATTACTTTTAAATCTTCATTGGCTAGTTTTATACCGGTTGCAGTGGCGATGGCTCTTCCGTGTAAAGAATAGAAACCGTTTATATCAACATAATCAAATATTTTGCCATGACAGCCTATGCCTGTTACCATGACGAATTTTTCGAGAGGTATACTATCCGTAAGTTCGTTGATAGCTGCTCCCAAGGCACCCATTATGCCAAAGTTCCCACAATTCCTACACCAAGTTATTTCTGCCCCCGTATATAAGCTTTTAGTAATCATAATAAAATAAATTATATCACTTTTTAAAAGTTTGTATAATACATTTATGAACTTTGAAGAAGAATTAGAATATATTAAAAGCCAAAAACTATACAGGAAAAGAGAAATTATAAAAGATAAAAAAATATTTTGTTCAAACGATTATCTTGGTATGTCTAAAAATAAAGAAGTAATAGATTATATCGTAGAAAAACTAAGGGAAGTAAATACTATAGGTGCTACTGCTTCAAGCCTTGTAAATGGATATACAAAATACCATAAAGAGCTAGAGCTTCTACTTAGTAAGTTAAAATCCAAAGAGGATTGCATAGTTTTTCCCTCTGGATACTCTACAAACATAGGACTTTTTCAAGCGCTTGGAAATGAAGAAGATGTTTTTTACAGCGATGAATTAAACCATGCATCAATAATAGACGGGATAAGGCTATCAAAAGCTTCAAAATATATTTATCAACACAACAACATAAAGCATCTTTTTGAGCTTTTAAAAGCTACAAGACAAAAATATAGAAGGGCTTATATAGTATCTGACTCTGTGTTTAGCATGGAAGGAGATTTAGCAAGGTTAAAAGAGTTAATAGATATTTCGAAAGAGTTTGAAGCCTATCTTATTCTTGATGAAGCACATGCCACCGGCACTATAGGAAAAGGTATATATGATTATTTTGGGCTTTTACCAGAAGAAAATACGATTATAATGGGCACTTTATCAAAAGCAATAGGCTCTCAAGGTGGATTTGTTTGTGCAAAAAAATTAATCATAGAGTACATAGCAAACAAAGCGAGATCTTACATATTTTCTACCGCTTTAGGACTTCCAATGGTTTTTGCCTCTATAAAAGCCTTAGAACTTATTGAAAAAAATCTAAACAAATATAAAGAAGAGTTACAACAAAGAACAAAATTTATATTAGATATGATAAAAGAATTCAATTTTCAACCAAAAGAAGACTTTATCACACCTATAATACCAATAAAAGTAGGTAAAGAAGATGAAGCTCTAAAACTAAGAAATAAATTGTTAGAAAATGGCGTATTTATACAAGCTATCAGATACCCAACAGTACCAAAAAACAAAGCCATTCTAAGGTTAACTGCATCGCTATCTTATTCCAGCGAGGACTTAGAGGTTCTTTATGAAGCTTTTAAAAGCTTGAAAAATTAAAGTATCTTCATGTATTTTTCATCAAAAATTAATAAAATATTAACATTAAAAGCGTATATTTAAGATATACTTGAAAGGAGGTAAGTGTATGAAGTTAAGAAGCTTGTGGCGAGCTAAGATGTTAAACAGAGTTAGGCTTATAAGATGTAAAAGTCAAAAATCTCTAGAGAGAATGGAAGAAAAACTAATTAAGATGAATAAAAGAGTGGCAGTCGTTGATAAAAATGGATTGCTTGATATTATTAAAAATGAAGATGCTGAGAATTGGTATAGTTTTTCAAATTTATCTCAAAATATATCTCAAAATATGCCAAAGTTTGTTAGCCTTGATATCTCAAGAGTAAATGTCTTGCTCGTTTTAGACGAAGAACCATAAACAATCCGCCCTATCTTTGGGCATTATCTTAAACCTTCTTCTTAAAATCACAAAACAAATCTTTAAAATTAAACAAGTTAAAATAAAAAAGTTGTATCTCTACATAAAATAAATATATTCTAACGTTTTAATGAAAATTTAATAAAGGCAAAGTATAATATTAGCATGGTAGAACAATCAAAATTCACACAATTTGCAAGAAGGTTTATAGCACCGTTTTTAGTGCTTGGGCCTGGCTTCTTAGTGATGATGGCAGATAACGATGCTGGTGGCATTACTACGTATGCCGTTACAGGAGCTCAAACAAAATATACGTTGGTAGGAGCTGTAGTTATAATGTCACTTCTTGCTTTTGTGGTTCAAGAGATGACTGTAAGACTCGGAGCTGTTACAAAAGAAGGACATGCTGAACTTATATACAAGAAATTTGGTAAGTTTTGGGGTATGTTTTCTTTGGCAGACCTTTTTATTGCAAACACTTTTACGCTCGTTACCGAGTTTATAGGTGTGGGTGCCGCTGTCAAAATGGTGTTTGGATTTCCTTACGAAGTGACTATTCCAATAGCTGTTGGAGCTATGATACTACTTGTTTTAAGCGGTGGATACATGTTTGTAGAAAAATCTCTAATAGCTTTTGCCCTTTTGCAGCTAGTTTTCATACCAGCGGCTATAAAAGCCCATCCAGATATAAATGAGGTGTTGAAATCTTTTACATTTCAAGGTATAGATATATTTTCACCTACCTTTCTAACACTTTTTATAGCAAACATAGGTACCACTATAGCCCCTTGGATGCTTTTCTTCCAACAAAGCGCTGTGGTGGATAGAAAGATGGGTATAAATGATATAAAAATAGGAAGAATAGATACGTTTATAGGTAGCCTTGGTACTGCTATAGTAGCTGCTTCAATCATAATAACCACAGGTGCTACTTTATACGGACATCCACCTTACAACAACATACAAGATGCTTCGGAAGCAGCAAGAGCTCTTGTACCATTTTTAGGTAAGTACGCTGGGACTATATTTGCAATAGGGCTTTTTTCTGCTGGTGCTGTGGCTGCTGTAACACTGGCTCTTTCTACTTCTTGGGCTTTTGGAGAAGTGTTTGGCTGGGAACATAGCCTTAATTTACCTTTTCAAAGGGCAAAATGGTTTTATACAATTTACATACTTAGCGTAAGTGTAGCTGGTAGTATAGTTCTTATACCACATGCTCCTTTGATTGTTATAAACTTGCTTGTACAGGTTATGAATACGTTTTTATTACCACCAGCCTTGTTGTTTTTACTTTTGCTTTTAAATGATAAAGAGCTTATGGGAAACTATATAAACAACCTATGGTCAAACGTGTTTGTGGCTTTGATAATAGTGTTTGTTATGGTGCTTTCTGTAGTGTATGCTTTTCAGACGTTATTTCAAGGAGGTTAAGGATTATGAGCAAGTATAATTTTTGGGTGAAGTTTTCTTTGATATTTCTAAGAATTTATGTGCTTTTTATGTTGGGGCTTTTATTTTACAAATTTTATCAGATACTAAGCCGTTAAAAAATGGTATCTCTTTTGATCCTTGGATCGTTCACAAATAGCAACACATCGGCTATAATGTTACCAAGCACAAGCATTATACTTCCAACGTAAAGGCTGCCCATTACTAAAAATAAATCTTTTGATAATACAGCGTTTAGTATAAGAAGTCCCATACCAGGCCAGTTGGTGACTATTTCCACCAAGGCAGCTCCAGATATCAAAGATGACAACTCGTATCCAAGAAGCACTATAAAAGGGGGTATTGCATTCCTTAAAACATGCCACAGAACAACACTTTTTTGAACTTTTGAAGCTTTTAAGAAAATATATATAGGACTATTTAATATCTCAATCACGTTTGCTCTTACAAGCCTTGAAAGCCCACCAAAAGAAGATAGAACAAGAGCGCTTACTGGTAGCACAAGATGCTTTATGTTGACACCACTTAACATATCGGATATATTGATAAAATGCGTTTGATAAAAAAACATCATAATTAAAAAACCCATAACAAAAGATGGGATAGACATTGATATATAAGCTAAACCTTGTAAAAATTTATCCAGTTTTGTATCTTTTTTAAAAGCCGATAAAACACCGATAAAAAAGGCTAAACTCCAAGATAAAAAAGCCGATGGTATAGATACCATCAGAGTATTTGGTATGCGTTCTAAAATAAGTTTTTTTACGCTTTCGTTGTATTCTATAGAATAACCTAAATTGAACCTCAAAGCATTTAAAAGCCAATCTATATATCTTATTAAAAGTGGTTTATCAAGACCGTAAAAAGCCTCAAGCTGTTTTATAGTCTCTTTTGATACACTTGGGTTTAGCTTAAGCTGATCAAAAAATCCCCCTGGTGCAAAGTTTATGGCTAAAAATGATAAAAAACTTATAGTAAAAACTACAAAAATACCCTGCAAAATTCTTATACTTAAGAATCTAAGCATTACTTTGTCCAGCGGTGATTGATAACTATTTCTGTTTCTATTTTTACATTGTTAAGAAGTATAGAGCCAGCTTTTTTCATAGATTTTTCTAAAAGCTTAGATACTTCTTCTTTATAATCTTCTTTTGCTTCCACCACTATCTCATCGTGTACCAAGTTTACAACGTTTGCTACTTCGTGAAATATGCTTGGAAAAGCTCTTTTAAGCTCTTGAGAAAAAATTAAAACTGAAAGCTTCAACAATTCTGCTCCAGTACCTTGTATTGGATAATTGGCAGCATCGGTAAAAGTGTAGGCTATCATAGGTTTTCCGCCGATAGTTTTTAACCTTATTTCACCTTTTGCCTTTAGCTCTTTTTTTATCCTTTCGTGCCAAGCTTTTATCCCTTGGAATGTAGAAAAAAACACCTCTCTAAATCTTTTGGCTTCTTCTATAGACATATCAATCCCATAAGAGTTTCTTGCATACAAAGAAAGAGATTTTTCTGATATACCGTATATAAGACCGAAATTGGCAGCTTTTGCCCTTTGTCTTTCTTCTTTTGTAATATCTTCCAACGATTTACCTGTAATTAATGAGGCTGTAAACTTGTGAAGGTCTTCTCCTTTATTTATTATATCTATCATTACCTCATCTTTAACATACTCTGCTGCTATTCTTAGTTCTATTTGTGAGAAATCAGCTATTACAAACACGTATCCGTCTTTAGCTTTTAGAATACTTCTTAATTCTCTTGGTATGTTTTGAACATTGGGTCTTGAAGAGGACATCCTTCCAGTAACGGCTCCTATTTGCCAAAACTCTGGATGTATACGGTTGTTTTCGTTGTACTCTAAAATCTCTGATAGCTTTTCTTGTAACTTATGAAGCTTTCTAAACTCCAATACGCTACTTATCACATCTTTTGCTTTCTCGTTTTCATAGTCAAGATGCTCTATCAACACACTATCATCTGTTATTATATTGTCTTTATCGGTACGAGGAAGTGAAATATTTAAATGATTTTCTAAAAACTCACCTACTTTTTTAGGACTACTTATATCTATACGATACTTTATATAAAAGTTCATAGCAAGCTCTTGGGTTTTCTTTTGTAATTGTTTTTTCATAGTCTCTATTTCTTTTGTATCTATTCCTATTCCGGTGTGTTCAATTTTAGCAAGCTCCTGTACAAACCCCATTTCTATTATAGCGTATGTGCTTTCCAATCCAAAAACCTTCGCCACCCTTGATTTTTGTAATATCTCAATGATGGTGGGTTCTTTGTTTAATTCATTTTTTAGCTTTTCGTATAAAAGCCTCAAAACCTCTACATCCTTTGCAGCATAAAAAATTTGACTTTCTGTAAGCTCTTTTGAAGACCAATTTGAAAACTGCTCTTTTTTGTCGATACTTTCACCTGTAAAATGATTGTAAACACTCGCCAAAGAAACTCTATTTAAACCTATCAACTGTGCTCCTACCATAGTATCAAACGTAGTATAAGGATGTATATCGTATTTCATAAGATACTTTAAATCATATTTTAAGTTGTGTCCTGCTACACCCTTTTTAGCTATTATATCTTTTATAAGTTCTGGAGCTCTTTTTACAAACAAAAAGTCTATCACATAAATAGGACCGCTCTCTAATCCTACTTGAAAAAGTCTTATATCTTTTGGCGTGGTTTCTGTGTCTATAAACCAAATATCACCAGAGGAAAGATAGTCTAAAGCTTTTATTAAAACAGGCTCTTTATCTACATACACAAAATTCATCTGTTTAATTGGCTACGTTTGTATCCATAAAATATATATATTAAAAGCCCAACAAGACACCATACCAAGAATCTTATCCATGTTAACAAAGGTAACCCTACCATAATAAGAAGAAGTGTAAACAAATTTAATGGTAAAAGTATTTTTGCTATTGGCATTCTAAACTTTGGATTATAGTCCTTAGATTTTCTCAATAAAATAATGCTGATACCCACCATAAAATAGGCAAACAATGTACCTATATTAACCATTTCTGCTAAATCCTTTAAAGGAAATAAACCAGCTGCTAAAGAAAGCACAAGTGCTCCTACTATAGTAGCTTTATGCGGAGTGCCAAATTTCGGATGAATGTCAGACAAAGACTCAAATAAAAGCCCATCTCTTGAAAGAGCGTAAATTACCCGTGTAAACCCAAGCCCCATAACCATAATAACACTTGTAATGGTGATAACAGCACCTATTGATATGATGCTGGCTATAAAATGCATGTTTAACTTTTCCATCGCAAACGAAAGAGCATCTGGTACATTTAACTCTTTGTAGTTTACAACACCTGTCAACGTAAAGCTAACTACAATGTAAAAAAACGTACTTAGCGATAAAGAACCTATCAAACCTATAGGTAAATCTCTTTGAGGATTTTTGACTTCTTCGGCTACAGTAGAAACAGCGTCAAAACCAAGATAGGCAAATATTATAAGGCCAGTAGCATGCCAAACACCAGATATACCATAAGGTAGAAAATCTTCATAGTTTTTAAAATCTATATGAGGTAGTGCAAATACCACAAATACGATAAGTACCAAAATTTTGAGCACCACCACAAAAGAGCTTGCGAAGGCACTTTCTTTTATACCTAAAAGCAGAATAACAAACATAAAAAGTATTATCAAAAAAGCACTTATATCTATATAAGTACCAGCGCTTGGATTGTAAGCCCCCGTTAATGCATGAGGTAACGTTATACCAAAACTATTTTTTAAGAACGATCTAAAATAAGAAGACCATCCAACAGCCACAGCAGCAGTTGATATACCATATTCTAAAACAAGATTCCACCCTACAAGCCACGCTATTATCTCACCTAAAAAAGAATAGGTATAACTGTAAGCACTACCTGAAACTGGTATAGCAGAACCAAGCTCAGCATAGGCAAAAGCGCTAATACCAAGTGAAATAGCCCCAAGTATGAAAGATAGCACAATACCAGGACCCGCCATGGTAGCGGCAGCCATACCGGTAATTACAAATATACCAGCGCCTATTATGGCGCCTACACCCATTAAAACTAGCTCTGTGGCTTTAACTTCTCTCAAAAGTTTTTGCTCTTCAACGTAATGTTTTTTTCTAAAAATATCTAAACTCATATATAAAATATACCACAACTCTTTTAGCATTGACAAAGACCAAGAGAAAACTTATAATGTAAACCTATGATAGTAAAAAAACCTATTTTAGGTGGAGAGTTTATAAAAACAGGTACGGTTTTGGATGTAATATATCCATACGACAATACAAAAATAGGAAAATCTTACGTTGTTAACGATTCTTATGTAGAAAAAGCCATAGAAAAAGCAAAGATAGGGCTTAAAAAACTATCAAGTTTAAGTGCTTTTGAAAAATATGAAATACTTTACAAAACTTCTGAGCTTTTAAGAAAAAATAAAGAAGAAATAGCAAGGACTATCGTATACGAAGTAGGAAAAACTATAAAAGAGGCTAGGGTAGAAGTAGATAGAGCTATAGAAACCTTCAGATTTTCAGCGGAAGAGGCAAAAAGAATATACGGCAAGACGTATCCAGTGGATGCACATCCAAACGGCAAATCAAAATTTGGATTTTACATAAGAGTACCTGCTGGTATAGTGGTAGCTATATCACCTTTTAACTTCCCTTTAAATTTAACAGCCCATAAGGTAGGTCCAGCTATAGCTGCTGGATGCCCTGTCATAGTAAAACCTTCCGAAAAAACACCTTTAAGCCCAATAATCATGGGTGAGCTTCTTCTTGAAGCAGGATTACCAAAAGAAGCCATATCTGTTTTACCGGGTTACGGGGGTTTGGGAAAAGCGCTCACCACACATAAAGATGTAAGAGTGGTATCTTTCACAGGAAGCAAAATGGTGGGAGAGCTTATAGCAAAACAAGCAGGTATTAAAAAACTTGTTTTAGAGCTTGGTTCTAACTCAGCCCTGGTAATTCATAAAGATGCAGATCTAGAAAAAGCAGCTACAAAAGCAGTTCAGGGCGGTTTTTCAATGGCTGGGCAAGTTTGCATATCAATTCAAAGAATTTTTGTGCACGAATATGTTTTAGAACCATTTTTGAGGCTTTTAGAAGAAAAAATATCAAATATAAAGATAGGAGATCCCATGGATGAGGAAGTAGATATGGGGCCTATGATAGATAAAAATCAAGTGGAAAGGGTAAAACAATGGATAAAAGAAGCTATGGAAAAAGGTGCAAAAGTAGTACAAAAAGCCAAAAACATAGAAAATATAAAAGGAACAAACTATCTTTTGCCAACGCTGCTTTTGGATGTGGATAAAGATAGTACGATATTTAAAGAAGAGGCTTTTGCACCGGTGGTAAATATAAATAGATACAAAGATATAGACGAGGTCGTAAACATAATAAACGAAGGAGATTACGGCTTACAGATAGGGGTTTATACAAAAGATATAAATATGGCTATGGAGTTTGTGAGAAAGTGTGAAGTAGGAGGCGTAAACATAAACGAAGGTCCAAACTTTAGGGTAGATCACATGCCATATGGTGGCTTTAAATTTTCCGGCATAGGAAGAGAAGGACCTTCATTTGCTATAGAAGATTATACTGAGATAAAAAATGTTTTAATATCAATCTAAAAACTTTTGAAGAGCAAACTCTTTGGCAAAGTATGTTATGATGATATCAGCTCCAGCTCTTTTTATTGACAGAAGCGTCTCGTTCATCACATCAACGCCGTTTATGTAACCAAGTTTATGGGCTGCTTTTATCATAGAATATTCACCGCTTACGTTGTAAGCAGCTATTGGTATATTGTAACGCTCTTTTGCAATATGTATTATATCAAGATAGGCTAAAGCTGGTTTTACCATTATAATATCTGCCCCTTGTTCAAAATCTAAGTCCATTTCTATAATAGCCTCTCTTTTGTTGGCAGGGTCCATCTGATAAGTTCTTCTATCACCAAAAGACGGTGCAGAATCTGCGGCATCTCTAAAAGGTCCATAAAACTTGGAAGCGTATTTAGCGGAGTAAGCCATAATAGGTATTTTATAAAAACCTGCGCTATCAAGAGCTTCTCTTATAGCAGCTATCATATTATCCATCATACCAGATGGTGCTACCATATCTGCTCCATGTTTTGCATGAGAAACCACTTGTTTTTTCAGATTTTCTAATGTCAAATCGTTGTCTACGTCGTTGTTTAATATAACACCACAATGTCCATGAGAAGTATATTCACAAAAGCATACATCGGTTATAAGGTAAACTTCTGGATACTTTTGTTTTATAGCTTCTAAAGACCGCTGTATGATACCACTGTCACACCACGTATCTCTACCTTCTTCATCTTTTTTCTCTGGTATACCAAAAAGTATAAAAGCTTTTATACCAAAATCGAGACACTCCTTTATCTCTTCTAACACTTTGTCTATAGAAAACCTATAAACTCCCGGCATAGAGGATATGGGTTCTTTTATGTTCTCTCCGTATGTTATAAAAAGAGGATATACCAAATCCGATAAATCTACGCTTGTCTCTCTTACAAGCGTTCTTATGGTCTCGTTTGCCCTTAGTCTTCTTGGTCTTCTATTCATACATTTATTATAATATTATACCTAACACTTGAAAATGTCTATTTGTCATATATATTTTTAGGAGGTGTTTATGGTTTATTTGGCTATTGTTTTGATGGGTGCATTGCCTTATTATATACTTTTTAAAAGCCCAAAACCAAGAAATGCCCTTATCATATTTTCTATATCAGCCATTGGATTTTTAATATACACACTATTCCCTTACTTACCAAAAAGCTCTTACAATATAATACTTGAAGCAGTAGCTTTTGCTACATCTTTACTGACGTTTTATCTGTCTTATAAAACCACAAATCTTACAAGGTTAAGTTATTATTTTTTGTTTTTAAACGCAATATCGGTCTTCGTACTACCAAGTCATATTTTTAACGTGTATTACTTATCTGTTTTAGGAAGTGCGTTCTTACTTTATACTATATCCATAAAGTACATAGAGATATTTGAAAGTGCAAATTTTTACAATGTAAAAGGTCTTGCCTTGAAATCTCCAAAATTAGCTCTGATGCTTAGATTAACGCTTATGGCTTTGGGACTTTATCCACCTTTTTCAAACTTTTTTTCGTTGTTTTTTGGTATTTTAAAAGAAAGTGCTAACACTGTAAATTATATAATATTTAGTTGGATATTCTTTGCAAACTTTTTTATGGCTTTTAGGATAATGAAAAATACCATCTTTGGAGCACCTAATGAAAACATCGTCTACAAAGATATATCTGGTAAAACTGCTATAGCTATGACATTTTTGCTTTTGGTGCTCGCCGTAATTGGATTTTCTAATCTTTTGGAGGCTTTAGCATGGTAAAAGCTTATCTTGATAATGTAAGGAAATATATACCACACTATTGGCCTATGACTACGTTTGTACATCATAATCCTTTACATGGATTTGAAGATATGCCTTTCAAAGAAGCCCTAAAACAAGCTTCAAAACTTTATAAGGCAAAAGTTTATATGGACCCAGATTACTATGTAGAACTTTACAAAGAAGGTATTATAAAAAGAGATATTTTAGAAAAAAATCTTTTTGAGTTTTTAAAAAGTATTGGGCTTCAGATGTATTTTGCTGAGTCCAAAAAGTTTATAACAGAAATAAGTCAAGACTGGAAATATTACAAAGTAAAATCTTCCACAACCCCAGATATAAACCTAATAGATTACTTCAATCAAAAGATAGTTAAAGACGAAGACACGCTATTTCAAGAGCTTATAGAAGATATGATGCTCTCTGAAATATTAGATGCAATATTAGAAGACAACACCACAGATATTATAGAAAAAGAGATACTGGAGTTTGTAGCAAGGTTTTTAGATGAAGGTCAGACTACAATGTCAATGCCAGAAAGAGAAAAAGGCATGTTTGGAGCTTTTAAGCTCTATGAAGGTTTAAATACTAGCTTAAACGAAGAAGAATATGCAGATACCATACTACATGAGCTGTCTCCGAAAAACGTTGAAAGATATATACTAAATCATCTTTTAAAAGATTTTGGATGGGCAGCTTTTATAAAATATAGAGAGGACAACGAGGATTATTATTTTCAGCAGATACACCCGGCATCTTTGCTTGAATATTTAGCCGTAAGGCTTCATTATGAGAAAAAGTATCTAAACCATTATCCTATATCAAATTTTGTAGAACTTCAAAAGGCTTTTGAGCAAAATAAAACGCTTTTTGTTTTGAAGCTTTTAAAAGCCAAAAACATACTTCCATCAAAATATATAGATAGATTAGAAGAAAAAGATAGTCCAAAAGCTATTTTAAGCGATTATCTTTCAGAAGAGGTGTTTTTAGAGGCTTACCGTATTCAAAACATAGCAAACGAACTTTTACTACACCTTGATAAACAAAAAGATATAACGGATTTTGCATTTTTAATAGAAAAGTTAAAAGAAGAGGAAGGATACATATGGCTTAAATCTTTAGAAGATTCATATATAAAAGAGTACACTATAGATTTCTTGCAATCTAACGAAAAAATTCAAAGGGACATATTGGCAAGCGCTGTTTTTTGTATAGATGTAAGATCTGAGGCCATAAGAAGACATATTGAGAGGCTTGGAAATTACAACACCTACGGAGTAGCAGGCTTTTTTGGTACTCCAATAGCCTTTATAGAATTTGACAAAGGCCATGAGCAATATTTGTGTCCAGCTTTGATAAAACCTCAAAAAATCATATTTGAGCTTCCAGAAGACGAGCACCATGATTATAAAACAAAGCACAATATAAACTACACATTTAAAAAGACCTTAGAATCTCTTAAAAATAACCCCTACACACCGTTTTTTATGGTGGAAGCTATGGGATGGCTCTTTGGTGTAAACTTGTTTGGCAAAACCCTTTTTCCAGATTTTACACTAAAGATCTTGTCTTTTATAAAAGCCAAAAAACCAAAAACACGTTTTACAATAGACAAACTAAGTCAAGAAGAGATAGAATTTTATGCCCAAAAGTTTTTTATACAAAAGATTCAAGAAGCTTATCATCAAGAGTTCAAAAAACATATAAACGATAAAAAAGCCAAAGATTTATTTGAAGCAATTATAAATGAAAACCACAAAGGTATAGATGAACGCATATTAGAGATTTTAAAAACAAAATACAATATAAACAAAGAGAGCTTTGAATTGGAAAAGATTAGACTTTCAAACGTAGGTTATACAGAAGAAGAACAGATAAAACTTGTAGAAAACTTTTTAAAACTTATAGGACTTACAGAAAACATACCAAAGTTTGTGCTTTTGATAGCCCATGGAAGCACTTCAGATAACAATCCTTTTGAATCTGCTCTTGATTGTGGTGCTTGTGGTGGTAACAACGGACTTCCAAACGTTAGAATACTGGCAAGTATAGCAAACAGAAATCAAATAAGAAAAGGTTTAGAGAAAGTTGGTATCAAAATACCAGAAGATACAATATTTATACCAGGCATACACAACACTACCACCGACGAGATAACTTTTTACGATACAGAAGTTATGCCTCAAAAAGATAGGGCGTTATTTGATAAAATAGTAAAAGATTTTAAAATAGCTTCTCAAAAAACAAGGGAAGAAAGGGCAAAAACACTTCCCTATGCAGGCTCTGGCGATAGAATACCTGTTAGGGCTATAGACTGGTCTGAAACAAGACCAGAGTGGGGACTTTCAAAAAATATGGGGGTTTATGTAGGAAAGCGTTCCAGCACTCAAAATATAGCCCTAAAAAATAGATTCTTTATGCAATCTTACACTTGGGAGATAGACAAAGACAACAAAATCCTCAAAAACATCCTTTCAGGGCCATTTATAATAGGTGAATGGATAAATATGGAACATTATTTTTCTACTACAGACAACGAAAGACTTGGAGCTGGGTCTAAAGTATACCACAACGTAGTGGCAAAAGTAGGTGTTTGGACAGGAAACTACGGTGATCTAAGGACTGGACTACCTTATCAGACTGTCTATCACGACGGAGTACCTTACCATGAACCCATCAGGCTTTTAACCTTTATAGAAGCACCTGCCGAAAAAGTCTTAGAAGCTGCCCAAGAGGTAAAAGAGGCTTTAAAACTAGTGGTTAACGAATGGGTAAGGCTGATAATAATAGATAAGCTAAAAGGTGTAGCTTATACCTTTAAAGATGGAAACTTAGAAGTGCTTGTGGATTCTAGGGGTATAAATCAGTTTGTAATATAGTTTATATATAAAGCCCAGAGAAAAACTCCAACCTGTTTATAGGTTTTGTGTTTATATCTTTTAGCTTTGCCCTTTTTAATGGATGATACACCTCAGGGTCTATTTCCAACAGAGGATAATAGAAAAAATCCCTTTCTAAAATATATGGATGAGGCACCTCTAAAGGTTTTGTGAGTATGATGTTCTTATTGAAAAGTAATATATCTATATCTATTTCTCTTGGATGCCATCTTGGTCTTTCTTGTCTTCCTAAATCTTTTTCTATTTGTTTTATAGTTTTTAAAAGCTCAAAATCACCTAAATTAGTTTGGATTTTTGCTACAAAGTTTAAAAACTTTGGCTGATTTTCCATACCAAAGGGCAAACTTTCATACACAAAAGATATTTTTTCTACATAAGATATCTCTTTTAACCTGTCTAAGGCTTTTATTAGATAAGAAATTCTATCACCCAAGTTACTTCCTATACCAAGGTATACGACATTCATACCAAAGCGCTTTGGATTTTTTCTTTCCAGCGATTTACGTTGAATTTGAGTTTTTCTATGTCTATAGTTCTAAACTCCCCTTTATGATATAACACTTTGCCCCTTGCTATAGTAGTTTCTACTGAACTTTCGTTTAAAGAGTAAAGAAGTAGTGCTTTCTCATTGTAAATAGGGATATTTGATATATCTTCGCTTGGGTTTATTATAAGTATATCAGCGTCGTACCCTTCTTTTATAAGTCCAGCTTTTATATTAAAAGCCTCAAAACCATTTTTTGTAGCTATATCTATCGCAATTTTTACAGGCATAGCGGTTGAATCCTCGAAATAACCTTTTTGAAGTTTAGCCATAATAGACATCTCCTCCAACATAGAAAGGTTATCGTTAGAAGCTTCCCCGTCTGTACCAAGAGCTACTCTAACACCTTTTTTAACATACTCCCAAATAGGTGCTATGCCAGACCCAAGCTTTAGATTGCTATCCGGACAATGAACTACTGTTATCTTCCTTTGAGATGCTATAGATACTTCGTCTTCGCTAAGGTGTACAGCATGGGCGCCTATGAACTTATCTGATAGCACACCTATCTCATCTAAATATTCTAAAGGACGTTTTGAATATTTTTCCAACACCCCTTCTACTTCTTTTCTGGTTTCAGATATATGCATATGTATATAAGCATCAAACTCTTTTGCTAGCTCAAGGGATTTTTGAAGGGTGTCTTTGGAACAAGTATAAACACTGTGAGGACACAAAACCGGTATAACAGACTTATGAGATATAAAGGTTTCTAAAAAATATCTTGCTCTTTCAAGGTATTCTTTTGGAGTAGAGGCAACTTTTGTTGGAAAATCAAGTATCCCAAAACCAATACCAGCCCTTATACCCACTTCTTCAACCACATTGGCCACTTCTTCTTCAAAAAAATACATATCAAGAAAAAACGTAGTGCCTCCTCTTATCATCTTTGCAGCAGCTAGCAAAGTACCATCTTTCACAAATTCTTTAGACACAAATTTTGATTCTAAAGGCCATATAACTTTTTGTAGCCAATCCATGAGCGTGAGATCTTGGCCTATACCTTTTAAAAGGCTCATGGCGGCGTGAGTATGCATGTTGCAAAAAGAACTCATCACTATTTTATCTTTTGCCTGCAATATCTCCTTAGCTGGTTCTTCCATATTTTGTTTTATGCTTTTAACAATACCACCTTTTATACCAATATCAACTACCTTACCATCCATTTTAGCGTTTTTTATAAGTATGTCAAACATAATCAAAGGTTTCTTAAAACGTTTATAGTCTCTATCAAAGCCATTGCCGCTTCAAAACCCTTGTTGCCTTGCTTGGTACCAGAGCGCTCTATAGCTTGCTCTATGCTGTCTGCTGTTATCACACCAAACGTTATAGGCTTTTCAAGTTCTAAGGATATAACTGCCAAACCTTTAGATACTTCTGCGGCTATATAGTCAAAATGCGGGGTTTGACCTCTTATCAACACTCCAAGAGCCAAAACACCATCTACATCTTTTTTTGCTAGTTTTTTACAGGCTAAAGGTAATTCCCATGCTCCTGGTACTCTTACCAGCATTATGTCTGTTTCTTTTATTCCATGTCTTTTTAGAGCATCGTAAGAGCCCTCTATAAGCCTGTCTACAAGGGTTGAATTAAACCTAGAAGCTACTATGCCTATCCTTAAACCTTCACCTAAAAAAGAGCCTTCTATAATCATAACTATTAGATTATAAACTATTTTTACTGCTTTTTCTTAACAAAAACTCTGACATATGTGGGTTTTGATAGATTTGGTTTTATTAAAAATGGCATAGGTGCTTCAATATTTACTTTTGCAATATTTATTCCGGTTTTAAGAGTCCTAGCGTCTATATAGGCTTTTGTATCTCTTAACGTTTTAGGATTTAAAACCCTATCCACTACCAGTACACTTAAAATAACGTTCTTAGGTTCCATTATGTAAACGTAATCCTTAGATTTATGCTTTACGTGAACGGTTTTGTAGACCTCTATCGGTACATAGTTTCCATAGTTTACGTAAAGCCACAATCCAACGCTTATAAACAAAGCCAAAAGTTTTAGCTGCCAATCCTTAATTATAATATCTTTACTAAAAGTCATAAAATCTTTTGATTTTACCATATTAAGTTCCTTTTTTCGTTTTCCCTTTTAACGCTCTTCTATCCTGCCCAAATATATATATAAAATCACACATCTCCCCCAACCTTGAAGCTATACTATCTCCCAACCTTAAGACTAAGTCTCCTCTTAAAGCATTTGGTAGATCTTTGTAAGAAAATACTTTTCCACGCACGTCTTCTTGCTCGTTCTCAAAAGGTTTCTTTTGTAATTTTAATGTTATCATATCCATCTTTTTCTTGTTGCTTTTGGTGGCTGGCTTATCTTCAAGTCCCACATCTTTTGGGTTAATATCGTATCTTGCAAGATCAAAATTTGTAGTTATAACAATTGGCCTCATGTCGTTATAACGAGAAGATATTATATATGTAATTAAATCTCTATTGTAATCTGTTAGCACTTCGCTACCAAGATCATCTAAGACAAGTATGGGCGATTTGATTATCTTTGTAAGAAATTTATCATAACTGTTCATATTGTCAGCATATCTATCTTTACCTATAAGAGCTTTTAAATCTACTATAAGCGTTCTCACATCGTAAAAAAGTCCTTTTATTCTGTATTTTTCTTCTAAATAAAGCAAAAGAAATACAGACAAATAAGTTTTTCCAACCCCTGGTGGTCCTATTAAAAAAAGTCCTTTCCCTGAAATTTCTTTAAATTTATTAACGTAATCAAGCACAGATATATAGGCATTTGTATAGCTTTGATTTACGCCTTCGTTGTTTAAAATATCTTGGTTGTTTGCTATACTCCAATATCTTTTTGGTATGTTCATAGCCCTTAGCAAAGGTTCTTTAGAAGAAAACATACAATCGCAATGTTCTACAGTGTTATCTTCTGTTATTATAAACCCTTTGCCTTTACATTTTGGGCATACGGATTTTTTATTTAAATTAAGATTTTCAAAAGATTTTAAATCGTTATTTACATCGTTCATAATAACAATATATCAAATTGCCAAAGAAGTTTCTATGCTTTTAACTTCATCTTAAAATCAATGGCAAAAAACAACACCCCTATAAGGGCAAACACCACACACCAGAAAAATAAATCTTGAAAAGCTTCCGAAAAAGCCTGTAATTCCATAGCCTTGTATAAAATAGCCTCTTTTATTGGTTTTGACAGATAATTGGAATTTAAAAACTCTTTTATTTTAAAAGCATTAAAACTTTGGATAAAACTTATATTGTCAAAATGAAAATCTGTTCTGGTATTTAATATATTTGTAGCAATAGCTGTACCAAAAGAGCCCCCTATAAACCTTATATAATCAAGAATGGTAATCACTATAAGCATTTTTTCTTCTAATCCAGATAAAGCGATAACGGTAACCGGCGGGAAAAATAAACCAAGTCCAACACCAACTATTATAAGCTGTAATTCTGCCACTGATTTTGGTGTGTAGTAATCAAATTTTAACAAGAAAAAATAAAGACTTCCAATATATATAGCGGTTGATACCAAAAGAACGATCTTTGGATTTTTCTTATCGCTCAATACTCCCCCTACAGTCGAAAAAACAGCTATAGAAATAGCAAAAGGAAGCAGCATGAGACCTGTTTTAAAACTCTCTATTCCTTTTAACTTTTCAAAAAACAAAGGTAATGCATAAAAAACAGCATACATAGAAAAACCAAGTACCCATAAATATGCAAGAAATGCCATAAGAAAGTTTCTTTTTGAAAATACGCTAAGGTCTATAAGCTTATTTTTAGAATATACATCTATTGCTATATAAAGCAAAAAGCTTATCAAAGCTATATAGGAAAAAACTATAGTAATGTTTGAACTAAACCATCCCCATTTCTGACCGTTTGATAAAAGCACTATCAAAGATATGGTGCTTATACTTATAAATAGAAGACTTATCAGGTTAAAACTTTCTATTTTTTTACCAATTTTTAGGTTTTTAAGAAAGAAAATAGATAAAAATGTGTTTAAAATACCCACAGGAACATTTACAAAAAATATAGCTTCCCAGCCTATATGTTGAGTAAGCCATCCACCTATGGTAGGGCCAGCAGCCGGGGCTAAGCTAGCTCCAAGACCAAAAATACCCATAGCCGTGCCTTTGTTTTCAAAAATACTAAACAGTATTGCCTGAGCTGATACCATTATAAGAGCTTCCACAGCCCCCTGAATACTTCTAAATAAAACAATTTCATCAAGCCTATGGGAAACACCACACATGTAGCTCGCAGCCGTGAAAAGCCCAATACCCGCTACAAACATATTTTTTAAACCAACTTTGGATTCTATATACTCAATTAAAGGTAAAAGCACTGCAGAAGATATCATATAAGCAGTAACTACCCATTGAATACCATACAAATCGGTGTGTAACGGCGCAATCATTTTAGGCAAAGCGACATCCACTATTGTGGTATCCAAAATAGCCATAAAGGCCCCTATCATTACGATTATTGCATGAAGTATTTTTTCTTGAATGCTCACCTTATCTCCTGCAAGGAGAAAACCTCTATTTTTCCATTGCTAGCTTTTATAGCTTTTATAGCTTCTAGTATTGCATATCCTCCTCTTATAGTGGTGGTGTAAGATATTTTATGATTTATGGCAGCTCTTCTTATATAAAAAGCGTCTGAGCGTTCTTTATGACCAGAGGGTGTGTTTATGATTATCTGTATATCTCCATTTGCTATGTAATCTACTATATTTGGACGCCCTTCTGAAACTTTTAAAACTTTTTCCACCAAAATATTCTTTGATTTCAAGAAAGACGCGGTCCCTTCAGTGCAAAGTACTTTAAAGCCAAGATGTAAAAACTCAGATACTAGCTCAGTTATCTTGGGCTTATCTCTATCAGCTACTGAAATAAAAATGTTTCCAGAAAGTGATATTTTGCTTCCAACCGCTAATTGAGCTTTATAGTAAGCTATACCAAAAGAAGTACCAATGCCCATCACTTCACCGGTGCTCTTCATCTCCGGTCCCAATATTGGATCTACCTCTGGAAATTTATTCCAAGGAAATACCGCCTCTTTTATGGTAAAATATTTAAAATCTTTGGGCAAAAAATCGGATGCAACATGATGCTCTTTGTCAAACACTTCAGGGACAATTTCTCTTAGTCTTTTGCCAAGTGATATTTTTGTAGCTATCTTTGCCAACGGATACCCAACGCTTTTACTAACGTAAGGTACAGTTCTAGAGGCTCTTGGGTTTACTTCAAGCACATAAGGAATATTGTCTTTTATAGCAAATTGAAGATTTATAAGCCCTTTTACCTTTAAGGCTTTTGCTATTTTTATAGTTTGCTCTCTTATCTCTTTTAAAACATCCTCTTTTAAGGTATAAGGCGGGATAGAGGCTGCACTATCACCAGAATGAATCCCGGCTTCTTCTATATGTTCCATGATAGCACCTATCAAAACATCCTCTCCGTCTGATAAAGCATCTACGTCTACTTCTATAGAATCGTTCAAATATTTGTCTATTAAAACAGGTCTTTGATAGCTAACATCCACAGCCTGCTCAAGATAGTCAAGAAGCTCGCTTTCTGTGTAAACGATTTTCATAGCCCTTCCACCCAGTACGTAAGAGGGTCTTACCAAAACAGGATAACCTATATCTTTTGCCACTTTTATAGCCTCTTCCTTTGTGATAGCAATACCGCCTTCTGGTTGCAAAATACCAAGCTCTTTCATTAAAGCGTTAAACCTTCCCCTATCCTCAGCCAAATCTATGCTGTCTGGAGATGTCCCCAACACTTGAATATTTTTCTCCCTAAACTCGCTAGCCAGCTTTAAAGGTGTTTGACCGCCAAACTGAAGAAGCACTCCAAGTACATCACTCTCCCTTTTTATCACATAGCTTACATTTTCCATTACGATAGGCTCAAAATAAAGTCTTGTGGCAGTATCGTAATCTGTGGAAACAGTTTCTGGATTACAGTTTATCATAATAGCATCAAGACCTTCTTCTTGCACTGCTTGTATAGCGTGTACACAAGCATAGTCAAACTCTATGCCTTGGCCTATCCTATTTGGCCCGCTTCCTAATATAATAACTTTCTTCATCAATATAATAATATATAATAAAAACCCATGTTATAATAAAAAAAATGAAAGTAAATATAGCTAAAGATGATTTTTTAAGCCTTTGTAAAGATTACAATACTATCCCTTTATATACCGAGATATTGGCTGATTCTGAAACTCCTTTTTCTATATTTTATAAGCTAAAAGACGAAGAGAGTCAAAATGTTTTATTAGAAAGCGCCGAAACGAAAGAAAACTGGGGAAGATACTCTTTTATATGTAAGGGTAAAAATTTACGTTTTTATCAAAAAGATGATACTTATTTTATAAAAGATGGCGATACGATAACCAAAGGAACGTCAAAGCCATTAGAAGCTTTAGAAAATCTTTATAAAAGCTTTAAATTTTATGAGGATAAGACACTTGGAAAATTCTGTGGTGGTTTTGTTGGTTATATAAGCTATGATATAGTAAAGCACTATCATCCTATTGAGAAATATACAAAAGCACAAAAATCTGGTTTAGACATACCAGACATAGATATGATATTTACCGATTTTTTAATAGTATTTGATAATTTAAAAGCCACTATTAAAATTATAAAACTTATAAGGGTAAGAAATCCTAAAGAAGATTACGAAAAAGCTTTAAAAGACATAGAAGATATAATTATTAAATTAAAAAATAGCAAAGGTATTTCGTTTCTTGATATAAACAATAAAGAACCCGATTTAAAAGAATGGTCTTCAAATATGACCAAAGAAGAATTTATTAACATAGTTAACATATGCAAAAACTATATAGAAAACGGCGATGTGATACAAGTAGTACCTTCTCAAAGGTTTAACAAAAAAATACATACAAATCCTATAAACATATACAGGGCGCTTAGGTATTTAAACCCGTCTCCATACATGTATTTTTTAGATTTTGATAATGTAAAAATTATAGGTTCTTCTCCAGAAACGTTGGTTAAAATCCAAGACGATACGGTAGAAATAAGACCAATAGCCGGGACTATAAAACGTGGCAAAACCCAAGAAGAAGATGAAGAGCTTGCAAAAAAACTTCTAAGCGATGAAAAAGAAATAGCAGAACACGTCATGCTTGTTGATTTGGCAAGAAACGATATCGGTGCCATAGCAGAGCCTGGAAGTGTTTATGTGGATAACATGATGCATATAGAAAAATTTTCTCATGTCATACATATAGTCTCAAATGTATACGGGAAAAAAGCAAAGCAACATTCTATCTTTGAAGTAATCAAACATGCGTTACCAGCCGGCACTCTATCTGGAGCTCCAAAGGTAAGGGCTATGCAGATTATAGAAGAGTTAGAGCCTACAAAAAGAAATGTATACGGTGGCGCTATTGGTTATATAAGCCTAAATCAAAACATAGATTTTGCTATCGCTATAAGAACAGCTACAATATTGGGCAATGATCTTTATGTGCAAGCAGGGGCTGGTATAGTAGCAGACTCAATACCAGAAAAGGAATATTTAGAATCTTTATCAAAAGCTTCAAGTGTTATGAAAGCTGTAAGCGTTGCAGAAGCTTCTCGTGAACTTTGAGCAGTTTATACAAGACAAAAATATTTGTTTTTTAGCAAAGGGTTGGCGAGGTGAAATATATACGTATGAAGATAATAAAGAGCTTTTTTGTATAAAAAAAGCCATACATCAAGAGGCCATCTACGCTATAAAAAAAGAGGCAAATATATTGTCATTTCTATATGCTGACAAAAGGTTTCCACAGATAGTATGCCAAGGAGAAGATTTTTTTGTTTACAAATATATAGATGGTAAGCCTTTTGAAAAAGTTTTTTGGCTTTTAGAAGAAGAAAAGAAAAGGTATGTTTTAGAGTCCATATTAGAGGCAGCTTACTATTTGGACAATATAGGATTAAACAGAGGAGAGTTTGATAAAGAATACAAAAATATACTGATAGATGATTCGCTAAATATATACATATTGGATTTTGATAGAGGCAGCTTCTCAAAAAATCCTAAAAATATAACACAATTTATACAGTCTTTAAGGAGAAAAAATATCCTAAACAAAGATCAAGCTATAGACTTAGGGAAGCTATATAAAACAAACAAAGAAAAAGTATATGTTGAGTTAAAAAAACTCCTCTCCCAACCCCCATCCACTTTTTAAAAGATTAAGGACAAACGTTGGTTTGAGCAGGTATTCTTCCTAAAAGCCTTAAAAACTTTGAAAACGGTCCCATATTAGCCATAGCCACAAATTTAGGGCCAGAAAATGAGAGTTCACCAAACATCATGGCATGCATTGGGCCGTATTCACCTCTACCCATTTCTATCCAATGTTTTGTGGTAGCATACATAAGAAAATCGTTTCCAGTGCGTCCATCTTTTGCCCAACCACCATAAATACATTCGGCTTTCCCGTTCATATTCTGAATATATAGCTCAATTTGTTTTCTAGGAGAGCAATCTTTTCTGTATAAAAACAGCTTTCTTACAGGCGCTCCTCTCCATTCACTACTTGAAGAGGCCATACCCACCAGTGCCGGCGTTTGGTCCCAAAGACTACAAAGCTCTCTGGCATAGCTTGCGTCCATCATCACAATAGCATTAGCAGAACCGCTCAATATACCTACTAAACCCATAGCTAAAATAGCTTTTTTCATAAAAAACCTCCTTGAAATTCTTTATAAAGTTTATATTATTTAGATAAATACATACTTAATTATTTCTTATGCAGAGAAAAGAGATACAAATATAACAATATTCTAATTACTAAATTTTCCACCTAACGCAATAAAATGATTTATAATAAAATCATGAAGAAAAGAGTAATAATAACACCAAAAGAAGGTATTCTAGATCCTCAAGGTAGGGCTTTAAAAGATGTGTTAAACGAAGCTGGTTTCGATATAAAAGATGTAAGAATAGGGAAAATAATAGAAATAGAAGCTGATTCACTTGAAAATCTACAAAAGATGATTGAAGATTATATTATAAATCCACTTATTGAAGATTACGAAGTGCTATGATGAAAATAGGTATTTGCGTGTTTCCGGGTTCTAACTGCGATTACGATACTTACTATATAGTAAAAGACATTTTACAAGAAGACGCAGAGTTAATTGATTATACCGTTGGAGATTTGGAGCGCTTTGACGCCGTTATATTACCAGGAGGGTTTTCTTTCGGAGATTATTTAAGACCGGGGGCTTTAGCTTCCAAAACACCTCTGGCAGAAGCCATAGTAAACTTTGCAGCGAAAGGTAGATATGTGCTTGGTATATGCAACGGATTCCAAATTTTAACAGAGTTAAGACTCTTGCCTGGAGCACTTCTTCCAAACGAAAACGATAGATTTATATGCAAAAGGGTAAATATATCAGTAGAAAATATTTCTACAGCTTTTACAAAAGAATTAGAAGAAAAGGAGACAATAGTGCTACCCATAGCTCACCACGATGGTAGATTTTATGCGCCTGAAGATGTGTTGGAAGAAATTGAGAAGAATAACCAAGTGGTGTTTAGATACGAAGGAGAAAATCCAAACGGTTCTTTGAATTCCATCGCTGGGGTGTGCAACAAAACTGGTAACGTAGTAGGTATGATGCCTCATCCTGAGCGTATATCCGAAGATATTTTAGGTGGTTTGGATGGCCTAAAAATTTGGCATTCTCTTATAGCCTAACTTAAAGGAGGCAATATGGATTTAGAAACCCAAAACATTTACGTAAATCAAGAAATTCAAAAGTTAAATTTGATGCCGCTAAGAGATATTATAGTATTTCCCGGAATGGTTATACCACTTTTTGTAGGAAGGCCTTTTTCTGTAAGAGCTATAGAAGATGCTTTTAAACATAATAAGCTTATGTTTTTTGTACTACAAAAAGATAGAGACCAAGAAGAGCCAAAGTCTCTTAACGAGCTATATAAAATAGGTACTATAGTTAAAATACTAAGGGCAGTTCCTCTGGAAGATGGTAGACTTAAGATACTGGCCCAAGGTTTAGAAAAGGGCGAGCTCAAAGCTTTAGAAAAAGTAAACAACATTTATGTTGCAGATGTTTTGCCGATCAAAGAAGAAATAATAAAAATAGATGATTTACCACCAAAAGAAAAGGCTTATGTAAATTCTATAAAAGATTTAATAGAAAAGGCTGTCAATTTGGGTAAGCAAATAATACCTGATTTTGTAGGGATAGTTAGGGAAACCGAAGAGTTAGATAAATTTTTAGATCTTGTCGCTTCTATACTTGATTTAAAAGCCCAAGATGCTCAAAGCATATTAGAGATTACAGATCTTAAGAAAAAGCTTGTCAAAATCCATGATTTGCTCCTTTCGGAAGTGGGCATATTGGAGTTGCAAAATCGAATAAAAAATAGTGCCAGAGAAAAAATGGAAAAGGAGCAAAAAGAATACTATTTAAGACAGCAGATGAAAGCAATACAAGAAGAGCTTGGGGAAAGCGACGATAGACAAGCAGAGGTAAAAGAATATTTAGAGAAATTAAAAAAATTAAAAGTGCCAAAATCTGTAAAAGAAGATATAGAAAAACAGATAAATAGATTATCAAAGATGTATCCAGAATCAGCAGAGAGCACAGTTATAAGGACATGGCTTGATTGGATTTTTGAACTTCCTTGGAACAAAAAAACAAAAGATATCTTTGATATAGAAAAAGCTCAAAAACTTTTGGATAAAGACCATTACGATTTAGAAAAGATAAAAGAGCGTATAATAGAATACTTATCTGTCAGAAAACTTACAAAGGGTAAGGGCTCTAAGTCTACAATACTTTGTTTTATTGGACCACCAGGGGTTGGAAAAACATCCTTGGGGCAATCTATAGCAAAAGCTACAGGAAGAAAATTTGTAAGGATTTCTTTAGGTGGCATAAGAGATGAAGCAGAAATAAGAGGCCATAGGCGAACATACGTAGGGGCTATGCCAGGGCGCATAATTCAAGCCATAAAGCAAGCTGGCGTTAAAAATCCTCTTATCATGCTTGATGAGATAGACAAGCTGTCTGTGTCTTTCCAGGGAGATCCAGCGGCAGCTCTTTTAGAGGTGTTGGATCCAGAACAAAATAAGTCTTTTACGGATCTTTACATAGGGCATCCTTTTGATCTTTCGGAAGTGCTTTTTGTAGCAACTGGCAATAGAGTAGATACTATACCACAACCTCTTTTAGATAGAATGGAAGTGCTTTATCTTTCCGGGTATTCTGAAGAAGAAAAGCTTCATATAGCGAAAAATCATTTGTTACCCGCCATCATAAAAGATCACGGCTTTAAAGAATCGGAAATAAACATAGAAGATGAAGCTATATTAGAAGTTATTAGGAGTTATACAAGAGAGGCAGGTGTTAGAAACCTCAAACAAAAGTTGGCATCTTTATTGAGAAAATTGGCTGTTAAAAAACTAAAAGGTCAAAAACCGCCTTTTGTAATAAATAAAACTGCCATTAAAGAACTCCTTGGCGTACCTCGTATTATCAGAGAAAAAGAAGAATTAGAACAAGCTATTGGTCTTGTTACTGGTCTTGCCTGGACCGAAGTAGGCGGTGAAATAATGTATATAGAGGTTACAAAATTAAAAGGCAAAGGAGCTCTTATATTGACCGGTTCTTTAGGTGATGTTATGAAAGAATCTGCCCAAGCTGCTCTTTCTTATATAAAATCAAAGGCAGATCAGTATGGAATAGATAGCTCCTTGTTTACAAAATACGATGTACATATACACGTTCCAGAAGGTGCTGTACCAAAAGACGGCCCATCGGCTGGCATTGCTATAGCTACTGGTATATTGTCGATATTTACAGAAAAGCCAGTAAGACTTGACGTAGCTATGACGGGCGAGGTTACTTTAAGAGGAAGGGTCTTACCCATAGGTGGTGTTAAAGAAAAGATTCTTGCTGCAAAAAGAGCCGGTATATATGAAGTGATACTACCATCAAAAAACAAAGTTGAAGTAATGGAAGATTTGCCAGATTATGTGAAAGAAAAAATGCAATTTCACTTTGTAGACCATCTAGATGAAGTGTTTAAAATTGTTTTTAAGGATAACATTGTAAAGCAGAAGCCTAAAAAAGGCTCCAAACCCAAAAAAGCTAAGGAGAAGCCTTGATATTAAGCGATAAAACCATATTGGACTACATAAAGAGCTCAAAAATTATAGTAGAGCCTTTTGATGAATCTTCTTTGCAATGCTCTTCTTTGGATCTAAGACTTAGTAATTCGATAGCTTTTTACGAAGAGCTAGATATAATAGATATTAAAAGCCCTATACAGGCAAAAACTGTAACTTTCGAAGAATATTTTATTATAAACCCCGGCGAATTTTTATTGGCCTCCACCATGGAATATATAAAACTTCCAGAATTTATAACAGCTTTTGTAGAAGGAAGAAGCTCCTTGGGGCGTCTTGGGCTTTTCATAGAAAATGCTGGTTGGGTAGACGCTGGATTTGAAGGTCAAATTACGCTAGAGCTTTACAATGCTAACAAATATCCTATTAAGCTTTACAAAGGCATGAGGATATGTCAACTTGTTTTTGCTAAACTTGACGAAATACCAAGCAAAGTTTACAGAGGCAAATACTTATGTCAAAAAGGAGCTACACCTTCAAAGATTTTTATGGATTTTGATAAGAAGTAGCGTATATGCTATTATGGTTTTGAAGCCATATGAGCGCATGGTATACTTTATAAGCGTAAGAAGGCCTTCCGTTGTAATGCCATATGGCTTGCCAGCTAAGCCCGTACCTATCCACAAGCTCTCTCAAAAGTTTAGCAGATACGTCAAGGTTATAACAAGGATCTAACAGAGCGTAAGGGTTCAAACCCCATCTTTTTATGTTTATTATATTTATTTGAGCTATTCCTACATCAAAGTTGTAGCCATGACTAAGCAAATAATTTAACACTATTTTGGCTTGATATTTATTCTTTGGATAATATTCTTTTATACTTCTACCATCGGCATTCACATTTATTGCATATGAATTAAAATTGCTCTCAACCTTTGCTATGGCATAAAGGAGTTTTGCATTTACACCATACTTATTTGCGGCCTGTTCAAAGCAATATTTATATTGAAAAGCGTATACCTTTTTAGTGTAAAAGCTGAAAACAACGAAAAACATTGCCAAAAGTATACTTATATTAAAACTTTTCATATCAAATATTATAATAAATTCTTTGAAGGTTTGCCTACATAATACCCTTGAACAAAATCTATACCAGCAGAAATTAGAGCCTGTAACGTCTCTTCATTTTCGACGAATTCTGCAATAGTTTTCATATTTAAGGCTTTTGTTAATGTTACAGTGCTTTTTATGAATGCTTCATCTATTTTATTAGAAGTCATCGTTCTTACTATTTCACCATCTATTTTTACAAAGTCTATTGGAAAGTGTTTGATATATGCATAAGAAGCAAAACCTGCACCAAAATCATCTATAGCGAAAGAGAAGCCTTCTAACTTCAAAGCCTGTACAAATTTTTTTATTATTTCTATATTTTTTATTGTATCTCTCTCTGTAATTTCAAATACTATGCGGGTAGATGGAAAGCTATATTGTGTTAGAATGCTTTTAACTTTGTCTATGAAATCCCCTATTATTAGAGATTTAGGGGAAAGGTTAAAGAATATTTTAATATTATCCGGCAATTTATGTTTAACTATAGTATCTATAGCTTTTTCTATTAAAATATAATCAAGTTTATACACTAATCCTAGTGTCTCGGCAATCTCTATAAATTTGTAAGCTGATAATATTTCTCCATTATCTTCTATCCTCATCAATACTTCATATGCATATGGTTTCATAGTTTTTATATCTATTATAGGTTGAAAATATGGAATTACTTTTTTCTTATCTATCGTTTCCATTAGCAAGAAACTGATTTTCCCAAATTCTTGCGCAAACACTCCCAGATCTTCGTCTGACGGCAATTTTATACCGTTTTTGCCTTCTTCTTTCATTTTATATAACAGATTATCGGCTAAGACAAATAACTCTTTTGCCGCTCTAGCATGGTCTGGATACACCGCAGCTCCTATAGAGATCGTTGCTTTTGCATATTTGCCACTGTTTACTTCCATAGAAAACTTATCTATATCATCTAATAGTCTTTTAGAGGCGCTGAAAGCTTGTTCTGCATCAGTATATGGCATTATAACTACAAATTCGTCTCCGCCATATCTTGCTATTATGTCTTCGTTTCTAAAATTGGCCTCTATTATTTTAGCTACTCTCCTTAAAAAATTATCACCGACCGTATGACCATATGCATCATTAATTAATTTGAAATTATCAAAATCTATAACCAACAAAGAAAATTTATAATTATGCCTTTTGGCTCTCTCTACTTCGTATTCTAATAGCTCCCAGAAAACTCTCTGATTGTAAAGATTGGTAAGCGGATCTCTAGTAGCATAATATTCGAGCTCTTTAGTATATTTGTTTATAGCTTTTATAGAACCTATAATATTTAAAATCGTTGCTAATAAAGCTTCTACAGCCATCTTTTTAACTTCGTTTTCACTAGCTTGAAAGCTTATACCTATACCTACTGAACCACCTATCAACGGCTTTTCTAGTATAAGATTCTTTGACAACTTAGCTATTTTCTCGTAATCTATTATTTCTATTGAATTTTCAAGCAAGATATGTTGAAAGTCCACCTTTGCACCAGGCACGTATATACCAGAAGTTTTAAGGGATTTCAAAATATCTTCTTCTACTTTTTTCTTGTAGCCTTCACATTTACATCTCCAAAAAATAAACGATTCAAACTTATCTTCTCCAGTTCTGAAAATAGTGTAGAAAAATACAAAGTCCATAAGCTTAGCTATATCTTTTAATAGACCTTCTAAAAATTCTTGCCAATTTGCTATAGCTTCTGATGTAATTATAAATTGCTCTAATAGTTTTATCTCAAATTCTAGTATTTCCTTATCTACAGTAATCTTAGCTAATTTTTCTACAAGAGTAGATATACTATCTCTTATCTCATTTATTTCATTGAAGAAAAAATCTATGTTACTAAAATTTATTTTGGTTAAGTCATCTACAGAAACTATGTTTTCTATTTCTTTTTTAAATTTATTTACATTGGAATGAATTACTTTCATAATTACAAACGATACAAACGATGCTCCTGCAACGATAACAACCAAAGAAAAGAATAAACTTTTAAAAATATCAACTTCTATTTTGTGTATAGCATTATATATGTTTGATTTTACTTCTATAACGCCTAGCGTATCTCCAACTTTAGCGTTTATGTGGCATCTTAAGCATACATTTTGAGCCTTTAACGGATAAAAATATCTGATAGATGAGTCGGTCTTATAAGAATAGAATGTTCCAGTTCTGAATACCTTATCAACATAAGGGCTAGGTTTTTTCTGATTTATTTTGCCAAATAACTCATCTACCAACTTTCCTCTATATATATAAACTTTGGTATTAGAATTTTTATGGGCAGTTTCTAAACTTTTAAGGAAATCTTCTAGTTGTTCTTTAGTCCAATCTGTTTTCATTATTTGAAACATATCACTAAACGTTTGTTGAGCTAAAGCTTTGGATTGTTGTATAGTTATGCTTTTAACATCATTTATGTATGTATTCATCGTAACAATTAGAGTTGCAGCTACTAAGACAGACACAAGTCCCGCTATTAGCAATATAAAAACGCTGAGTTTTTTCAATTTAAGCATCTCATTTATTATAACCAAATAAAGTAAAAATGCAAATATAAATGATATAAATCAATGAATGTTAAATAATATAGTAAGTTCTTATATACTTGTGCATTATGCATTAAACAAGGATTCTAAATCTCCTATCTTTTGCTGCTCTTTTGTACTCATATTTTTTAATATATAAATGCCTTTTTTCAACTCTTCTGGGCCAATGATTAAGGTGTATGAAGCATGTAATTTGTCGGCTATCTCAAGCTTTTTCTTTAAATTCGATCCTTTTGATATAAGCTCTACCCTTTTGCCTTTTTCCCTTAGAATATTTGCAACTTTTAAAGCCTCTAAAGCCTCTAATACCGTGTTTTCTATGTAAACTACAGCGTATAACTCTTCTTTGTATTGGGATTTTAAAAACAACATAATACGCTCTATACCAGCGGCAAAACCCACAGCAGGTGTTTTTGGACCACCCAAACTTTCTACTAGATTATCGTATCTTCCACCGGCTAAAAGGGTAAGATTATCTTTTACAAATTCAAACACAGTTTTTGTATAATAATCTAAACCCCTCACAAGGCGTGGATTTTCTTTGTAAGGTATTCCAAAAGAATCCAAATATATTTTTAGGCTTTTATAATGATTAGAACAATCTTCACAAAGATAATCAAGCATTATTGGAGCTTCTTTTGTAAGATCTTTGCAGGTTTCAACTTTACAATCCAAGATCCTTAAGGGATTTTTAAAGCGCCTTTCTTCACAATCCTTACATAGTCCTTCGATATCTTTAAGATAATTTGTTAGAGCTTCTCTATATTTTGGCCTACATACGGGGCATCCAATAGAGTTTATTTCAAGGGTTATATCTATGTTTAGTTTTTTAAAAGCATCAAAACAAAGGTTTATTATTTCAAAATCGGCAATTGGACTATCAAGACCTAAAACTTCACAACCTATTTGATGGAATTGGCGTTTTCTACCAGACTGAGGTCTTTCATATCTAAACATAGGCCCTTCGTAAAAAAGTTTTAGGAAAGGTTTTTTATACAAAAGTCCATGTTCTACCACTGACCTCACCACTCCAGCCGTGCCTTCTGGTCTTAATGTCAGTAGTCTTTTACTCTTGTCTTCAAACACAAACATCTCTTTTTGAACAATGTCTGTGACTTCACCTACGCTTCTATCAAAAAGTTCTTTGTATTCAACTATAGGAAGAATTATCTCTTCAAAATTGTAAACTTCAAAAAGCTTCCTAAAAGTATCTGTTATATACCTAAACTTCTTTGTCTCTTCAAAGAATATATCATCAAATCCCCTTATGGCTTTTATATGTTCCATACTATACCCAAAGAGGTATATCTTGGGCTGGATTTGAAAGGGCTCTTAGATTACCCATCTTCATAGACTCTATATCAAACTTGGTCAGCGGTTTTTTTGTTCTCATAAAATGGTGCATTAAAACACCTGAAGATTCTAAGCCAATACCACCCATTTTTATTTCCTTTGAGGATAAAATTCTATTTCTTGGATTTAGTTTTATGGGATTTTTGTATCCTACAAATTGATATCCGTACACTAAGTCATTTTTTATAAAAACCTTAAAAAAGATGCCATCTTTCTCAAAGACCAAAGACTTATCAGCATCTTCAAAAAGACCACCAGAACCAGCCGTTACTTTTTTTGTTTTAACGGCATTGTAATCAACGCTTCCAGTGTTTATAGTCTTTTTGCCTACCATGTTAAAACCAGCCACGTAACCTTCTTGAACAGCTGCCGGAAAAAGAGCTATCCATCTATGGTGACCCCATATATCTATACTTGAACATATATCCCCTGCAGCGTAAATATCTTTCACAGATGTTTCTTGATGCTCATTTGTAAGTATACCACCTACAATTCTTCCGTTTTCTTTGTGTATTTCTACATCTTTAACTACGTTTATAATGGGTCTTACCCCCACTGACATAATTACCATATCGGCATTTATTTCAAAGCTATTGTCATTTGACAGCTTTTTTACCAACACGGATTTTACTTTTCCATCTTTTCCTTGAATGGCTATTACCTGATGCCCAGTATAAAAATTTATACCTTCTTTTTCTAAAGCTTGTTGATAAATATAAGACATTTGATGGTCCAGCATCCTTGGAAGTATTCTGTCGAATATCTCTACAACGTGCACCTTGTATCCCATATGTAAAAGTGTCTGGGCGTCTTCTACGCCTATTGGACCTGCTCCTATGATAACGATATTTTTCACTTCGTTTCTTTTTAGATAATCTTTTATTTTGTAAACATCCGATAAGCTCTTGGCACTAAAAACCCCTTTTAAGTCCACACCTTCTATAGGAGGTATAAAAGAATAGGTGCCTATAGCCACAAGACACTTATCGTATTTATATGTCTCACCGCTTTTGGTTTTTAGGCTTTTAGCATCTGGATCTATTTCTACTATTGGAGTCTCCAAAAAGATATCAACGTTATTTTTTTTATAAAACTCAAAGCCACCTTTAAAAAAAAGAGCCTCTTCGCTTATGTCTTCTCTTAAGACGTTTTCCATGCAGTTTGGGGCGTATGCTGGAAAACTCTCGGCGGAAAAAAGCCTTATTGGTATATCTTTATCTACTTTTCTTATAGCCTCTACGGCACTAACTGCCGCAGGGCCATTTCCTACTATTACTATCATTTTGTATTTAATATGTAATCAATAAGTGTTCTCACACCAAAACCTGTACCGCCTTTTGAATAATATTTGTATTCTTTTTCTGTGAAAGCTGGTCCTGCTATATCAAGGTGAGCCCATTTTATGCCTTCTCCTACAAACTCTTGCAAGAACATAGCAGCCGTTATAGCACCGCCGTATCTTCCACCTGTATTTTTAATATCCGCCACGGGAGATTTTATCTTTTCCCTTAGATTTTCATCATCTAATGGAAGTTGCCAAAGCCTTTCGCCAGTTTTTTTTGAAATCTCTAAAAGCGCGTTTCCAAGCTCTTGATCATTTATGAAAAGTCCTGCAGTAAATTCACCAAGCGCTACTACGCAAGCACCAGTAAGGGTAGCCATATCTATTATAACATCCGGTTTTTGTTCGGAAGCATAAGATAATACATCTGCCAAAGTTACTCTACCTTCTGCGTCTGTATTGTCTATCTCGGCGGTTTTACCGTTTCTAAACACTATTATATCATCTGGTCTATAAGCTTTGCCATCTGGCATATTTTCAGCTGCTCCTATAAACCCGTGTACTTCAACATCTGGTTCAAGTTTTGCTATAGCTCTCATAATAGCTATTGTATTACAAGCCCCAGATTTGTCTAACTTCATAGTTCTCATGTAGTCACCAGTTTTTATATTTAACCCGCCGCTATCAAAGGTAAGTCCTTTACCCACGATAGCAAGTTTCTTTCTATTTTTCTTATTTTTCTTAGGTTTATATATTATGTGCATAAACCTTGGTGGAGTCTCAGAACCTTTGCCCACCATCCAAAGGCCGTTCATACCTTGTTCTTGAATCCATTTTTCATCGTACACATGAACCTTCAAGCCAACTTTTTCACACTCTTTTTTTGCTATATCTGCAAGTGTTATAGGATTTATAACACATCCGGGTTCGTTTACGAGGTTTCTTGAAAAAACTTGAGCATCAGCCACTATACTGCCGATATTTATACTCTTTTGATCTCCGTTTAATATGTTGATAGCTTCTACGTCAAATTTTTCTTCCTTGTCTTTGGTCCTATACTTATCAAAATCATAGTTTCCTAATAATAGCCCTTCTGTAATAGCTCTTGAATATCTTGTATCAGCTATTAACACAGCCTTAGATACTTTATCTTTTTTTAGTTTTGCACTTGCTTTTGCTGCCACTTCTCTATACACATCCTCTGTAATCTTATCTGGCTCTCCCAAGGAAAAAATATAAACAATAGGATCTATAAGTTTAATAAACTCTCCCTTTTTACCTTTAAACCTTTCCACTTCCATTGTTTTTTCTATAGTTGTTTTTAGGCTTTTAAAATTTTTAATATGTTTTTCTAAAAGCTTCAAAGAAGTACCTTCTATTAGGAAAACTTTTACATCTTCTGGTTTTACGCTTTTAACAGAGTTTACAAACATAACCTTGCCATTAAAACCAAACCTGAGATGCCGGCTTGGGCTGAGGTATTTCTATCCCGCCATTATAGTGTGTCCATGCCTCAGCAGGCGGTATTTGGACTATATACATATATTATGCACTAAGTTTAAGCTGATGGCTTAAGACTTTTTTCATGTTTTTTAAAGCTTGTCTTATACGCTTTTCATTTTCTACCAAAGCAAACCTAACATATCCTTCTCCCATTTCGCCAAAACCCACCCCGGGAGATACAGCCACTTTAGCTTCTTTTAGTAAGTACATTGAAAAATCCAAAGAATTCATATTAAGAGAAGAAGGTATCTTGGCCCAGACAAACATACCAGCTTTTGGCGGTTTTACATGCCATCCCATATCGTTTAGACCTTTTATCAACACATCCCTTCTTTTTTTATAAATATCCCTATTTTTTTCTACAAAAGAGTAATCTCCATCCAAAGCTTTTATAGAAGCCACTTGAATAGGTGTAAAAAGACCATAGTCTAAGTAGCTTTTAAGATGAACAAGGTTCTTGACAAGTATTTCGTTGCCTACCATAAAAGCTACCCGCCAACCAGCCATTGAAAAGCCCTTAGACATCGAGTAAAGCTCTACAGCTATATCTTTGGCCCCTTCCACTTGGAGGATAGAAGGAGGTGTATATCCATCATAACCAAGATCAGCATAAGCAAAGTCGTGTATAAGCCATATATCTCTTGATTTTGCAAAAGCTACAACCTCTTTGAAAAACTCAAGACTAACAGTAGCCGTTGTGGGATTATGGGGAAAGTTAAGCACTATAGCTACCGGCTTTTTTAAACTATTTTTAACTAAATTAAAAAGATTTTCAAGGTATTTGTTTTCAAAATCTTCTGAATCTGGTTCTTCTATATTTATGCTTATGACGTTACCTCCACTTATAATGGGTGCATAATAGTGTATAGGGTATGTGGGATTGCTTACTACTATACTGTCCCCTGGCGATAACATAGCAAGCATAAGATGAGAATAACCTTCTTTTGCCCCCATTGTCATTACAACTTCTCTATCTTTGTCTAAATCTACATCGTATCTTTTTTTATAAAAACTCGCTATTGCCCTTCTTAGACCTGGTATACCTTTTGATGCCGAATAACCATGCACATCTGGCTTTTTGGCAGTCTCACAGAGTTTTTCTATAACATCTTGATTTGGGGGTAAATCTGGGTTTCCCATACCCAAGTCTATAACGTCTTCATTGTTTTTTCTCATGTTTGTTTTTAACTCGTTTACCACAGCGAACACATATGGCGGTAAACTTTTAATACGCGGAAACATCCAATTATCCATCCTCGTTCTCCTCTTCTAACTCTTTGCATCTTATGCACATACTTGTGACGGGTCTTGCTTTTAACCTTTCGTAAGGTATTTCTGCTCCGCATACTTCACAATACCCGTATGTACCATTCTCTATCCTAGCCAGCGTATATTCAATCTTTTTAAGTAATTTCGTTTCTCTATCAGTAGTCCTATATCTTAAAAGCCTAGAACCTTCAAGGCCTCCTCTATCTAGCTCGTCCCCGCCTGAAAAAGTAACGTCTTCTACATCGTCTATTTGTTTTTCAAGTCTTTCTATTATCATATTTTTTTGCTCTATTAGCATATTTTTAAGTTCATTCAACTGCTCTTCTGTCAGCATATATAATAATATAATGTATTTTTATCTAAAAAGCTATTAAATTTGTTCACGAATAAGCATGTCTTTTTCTTCATTTTCTACAACTTTATCAGTATAATCAAACATTTCTCCACTTAGATTCTCTAGCTTATTTAACATATCTAAAAGCTGTTCTTTATAATTAAATAGATCCTCACCTTTGTTTATTTTAGACACAATATCATAAACAAGATTATGAAATTCCTTATGAAGCTCACCGATGATATTAAAGTCGTTATACTTTCTAAATCTATTTGCATTTTCTGAGTTATACCATAGACCGCATTCACAGCTGTTTTCATCTTTATAATCAAAAGTTAGTTTGTTGATGTATACCGATGTAAAGGTTTGATGTTTGAAGATTATATGGCTTATCTTTTTAGAAAGCATACCGGCTACGTCTGATAAATATAAAACAAGGTTTGCGCTATATTCAGCGGATTTATCAAATTCTTCTATCACATCTTTTAATTTATCTATTGACTTTGTAGAAAGTGATGCACTTTTTATCATCTCATCAATGCGGCTGCTAGCTTCTTTATTATACACTTGAAGTTCTGTAATAACTTTTGCAATATCATCCGTAGCTTTCTGAGTTTTTGTGGAGAGTTTTCTTACTTCATCCGCTACCACCGCAAAGCCTCTTCCCTGTTCACCAGCACGGGCTGCTTCTATGGCAGCATTTAAAGACAGCATATTTGTTTGGTCGGCAATCTCTCTTATAACACTCAATATCTTGGTTATACTTTCTGTTTTAGATACAAGAGTCTGTATGGAGTCATTTGAATTTTTAATATCTTCTAAAATATTTTGTAAATCCTTTACCACATCCTCTACATCTTTAGTGGCGTCTTTTGACAGCTGAGAGGTCTGGGCACTTTGATCTTTTATTACGTTTAACTTATTAAATATATTCTTTATATCTTTTTCTATTAACTTTAGGTTAGAAGATATTCCTCCACCTATTTTAGAAAGTTGTTGAGAAAAGTTTGCTCTTTCCATAAATCTTTCGTTTTCTTCTATTAAATTTAAAAGCTCTTTAAACCCCTTGGCTACCTCAGAAAAACTACCTTTGAATATAGACTCATCTATTTTTACATCGGTATTTTTACTAGATGCGGCTTTTATTATATTTGTTAAATCTACGATAAAGCTTTCTATTTGATTTAGTAAATTGTTAACGCTTTCTCTTAAGAGCTCTAATTCTCCAGCATCATGAGTGGTTATTCTATTTGTTAGCTCACCATTAGAAGCTTCTTTTAATACGTTGGCAGTGTCTTTTATAAACGATTGGACTTTCCTTATATTTACAAAAATAAACCATGCTGCTAAGAAGTTAAAAATATTTAAAACCCTTGCTACATCAAATAAACCATATTGGTAAATCTCTACTATCAAAGATATAGCAAATATTACTATAGATAGTATGTTAGCATACTGAATCTTTTCAAGCGATGATAACCTTTTCATAAAAATATTATATCATAAAAAATTTTACTTTCCTAAAGTAGGAAACGCTAACTGTATTCCTTTTATAATAAACTGCATAGCCAAAGACATCAGAAGTATCCCCATAAGCCTTGATAAGATGTTTATACCAATTTTACCAAGTATTTTGACTATTTTATCTACGCTTTTAAAAACTAAAAACACTCCTATACAGGCCACTAAAATACTCAAAATCAACAAGACATGGTAAAATACGCTACGGTAAGAGGACGCTATTGTTATAACAGTACTAATAGCACCAGGTCCTGCTAAGAGTGGTATCGCTATGGGTACTATAGCTATATTTTCTTTTTGTTCAGCCTCTTCAAGCTCTTGATTGGAAGCCCTTTCTCTATGGGGCTGGCCAAATATCATATTTATAGATACAAACGATAGTATGATACCACCGCCTATTTGAAAAGCTCCAAGACCTATACCAAATATTTCGAACAAAAGATCGCCAAACAACACAAAAAATATCAAAGTAAGACCCGCGTATATGGAAGATGTTCTTATTACATAAGATCTATCCTCCTTTGTATAGCCTTTTGTGAGGCTTACAAGCACCGGCAAAGCACCAAAGGGATTTAGGATAGCAAAAATAGATATGCTAAATTTTATTATAAAATAAATTATGTCAATTGCCTGCTTTCTGTCCATTTTAGTTTATTGTAAGCTATTATATGTAAAAACATAAGTATAAGATAGGTAAACGCCATTTTTGTATAAGTAGAAGAAACATTTATATGTAAATGGTGTATCGGCAAATATTTTATTAAAAGCAAAGTATAAACAACATCCAACAAGAGTACTGCTAAAAACAGCTTTTTGTTCATTTTCCTCAAAAACATCGCTATCGCAAAAATGGGAAATATGTATATGTAAGGATGGTATTTTACTACAAAATCAAAAAAAACATCGGCTTTTCTAACACTTACTAAGATACTAAGTACAAGCCCCACCATACTGTATAGTATACCCATTGGATAAAACTTGTTGGTTTTTCCTTTTAGGCTTTTAACGTGAATAAAAATAAGTAAAACAGGTATCACATACAAAAGCAAAAACAGATATCCCGTATCGTAAGATGACACCTTGATGTAATTTATAACATCATGTCTTATACTCTTTGTAAAAGCCTCAAACAAGGCAAATATTGAAAACAACATGGATATAGCCGGGATGATATATACTTTAGGTTTCATTGTTTTGTCCTTTTTTAGAAAGTAAATAATAAAACGTTGGTACATAAACCAAGCTTAAAAACGTACCTAAAAGAAGTCCACCTATAGCCACTGCTGCCAAAGGAGCAAGTCTTTCAAGTCCTATAGCCCATTCTAAGGCTATTGGTATCATACCCACTGCTGTACCAAAGGCTGTCATCAAAACAGGCCTTGTCCTTAGTCTTATACTTTCTGATATGGCTTGTTTTAAATCCATACCCTCTTTTTGACGCTCTTGGATAAAATCTATAAGAAGCATTGAGTTTTTAACTATTATGCTTCCTAAAAGCACAAAACCCATAATAGCTGGCAATGAGCCATGTTTATCCATAATAAGAAGTGCCCAAGCACCGCCTATTGCACCAAGAGGTATTGCAAGTATGATAGCAAGAGGGGATCTCCAAGAACCAAACACAGGCACAAGCACCAGATAAAGAAGCACTATGCCTATACCTATGGCTTTTGCCATTCTACCCATAGAATCGCTCATCATGGATATATCTCCCGTTTGTTCCATTTTTACATCTGGTGGGAGTTTTATGTGTAGTTTCTTAAATTCTCTGTCAAAACTATCCATTATATGAGTGATTGGATATGTAGATCTATAACCATAAAGATCAAGGGTATATTCCATAGCTTGTCTTGTGATAACGGTGGGTTGATGACTTACTACAAAATGTCCAAAAGCTTCCAATGGTATAAATCCATCTGGTGTTTTTATAGGATAAGTTTTAAACTTAAAAAGCTTGTCCCTATCTTGAGGATAGGATATAACCCTTATGAGATATCCAGTTTGATTTGGTATTGTGAAAACAGATGAAACCACACCGCTAAGCCCTTGAGCCACCTGCGATGCTACGGCAAAAGGAGTAGTATGATAAAATGCACATTTTTGCTTATCTATCTTAAAATCATATTCCAAAGCGTTCATATCCCAAGATCTTGAGTAGGATTTTAGACCTTTGGTATGGGCAAGTACTTTCATAATCTCATTACCCGATTCGTTTAGAGCGCTCAAAGATGGGCTAAAAAGTGTTACATCGAGGTTAGCGGTTATAGAAGAAACTGCTGTAGCGCCATAATCATAAACATCCGCATACTCAACATCCGGAAGCGTATGTATAAAATTTCTTATCTCATCTTCAAGTTGCCACAAAGTTTTTGTCCTTTTGAAGCGATTTATAAAATGAATAGTCATTGAAGCTTGGTAAGGCGTACCACCACCCACTGTAAAAACACCTGGTTCTGTACCTATGGCTATGGATGTGGTTTTTGTAACGTATCTGCCGTCTGATTTTAAGCTATATATGTATTTTTCTATCTTGGCGGTTTCTTCATCTACTTTGTATATAGATGTGTTTGGATAAAATGTTACTTTTGCTAGAGCAATACCAGTATCCATAGGCGGCATAAGATCTCTTCCTTCTAAAGGTAAGATATCTCTTAAACTTACAACAAAAAGAAGCACTCCCAAAATCATAAAAACCCTCATAGCCATTTTGTTGTTTATCATAAGAGCGTTCCAGCTTATATAAAAGCTTTTAAGAGGGTTTAGTATTTTTTCTACAACGTTGTTTATAAATGTCTCAAAGGGTAGTTTTTTACCTTCAGATTTTAAAAACCTAATACTAACAATAGGTATAAACGTTATAGAAACAATATAAGAAACAAGCACCGCTATTATAAGCGTTCCAGCCAAAGGTCTAAATATACGTTCAGGATAGCTTCCTACAAACAAAAGTGGCAAAAGCACTATAGACGTAGCCAAAGTCCCGGCAAACACCACAAGCATAACCTCTTTGGTACCATCGATTGCCGCTTGTATTGGGCCTTTATTAAGCTCTACATAATGCCTTTCTATATTTTCAAGTATAACTATAGCATCATCTACAAGCATGCCAAGTGCAAGGATTATAGCTGTAAGGGTAACTAAGTTAAACTCTATACCCAGTATCCACATAATACCTATGGTACCAGCGTAAACAAAAGGTATTGACATAGCTGAGATCAAAGTCATCCTAAGATCTGCTAAGAATATAAATATCACCAAAGATGTAAATATAATTGCATCTCTCAGAGCTTCAAACATGTTGTCGTTTGATAACTCTATTAGTCTTTTTTGAGAATCAGCTACTTGTATGTTTAGTTCTGGAAACTCGTTTCTTAATTTTGGCAAAAGCTTATAAACCGCATCTATAGTGGTAAGAGCAGCTCCTCCGTAAGGCCTTTGTATAGCTAGGGCTATAGCCTGATGCCTGTTGGCTCTATACATGGATCTTGGATCTTGGATAGCGTATTTGACGGTGGCGATATCTTTTAGGGCTATATTGGGTGTTATGTATATGTTCTCAATTTGATTTAAGCTCTTGGCTTCAGTTTTTAGCTTAAATACATATTGGGAGTTTTTGTTTAATATAATACCCATGGGGACATCTTTATTGGCAAACTTAACAGCATCTATAACATCTGAAACGCTTAGATGATAAGAGGCAAGTTTTATGGGGTCTATTTCTACATCTATCTCTTTTTGATAACCCCCAAACACATCCACGTTTGATACGACACCTGTTCTAAGAAGAGAGGGTTTTAGATAGTTATCTGCTATATACCTTACGTCTGCAAGAGATAAGTTTGCACCCTTTTTAGGCCATACGCCTAATACTACCACCGGTGGGGTGTAAGAGGTGATGGGATATATGGCTGGTTCTTGAATATCTGAAGGAAGTAAGCTTCTTATCTTTGTGATGGAGTTTGCCACGTCTGTTTCTGCTTGGCCTATGCTTTTACCGTAATGAAACTCTGCAGTGACCACAGAAAGCCCATCCTGAGAAGCAGAAAACACCCTTCTTACTCCGTCTATAGTATAAAGCTCTCTTTCTATCACAGAACTAACATGATCGGCTACATATTTGGAAGAAGCACCGGGTTCTATAGTCACTACTGCCACCTGAGGCCTGTTGGAAGGTGGAAACAAATCCCTTGGGAGCTCAAAATATCCAACGATCCCAAGAAAAAGAGCCACTATAAGAGTAGCAAAAACTACGTGGGGCTTTTTTATATAGTAGTTTATCATTTTGAGCCCTCTGTTAGAACCTTTTGTCCTTCTTGGATAGATAGCATCTCAGATCTATTTGCTATACCAAGTCTTACATTTGGAGGTATATCTTTTGTACAAAAATACTCGTCGTTTCTTGCAATGGGTGTAAAAGCTGCCCAATGGACTTTGTTGTTTATTATCTCAAGAGCATAATAGCCTTTTGATGTATGATTTACTGCATTTTTTGGTATAAGAGCAGCGCTACACTGACCTTTTGTAAGCTCTGTTTTTATATACATATCTGGGATTGCACCTATGGTGTTTTTGTCTAAATATAGTTTTATGCTTATCATATTGTTTTGGGCTTTTGGTATGATGGTTTCTACTGTGGCATTTTGAGTTTTTCCATTTAGTTTTATGGTTTCTACATCACCTACTTTTACATAATTTACAAAGTCTTGTGGCACATCCACATAAACCTCATACTTACCATCGGTGCCTTCCAAATCAATGATTGGTTTTCCGGGGATCGCTAAATTTCCTTCTTTTAAATAGCGCTTTGATACCACACCATCAAAAGGAGCTACAATGGTTGTATACTTTAGATCATCTTCTAAACCCTTTATTTGATTGCCAATGCCCATCATCGTCTGTGAGAGCCCTTCTATTTGATTTATAGTAGCCTCATATTGGGACTTTGCCTCTTGATACAAGTCTTGGGATTTTTCAAAAGCCTCTTCTGATATAGCATCGTGATGATAAAGCACCGTGTCTCTTTCATATATCTTTTTTTGGTTTTGGTATTTGGTTTTTAAAGCTCTTAGGTTTCTTTTTAAAGCCTCTTGTTGAAAAGCTATAGATGCTTGGTTATTTCTCAAAGCGTTTATATTAGAAACTATATTTGAGTTGTCTAATTTTACCAACAAATCTCCTTTTTTAACTTTTGTGCCTTCTTTAGCCACATAGAGGATATAAGCGCTCACCCTCGATGCTATACTTGCCTCGTTTTTGGGTTCAAATCTACCCAAAAATGTTTCTTTATCAGCTATTGTTCCCTCTTGTGTCGTTGCCGTTTTTAATACGATAGGATATGCCTTTGCCGCTTTTTCATTTTCTATATACTCTTTTCTTTTTATAAAAGCGTAAATAGCCAAAACTATTACAAGAATAGCTATAACAATACCAACTGCTTTAGCTTTCATAACTTCTCTCCTAACACGTAATCCATATATTTTTGCATGAGATAAAGGGTATATTTATTTTTATACATATTTGCAAGTGTGTTGTAGAAGTTTGCTATCGCCAAAAGAGTATCATACATATCCCCAGCACCAGTTTTATACTTTAGTTCTTCTATCTTCATCACCTCTTCTGCGTAAGCAAGCGCTTTTTGAGAAGCTCTTAAGTTTTCTTTTGCGGAGTTTAATTTTGAATAAGCATCTACCACCTCTTTTCTTATATCAAGGGCGGTTTGATCGTAGTCTTTTTTTGTATTTAGGTATTCTTTGTGAGTTGATAGTATATCAAAATACCTTTTCCCAAAATCAAATATTGGCATAGATGCCATAAGGTTATAACTCCATTGGGGCTCTTCGGCACCACCACCTATGATTTTTGAATATGTGTAGTTAAAATAAATATTTGGTAGATATGAACTTTTGGACAGGAAAAGCTTTCTTTTGGCAATATATTCGTTTTCTTTTGCCACTTTTAGCTCATATCTGTTTTTTAGGGCTATATTTATAAGTTGTTCTAAATTTCCAAAATGCTCTTCTTTGTACTTGATAGGTTCAAAATGCCAATCTATAGATTTTAAACCTGTTAGCGTGTTTAAAGATGCTTTTACAGAGTCTATATCGTCTTTTATGGATTTTATACTGGCTTTAGTTAGAGCTAACTCGTATTGAACTTTCATCAAATCCACCGGTGCAAACTTTCCAAGCTTTACTCCCAAAGACACATCTTGATAAAACTTTTCTAAGGCTTTTAGCCTTTCCTGTTGAGCCATGAGATCTTTTTTTAGGATAATGCCGTTTATATATAAAGAGTATACGTTGAAAACGATTTGTCTTTTGGTGAGTTTATAGTTGTACCTTGCTATATTGCGTGCTAAATCAGATATTTTTATATTTTCTAAAAGCTTAAAACCAGTAAACAAAGGGATTGTATAAGACAAAGACAATGTAGTCAAATTGTAAGCGCTTGGGGGTATTGAACTTGGTGAAATTGGAAGCGTTACTACAAAGGGTATGAGATACCTTGGGGTGTTAAATTTTGATGTATCGGCGTTTAGATCTACCTCACCAAGTTTTGACACTATGGCTTTTTTGCGCTCTTGCTCTTTTATATAGATGTTGTTTTTGGCTTTTTGGATAAAGGTGTTGTGCTTTAGACTAAGATCTATAGCCTCTTTTAGGCTCAAAGAAAACCCGTTTACACTTAAGATAAGACCAGATATAAAAATTTTAAGTTTCAAGTTCATACAAAAAATCTTTTACCTTTTGTTTTATGATGTCTCTAACGTTTCTAAAAACGTTTATATCGTTTGTTTTGGCTGGGTCTTCTAAACCCCAGTGAAGATGCTTAACTCCTGGTATGTTTGGGCAAGCCTCTTCACCGCAAAGCGTGATATATATATCAAGGTCTTTTAGAGGTATATCTTCCAAGGCTTTTGGGTATTGAGAACTTATATCTATCCCATCTTCTTTCATTACCTCTATGGCCAAAGGATGTATTTGATCTTTTGGGTTCATCCCAGCGGAGTATATGTTGTGTTTGGATTTTAAATCCTTTAGAAAATGCTTTGCATAGCCCTCTGCCATTTGGCTTCTACAAGAGTTTCCCACGCATATAAAAGCTATGTTCATGATCTTGGCCCCTCCTCTATACTACAAGATAAATAATCTATGTCAACATTTACAGATTCTATTATGATATCTTTTAAAAGCTCCAAAACTTGGTTTTCTTTGTTTATTGAATAATAAACCCATTTGCCTTGTTTTCTAGCTTTTAACAAAGAAGCATCTTTTAAAATCCTAAGATGAAAAGAGATATTTGGCTGAGACATGTTAAAATGCTTCATGAAACTACATACGCATATCTCTTCTTCTTTTAGTAGCATACTTACTATCTCAAGCCTTATATCATCAGAAAGCGCATAAAATATGCGCCTTAGCTCTTCTTTTGTCATTTTACTATTACCTTGGATTTTTCCATAGAAGCTTTTATATCCTCTTCTGTCAAATCGCCTTTTATCTCTATGCTAAGCTTGCCGTTTTCTTTCTTAAAATCCATAAAACTAACCTTAGCTTTAACTTCATCGCTCATACACTCACATCTTCCTGCTTTGCAGTTTTCCACTATTTGCTCTACTTTGCTTGGATCCACATCTTCTACTATATCTATTTTAACACCTTCTTGGGTTTGTTTTACTTCGCTTACGTCTTTTAGCTTTTTACCTTCCATAAACATTACCTCCTTTTAGGTTAGTATTTATTATATAAAAAATTTTTTATATATGCAATGAGTTTTCTCATAGTGATTTTATACCTTTTAATGTTAAGATATAACCACAAGGAGATGGCGTTCTCCTTTAAGCGCCTCCTTCAAAAGAGGCTGATAACGCCTACAAGCTCTAAGATATTTTAGGAGGTTTTATGAACTATCCTGCATCGCTTGTAGGCGGCATTGAAGCTTTGATAAGACATATCTTCGTAGGTTTTGACCAAAAAGATGTGTCCAATTTTTTCTCTGGTACGTTTCCAATAAATATTTCTGAAGCTTTCGCAATTAATATATGGAGGGGTATATAAAGATGGAAAAAGCTATTGAAAAATCTGTAGAATATGTGATGTCTAAGCTGTGTAGCGATGGCGGGTATTCGTTTTATAGGCATATATATTTGGAAGAATCAAACATTTACGATACTTACTATGCCATAAGAACGCTCATAATGTTTGGTAAAAGTATATCTGATAAAACTATCCGATATATCCTAAACTCATTTTTAGAGGCTGATACACTTGAAAAATATTATTATTCTATTAGATGTATTGAGCTTTTAAAAGAAGATCCTAGAACATATAGAAAAGACGTTGAGCTACGCTTTGAGATATCCACTAAACAATTAGAAGATATAAACTTAGAACTTTTAAGGATACTGATGTTTAAAAGGATATCAGCATACTACGATATAGGATACTCTGAAGAAAAAACCAAGCATTTTATAAGCTCTATAGATAAATCAGATATAAAAACGGTTTCTTTAATATATGCAATAACAAGTAATTTGGAAAAAGATATAGACCCTTATTTTGACAAGGATTTAGGCATAGTGCCAATCCCTAACTTAAAATATACAAACATTTCAACTCTTTATGCAGGTTATTGGCTTTTAAAAGCTCTAAACAGAGAATTAAAGTACATTTCAAAAGCAAAAGAGTTTGTACTTATGACCCAGGACAAATACGGTGCTTTTTCAGAAACCAAAGAAGCACTACCAGATTTAAGATCAAACTACTGCGGTATTTTCATATTGAACCTATGAATAAAGAAATATAGAAAGTAGAATGATGATAATAAATATTTTAGGCAAAAGACGAGTGCAAAAATTTTTGATAGGCTCAAGTGAGGCTTTATCTTGTGTAAGAAAAATAAAATGAGGAGGTTATAAATGTTAGAATCTTTAATTCAGGAGGTTAGTAAAAAGTTAGAAGAAGGACTATGCGTCGAGCTTCCAGACGGTAGAGTTCTCGGTAGTGGTAATTGCAAAGTTAAAGTCAAAGATAAGAATGTTATATTAAACATACTAAAAGATCCTGAAATGGGCTTTGGAGAGGCATATATGAAAGGAGCCATAGAGATAGATGGAGATATTGAGAGATTTTTAGTGGCCTGCCTTAATTATCTTGAAGAAAATAAACAAGAGAAAAATTTTAGAAATAGTTTATTTAGAAATATTCTTAAATATACCGGACTTCTGAAGTTTACTGAGGAAAAGGAAGTAAGAAGTCATTATGATCTTGGCAACGACTTTTATAAGCTTTGGCTTGATGATTCTATGACATATTCTTGTGCTTTTTTTACAGATGCACATCAGAGTTTAGAGATGGCGCAAAAGGAAAAAAGGAAGATTATATATGGGAAACTGCAACTTACCGATGGGGATAAATTATTGGATATAGGCTGTGGTTGGGGTGCCATAATTCTTGAAGTATCAAAACTATACAACATAGAAGCTGTAGGTATAACGGTTTCAAAAAACCAATACGATTATGTAAAATCAAAGATAGAAAACAATGGACTAAGTAGTAGAACAAGAGTTTATCTAATGCACTATGAAGATCTACCAAGCCTTGGAGAGAAGTTTAACAAAATAGTTTCGGTAGGTATGTTTGAGCATGTAGGTAAAGGAAGACATAAAGACTTCTTTAAAATAGTACACAATACTATTGAAGAAAAAGGCCTTTTCCTCCTTCACACCATAGGAAAGGTTTTGCCAGAAAGCCAGAGCAAGTGGATAAGAAAGTACATATTTCCCGGAGGATATTTACCTGCACTTACCGAAATAATCGAAGCAACCAAAGGGTCAGAATTCAACCTTATAGATATAGATGATTGGAGACTCCATTATTACAAGACGCTTCAAGAGTGGAGAAAAAGATTTTATAAGCATGCCGAAGAAGTTGTGAAAAAAAATGGCGAGGAGTTCTTCCGCATGTGGGACCTTTACTTAATAGGTTCTGCGGTATCGTTCCTGACCGGTTCCAATCATCTTTTTCAAATTCTTTTTTCTAAAGGTGTACTTAATGAATACCCTGTTATAAAAAGACAATTCCTTAGCCCTATAACTATTAATAAATTAAGCTATGATTATTCATATTGAACCTATGAATAAAGGAATAGAGCAATGAAATGGTTTTGTCCTTATTGCTGGGCTGAACTAAAAGGGGATGAAAGGATATGTCCCAATTGCGGGAAAGATATCTATCATTTTACATCTCTTGATTTTGATGAAAAACTCTTATACGGCCTTGATAACCCAATACCAGAGAATAGAATGCTTGTAATAGAAGTAATAGAAAAAAGAAAAAATCAAAAAGCTGTTCCTAAGCTTTGTAGTATGCTATCAGAAGAAAAAGACACCTACGAGCTAATGGCTATCGTCAAAGCCCTTTTGTCTATATCAACCAAAGAAGCTATAGATTGTCTTAAGCATCATAACTTTGATAAAAACGCCATACTAAGAAAGTTTTTAGAAGATCATCTTAATAAATACTAGAGTTTTATAACCTCCAAAGAGTTACCAACGTCTTTATTTCTTTTAGAAGGTCCTCTGAGAAGCACTGCGTAAGTGTTTTGTAGGCTTTTATAAAGATTATCTCCAACGATGTTTTTTATATACTCTTTCCAAGCGTTTACACTGTATTTGTCGGTGGGAGGGTTTTGATCGTAAAAGCCAAAAACCCCGTAAGAAAACCCCAAATGTTTTTTCACCCTCTCATCACGTGTGATACCAAGCACCCAAACAGGGAGTTTAAACTTGCTCATACGCCTTGCTGTAGTACCGCTGGTGGTGGGTACAATCACAAGAGATGCGTTTATATGCTTTGCCATGTTAAAAGCGTTGTATGCCATTATATCTTCTAAGGTGTTTAAAGTTGATAGCTCTTGCAAAAAAGCTTTGTAGATAGGGTTTTTGTCAAACTCTTTTTCAACGCACGCTGCTATATTTGCCAACGTAGATACCACCAAATCTGGGTGTTTTCCTATCGCTGACTCTTCAGATACCATGATACAATCTGTACCATCCAATATGGCGTTGGCAACATCTGAGGCTTCTGCCCTTGTGGGTCTTGGGCTTTCTATCATGGATTCAAGCATTTGGGTAGCTGTTATCACAGGTTTTCCAGCTAAGTTGGCTTTTTTGATGATATGTTTTTGGGCCATAGCTATACATTCTATAGGTGTTTCTATGCCAAGATCCCCTCTTGCCACCATGATACCATCCGAGGCTTCTAAAATCTCATCTATATTTTTTAAAGCCTGTGGTCTTTCTATTTTAGCTATTATAAAAGGATGATAATCTATGGTGTTGCAATATTCTTTTGCATCTATTACATCTCTTTGGTCTTTTACAAAGGATACGCTTATAGCATCCATATCTATCTTTTTAGCAAAATCGATACATCTTTTTTCATAATCACCGATGGCTCTTACCGGAAGGTCTACATTTGGTAAATTTACGCCTTTGTGAGAAGAGATTTTACCGGCGCTTAGGCTAACGGCGTATACTTTATCATCTTCTACTTTCTCCACCATTAGCTCTACAAAACCATCGTTCATGTATATACTATCACCTACTTTCACATACTTACTAAAATCCTTAAAATTTATTGGTATTACTCCTTCTTGGGGCTTTTCTGATAAGATGAGGATATCTCCTTTTTTAATCTCCATCGGTTTGATATCCCCTATTCTTATCTTTGGTCCCGGTAAATCTCCCATTATCGTTACATCTTTGCCTACTATTTTTGAGGCTTTTCTTATATTTTCTACAACAGTTTCATGCTCTTCAAAACTCCCATGAGCAAAGTTTATCCTTGCAATGTTCATTCCATTTTCTATCATCTTTGTAAGAGTTTCAACCTCTTGTGAAGCTGGTCCTATGGTGCATACGATCTTTGTTTTACTTTTTGGAAAATCTATCATCTTACCCCCTCCTATTATAATTTTAAGCCAAGCTTTTGTAAGCGGGTGAATCTTCTCTTGTTTTTACTTGGGATTTGTATATAGAATAATCTCCAGATATAAGGTAAGCTACCGCCACCGCCAACATACAAGCTGGTAAAAGCTGATAACTACCCGTCATCTCTACCACCATAAGAGTCACTGCCACAGGAGCCTTACCAGCGGCGCCAAACAAAGCCAGCATACCAACTATCACAAAACCACCTATATGACTTGTATTCACCAAAGACGGAAAAAGCTGATGGTAAACAATACCAAGCCCCGCTCCTAAAAATCCACCTATAAAAAGCCCCGGTGCAAACACACCCCCAGAAGCTCCAGAACCTACCGTCAAAGATGTGGCTATTATTTTTATAAAAGCCAACAAAACAAAGAATATAAAAAGAGGAATACCGTATGTATCAAACATACTAAACTTTGTATCTATAGCACCCTGAAGCCAACCGTAACCAGTTCCTAAAACCTCCGGGAAAGCCATACCTATAATACCTGTTAAAAACATACCTATGACAGGTTTTAAATATATGTTTGTTTTTAGGCTTTTAAAAAGATTATCTTTAAAATAATAAAATGTTTTTGCATATATGCGTCCAACGATTCCGCACACGATACCTAAGATTATATAAAGGGGCAATCTTAGAGGGTTAAAATTTTGCAAATAATACCCAAACACAGGAACAAAACCAACGATACTTCCAAATATAGAATATCCTACAGCAGAAGCCACAAGCCCAGGAAATATGTTATCGGCTTGTAAATCAGATTTGTAAAGGATTTCAGCTCCTAAGATAGCACCACCTATGGGAGCTTTAAAGATAGTGCCTATACCTGCTCCTATACCTAAGGCCAACATCCTTTCTCTATCTTTTTCGCTGAGCCCCAAAAGTCTTGCAAGCCAAGAGCCTATCCCTGCAGATATGAGCGCCGTAGGACCTTCTCTTCCAGCAGAACCACCAGATCCTATAGTAATGGCAGAAGCTATTGATTTTATAAAAATCACCCTATCTCTTATAAAACCTTTTTTGTTGTGATAGGCATCTATAGCAGCATCTGTGCCATGACCTTCAGCCTCCGGAGCCCACTTAAACACTATGAATCCGGCTATAAAACCACCAAAAGCTATTACAATGGGTAGTAGATAAACCAATCCCGGCTTAAAAATAAGGTTGTTTGGTTCCTCACCAGTGGGAGATGGTATATGATAATGAAGGATTTTGTTAAAAAATATAAACTCGCAAAGCTTTAAACTATAATAAAAGAAAAGAGCACCAAGCCCAGATACAACACCGTTTATTAGCCCAAGTATAAACCACTTTAAAAAATAATCTTGCCTTGATATAAAACTACCTATCTTGTGGAATATATTATCCATGCACTACCTGGCAATCTGCTATAACAATATGAATATTTTTGTCTTTTAGTCTGTCTACAAGAGTGTTTATTTTTTCATCTTCATCTACTATCTCCATCTTCATGCCCGGATTATAAGATTCTACTTCTATATATTCGTTTGAAACCCGGCCAGAGGGTCCATAAGAATAAATTGACTCGTATATAGTGGCGCCTTTTATACCAATTTCTTCTAAAAGCCCATAGATATAATTTTTTACATTTTTATGCCCTATTTTATCTTGCTCTTTGTAGTATATTCTTAGCTTCTTCATCTTACTATCTCCACCTCTTCAAGGGTTATAAGACCTGTGTTTAACTCTTGAAGTATATTTTTTAATACAGGTAATATTTTTTCTATATTCTCTTTTGTGTCTATGATTTCAACGGCTATTGGTTCATTTTTTTCAAATAAACCATGATGATGTATTTTACGGGATTTACCATAACCCTCTATAGCTCTGAACACCGTTGCACCGTGAATATTGTTTTCCATGCAAACATGCTCTATGCTACTGCACAAAGATTTACCTTTATACTTTATCCCATGCTCTATAAGTATTTGAAGAAGATACCCTTTCATAACAAACCTCCCAAAAATCTACCAAGAGCCACAAATAAAAACCCAATTACGTTTGTGCCCACTATATAATAAAAAGCTTTTAAATAATCTCCATTGTTTATAAGACCTATGCCTTCTAATGTAAATGTAGAAAATGTCGTATATCCACCAAGAAAGCCTGTTATAAGAAGAAGTCTTATATTTGGAGGAGCATCTATCACCTCAGTTAGGTATATGCTTAAAAACCCTATTAAAAACGCTCCCGTTGTATTTATCACCATTGTACCAAGAGGAAAGTTTGGCACAAACTTCTGAATAAAAATAGATACTAGATACCTCACCAAAGCACCTACACCACCACCTACAAGAACCGCTAAGTAGTTCACATAGCCTCCTCAAAAATATATAGAGCAGGTAGGCGTTATTAGCCTTATATGTGAGGCGGTTTTGATGCTTTTATGAGCATCAAGGAGAACGCCATCTCCTTAAACCTGAGGTTATTATAACAAAACATCTAAATGCTTTCTATGATAGGTATCATTATATATAAAAAATTTTTTATACAAAATTGTTTATTTTGTGTTGGTGCTATAATATAACAAATGTTTAGAGAAAAATTTAGAAAGTTTCATTTTATAGGTATTGGTGGTATAGGTATGAGCGGTATCGCTAAGATACTGCTTGATATGGGTTATGAGGTATCTGGCTCTGATGTTAGACAAAACGATGTTATAAAGGAACTAAAAGAAAAAGGAGCCACCATCTATATAGGACATGATGCTAAAAATGTGATAGGCAAAGAAGTAGTAGTGTATTCGTCTGCTATATCAAATGTAAACGAAGAGCTTTTAAAAGCCAAAGAGCTTGGTCTTCAAGTGATATCAAGAGGGGATATGTTGGCAGATTTGTTTAGGATGAAAGAGGGTATAGCCATATCAGGCTCTCACGGCAAAACTACCACCACATCTATGATTTCTCATATATCACATATAGCTGGACTAGATCCTACTGTTTTAATAGGTGGTATCTTACAGACCTTTGGTTCAAACGCAGTGCTTGGAAAAAGCGAGCTTTTGATATCTGAAGCCGATGAGTCTGATGGATCTTTTTTAAAACTAAACTCTGTTATAAACGTAGTTACAAATATAGACAAAGAGCATATTGGATACTACAAAGATTATGAAGATATAAAAGAAGCCTTTGTAAAGTTTATAAACAACGTACCTTTTTACGGAGCATCGGTGGTAAATATAGACGATACCGGTGTTAGGTCTATATTATCAAAAATACATAAAAAGATAATCACTTACGGGATAGAATCTGGGGATTTTCAAGCTAAAAATATAGTTTTTAACAGCGACAACACCCGTTTTGATGTATTTTACAAAGGTATAAAACTAAACACAATAGAGCTTCAAATCCCAGGTATCCACAACGTTTACAACGCACTTGCTTCAATAGCCGTTTCAACACTTATGGAAATAGAACAACCTGTTATAAGAGACGCTCTTAAAAGCTTTAAAAACGCCAAAAGAAGGATCGAATTTGTCGGTGAAAAAAACACAAACCTCATCTACGATGATTACGGACATCATCCAACGGAGATAAAAAGCGTTTACGAAGCCCTAAAATCAAAATATAAAGACAAAAATATAGTAGTGGTGTTCCAACCTCATAGATATTCAAGAACTTACTATCTTATAGATGATTTTGTAGATCTTTTTAAAAGCTTAGATAAGGTATTCTTACTTGATATATATGGGGCTTCTGAGGAAAATACGTTTGGTATTTCTTCTTTAGATATGATAAACAAAGTATCAAAAGAAGAGTGTGTTTATATACCATCAAAAGAAGAGCTTTTTGATAGACTTGATGAGCTAAAAGATAGCGTTATTGTGTTTATGGGGGCTGGTTCTATAGGCCAATGGTCTCATGAATATGCAAAGACGTAAAATATCTTTTGTAATTCTTACAAAAAACGAAGAAAAAAACATAAAAAGAGCCATAGATAGCATAAAAGATGTAGCAGATGAGATACTTGTAATAGATTCAGGTTCTACAGACAAAACCATAGATATTGCAAAATCATGCGGAGCCAAAGTCATATTTAACGAATGGATAAGCTATGCGGCCCAGAAGAACTTTGGTATATCAAAAGCCAAAAACGATATTGTTTTTATCTTAGATGCCGATGAAGAACTATCGGATGAGCTTAAAAACTCTTTAAAAGATTTTTTATCATCAGATTATGAGATAGGTATAATAACAAGACGTACATTTTACATGGGAGATTTTTTAAAACATATATGGAACGATGAAAAGCTTATAAGAGTTTTTAAAAAAGATGTTTGTAAATATAGCGGTGATCTTCACGAAAAGGTCATATGCAATCACCACAAATATTATGAGCTAAAAGGCTATTTAAACCACTATTCTTTTAAAAACCTAAAAGATCAGTTTGAAAGAACATTAAAATACGCAAAAACAAGCGCCGATATCATGTGTAAAAACAATAAGCCCTTTCATGTTTACAATCTTATCCTAAACCCCTTTTGGATCTTTTTTAAATTTTTTATATTAAAAGCCGGATATAAAGAAGGCACAAAAGGACTTATCATAGCTTTTTCTGGTATGTTTTATGTGTTTATGAAATACGCTTTTTTATACGAATGCCAAAAATCCAAAGAAAAAGAGCTTTGGAAATAAATTCACTTACCAAATATGCTTTTTACAATGCCAAAGATAGATTTGTTGTTTTCTTCTTGGTCTAATTTTCTTAGTTCTTCTATTAGTTTTTGCTGTTTTTTAGATAGTTGTTTTGGTATTTGGATTTTAATATGAAAAATGAGGTTGCCGTTTTGAAAACCAAGCCCTGGAATTACTTTTTGAGAACCACACTCGGCGCCGGGTTGTATGAATACATCAAGATCTTTACCATCTATCCATCTAAACTTTATGTTTGCTCCTAAGACTGCATCTGCGTAGCTAATAGGAAGTTCTACATGTATATCGTTTCCAATTTTTTTGTAAATCTCATGATCTTTTATAAAAACTCTTAAGTATAAATCACCGGGTTCTCTGTTGCCAAAACCAGCATGTCCTTTACCAATCACTTTCAGTATATCCCCGTCGTTAGTTTGAGGAGGAATCTGTACTATGATTTTTGATTTTCTTGCTATTCTTTTTCTTCCAAGACATGTGCTACAGGCGTTTTTTATTATATAGCCTCTTCCTCTACACACTGAACAAGGTCTTGGAAAAGAAAAAATGCCGCTTACTCTCTTGCCAGTGCCTTCGCAAGCCTCACATTTTGCTTTTTCTGCTTCTCCTATATATCCTTTTGCACCACAATCTGGACATGGAATCCATTTCTCGTACTCTACCTCTTTTGATGCACCAAGATAGGCTTCTTCTAACGTTAAAAAAATTTTAAGCTTTATATCTTCACCTTTTTTTGGCTTTTGCTCTTTTTCTCCGTTAAATATCGAGTTTATAAACTCCTGAATATATTCTGTAAAATTCCTAATTTTATTTTCGTCAGGGTTTATAAGAAGACTATCGTATTCAGCTCTTTTTTCTTTATCGCTTAAAACACTGTAGGCTTCGTTTATTTCTTTAAAAAGATCTTCATAATCTTTGTTAACATCTGGGTGATACTCTTTGGCTAATTGTCTGTAAGCTGCTTTTATCTCTTGTTCTGTGGCATCTTTCTTTACGCCCAACACAGCGTAGTAATCTTTAAGCCTTGCCATTTATTTTGTTGCCAGTTTCTTGGTTTAATAAATTTGTTTGATGTTGATCTTTTATCTCCTGTTCTACGGCTTTTTCTATAAACTTACCAAACCCAACACCTCCAGCTTCACTTAATACTTTAGCTATATTTTGAAAAAACATATCCTGATATGTGTTTGCTTGAAAATCATTTTCGCTTGCAAAAGATTTGTAAGCTTCTTTTAATATCTCTTCCAAGAAAAAAGCCTCAAATTGCTCTGAAGACTTTTTGATTTTTTCTTTGTTGTTTAAATTGGAAAACTCGTTTGCAAAGTTTTCAGGAGGAAGCAAATAATTTGGGTTTACAAGATTTGGTTTAAAATCTGTCATGTTTCATCTCCTTTACTCTACTTCTACTTTTGCATGAATGGCCCCTTGGGCTGCCATAGCTTCTATTATATTTATTATATCTGACGGTTTTGCTCCAACACTGTTTAAAGAACTAACAAGTTGTCTTAACGTAGGAGCTTTTACAAAAAATATGCTGTATTTTTTACCGTTTTTAGTAGTTTTGTTTGCTTGCTGTGGATTAGCGGGAGCTTGTCTTACCTCTACAGATATATTACCAGAAGCCACAGCCACAGGCGATATCCTTATATCTCCTCCCATTACTATAGTACCTGTCCTGCTATCTATTATGATTTTAGACGGATTGTGAACATGAACATTTAAATCCCCTACCATCGATAGAAAATCAACGGCGTTGTATGGAGGTAATTTTACCCTTACCGTGTCGCTATCTATTGCCACAGCTGTCCCGTATCCAAACTTGTTGTTTATAGCATCTTGTATAGCGTTTGCAGTATTAAAGCTTGGGTAGTTTAGATATAAATCTATATACTTTTTTGGCATTGTAAAAGGTAAACTTCTTTCCAAAGTAGCACCATCTGGAATATACCCGCTGTTTAAATTTTGATTTATAGTATTTCCACCAGTAGCAGGAACTACTATTTGACCTTGAGCTAAGGCATAAACTCTACCATCTGGCCCCTTTAGTGGAGTCATAAGAAGTACACCACCTTGTAAACTTTTGGCATCACCTATGGAAGAGACTGTAACATTTAAAGGTGTACCAGCTTTTGCATATGGTGGGACTTTTGCAGTAACCATTACCGCTGCCACATTTTTTGTAGTCATCTGATTTATCTGGGCTGGCGTGAAATTTATTCCCATCCTAGATAATACATTTACTAAAGAATCAACTGTAAATATAGTAGCTTTGCTATCTCCTGTACCGTTTAAACCGCTTACTATACCATAACCTATTAGCACGTTGCTTCTATTTCCTTCAAATGTCACTATGTCTCTTATTTTTACTGCAAAAGATAAATTTATTAACAACAAAAGCCATAAAACTCTTTTCATAAACATAAATTTATATAAGAAATATTATAAGTCAATAGGAGGCAAAAGCCTCCTACATAAAAATTAGAAATATCTACCAGTGCTTGGGTTTAAGAAATCAGGATAAGCTTTTTCCATATCGTAATCAAACATCTGCTCTCTTATGTTGGATAAGTCTGATTTGTTTGGTTGAAAAGGAAAACTTCTTAAGTTTGTAGGTGAGCTGTCTCCAAAAGGTCTGTTACAAGCCACTTCTGTGGTTTTACCTCTGCAACCAGCTGTCATAAATGGTTTACCGCTAGCAAACAATTCTTCAAACAAATCCTTTTTAATGCCAAAATCTATAACTTGACCCTTTTCGTTAAACTTCATATCTTCATATCTACCGTATTCGTTGTCTATTATGTATCTTGCCATTTGTACTCTTCTATATTGAGGGGCTGGACATGGTTTTTCATTTTCCATCAAAGAACCCTCTTCCGGCCAGAAAGAGAACAAGTGCGTTCTAGCACCTAGATCTCTTACTTTTTGTATACGTTCTATCATTTCTTGCTCTGTTTCTCCTAAACCTACTACTAGGTGACATCCGGCAAACCCATCTCCCATAACTTCAGCTGACCACTCAAGCACTTTCCAGAAATAGTCAAACTTATGAGGGCTATTTAGAGATTTTCCCCTTATCTTTTCAAAAAGTTCTGGTGTAGCACAGTCTAGAGCTACCGTTACAGTATCCGCTCCTAATTTTTTATAGTCCTCTATATCTTGATATCTAGTACCAGTGGCGTTTATAAGAAGAGAAACAAATATTTGATCTCCAAGCTCATATAATACCTTTTCTAAAACAGTTTTTGTATCTCTTATGGAACGAGGATGTGTTATTTGAGCTATGCATAGCCTTTCTACGTGTCCTACTTGCTTGGCCTTTTCCAATATATCATCTAGTTTGATAGTAGGCCATTCGACTCTTATGAAATTTCTTTTTGAAAATTCTTCTTCTCTCGCCTTCTGAAGACCACAGTAAGCGCAGTTGGCATGACATCCAGAAGGATAAGTAAGAAGTGTATTTATACAACTTAATTTTGCATTCCTATAAAATGTCCCCGGCACCAAACCAAGCGTCATGGCTGCTGCCATGCTTATCTGAAGATATTCTGGACTTTCTTTTTGAGTAGTCAACGTATCTAAAAGAACTTTGTTCATAAATAACCTCCTACTTAGTCTAACAATATAATTATAATGTTATATAGCTTTTATATATATAAGATTTTCTTATGGCAAAAGCAAAATAAGTTAATCAAGTAAATTCTCCAACGAATCTTCTAAACATATTTTCGTATTATACCTATATTCATCTTTTTCATAAGGAAAATCAGACCTAAAATGACAGCCTCTACTCTCTCTTCTTTTTAAGGCCCCTTGTAAAGTAGCGTAAGCTGACAAACTCACATCAAATATGATTTTATTTTTCTTTGTGGGCTTTGCCTCTATACAAAACTTTATAATCTCTCTTATCTTTTTAATGGCATAAAGAAGTCCCTCCTCTGTTCTTTCAAGACCAGCGTATTGCCACATCGTATTTTTTATTGTTTCAAAATATTGTTGGCAATCTGTATCTTTTGCTGTTGATCTTTGGTTTTTTGCTTTTAAAAGCTTAAAAGATCTTTTTGATAAAGCTATAGAATAAGCTGCCCTGTGTCCAAAAACAACCCCTTCCAAAAGAGAGTTTGAGGCTAGTCTATTGGCTCCATGTACTCTTGTACTAGCTACTTCTCCTATGGCGTAAACACCGTCTACGGTAGTTTCACCGTTCTCATCCGTTCTTATGCCACCTATATAATAGTGGGCTGCCGGTGTAATAGGAACAAGATCTTTGTAAGGATCTAATCCATGCTCTATGAGAAAATTATATATAGTAGGAAATCTTGTTTTTATATCTACTTTAAGATTTCTCATATCAAGATAAACTTTGTTTCCTTTTAGCATCTCTCTATATATAGCCCTTGCCACCACATCACGAGGTTCTAGCTCGTTTACAAATCTTTCGTTGTTTTGATTTACCAGTATTGCACCTTCTCCCCTTACAGCTTCAGATATAAGGAGGTTTGTATTTTCAAATACAGTAGGGTGAAATTGAACAAACTCTGGATTTTCTATTAAAAATCCTCTTCTTAGGGCTATTCCTATTACATCTGCCCTTGTTTTAAGGGGGTTTGACGTGTGAGAGTACATAGAGGCTGCCCCGCCTGTGGCTAAAACTAAAAACCTTGATTTCCAAAAAACAAGCTCGTCGTTTTGTTCTACTATGCAACCTACCAAAGCGTTATCTTTTGTTATAATTTCTAAAAGCTCTCCTTCTAATATCCTTATATTTAACTCTTTGGCTTTCTTAAAAAGTGCTTCGTATATAGCTTTGCCAGTATAATCTTTTACTTTTAAAACTCTTTTGTAAGAATGGCCGCCTTCTATTGTAGTTTCAAAACTACTATCTTCTCTCTTATCAAAGTTAACACCGTAAAGCTCTAAATCTACTATGCGATTTGGACCCTCTTGAGCTAAAATCTCTATATTTTTTACATCTCCTAAGTTTCTTCCAGCCCTTAGTGTATCTAAAACATGCCAAGCAGTAGAATCTTCTTTGGATACAACGGCTGCTATTCCACCTTGAGAATAGTAGGTGTTTCCAATGCCTCTTGTTATAACCACCGGGTCTAGTTTTAAGTTTTTAAGAGTGATAGCACAAAAAAGACCAGCTATACCACTACCTATTACTATTATATCCGTTTCTTTGTTTGGCATAAAATCTGTATCAAACTCAATATAATACATACTTTCCCATCACCTGTTCTAATAAATTTGTTAATTTAATGGGATCGTGTCTTACAAAAGATATATTTTCACTTATCAGATCTTCTGCATATACATCTATATTTTCTTTGGATATTTTTGCCACATCTGGTACCACCGGCTCTTGGCCAGTAGCTATATACTTTTTCAAAATGTCGTTTGGGGGCATCTTTGTATTTACTATTGCTACATCTATGCACTCTATTTGTGTAAACCTTCTAAACATATTTATATGATCATAAGCTGTATAATCGTCTGTTTCTCCTGGTTGTGTCATGACGTTGCATATAAATATTTTTTTAGCTGGGGAGTTTTTTACACTTTCTCTTATTTCTTTGATAAGGAGATTTGGTACTATGCTGGTATACAAACTACCAGGCCCAAATATTACAAAATCTGCGCTTTCTATAGCCGCTATAGCCTCTATGGGTACAAAAGGATTTTCTGGTTCTATCCAGATATCTACTATATGGGCTTTTTTCTGCTTTCCGTAGTTTGTTATGTCTTCTTCATTTTTTACTATAACTCCGTCGCTAAACTTTGCCACAAGATCAACGCTATCTGTAGTGGACGGTATAATACTTCCTTTCGTGTCCAATATCTTTGAAGTTAACTTTATGGCCTCCACGAAGCTACCAGTTATTTCTGTAAGAGCCGTAAGAAACAAATTTCCAAATGCGTGATTTTCTAACCCTTCTCCTTTTAGCCTATGCTGAAAAAGTTTCTTCATTATCTCTTCGTGCTCTGATAAAGCCACTATACAGTTTCTTATATCCCCAGGAGCTGGTATGTTGTATATTTTCCTTAGCTTACCGGTGCTTCCACCACTATCTGCTACAGTAACTATAGCGTATAAATTATCTACATTTTTTCCCACAAGCCTCTTAAGACCAGATAAAAGGCTTGATAATCCGGTACCTCCTCCTATGGCTACTATATTCATATTTACTCCTTAAAGTTTTTTAAACTCTCAACATAAGGATAGTATGCTATCCCGTTCTCTGTTATTATAGCACTGATGTTTTGAGCTGGCGTTATATCAAAAGAATAATTTATGGCTTCAGACCCAGCAGGAGCTACAAAAGCGTCTTTGCACTTCAAAACCTCATCTTTTGATCTTTCTTCTATAGGTATATCCTTAAAAGACCTTGCGTTGAAATCTATTGTAGAAGTTGGAGCTACTACGTAAAACGGAATGTTGTAAGCTTTGCAAGCCAAAGAGAGCATAAAAGTACCTATTTTGTTAGCTGTATCTCCATTGGAAGCTATTCTATCCGCACCTACAAAAACAGCCTTTACTATACCTCTTGATATAAGAAAAGGGGCTGAAGAATCCACTATTATTTTATGTGGTATATTTGATTTTAAAAGCTCGAAAGCCGTAAGCCTTGAACCCTGTAAATAAGGTCTTGTTTCATCCACTAAAACATAATCTATTTTACCCTGTTTATAAAGCTCTTTTATAACACCAAGTGCTGTTCCTACACCAGCAGTAGCCAAAGCTCCAGTGTTGCAGTGTGTTAGTACAACAGATTTTTCTTTTATCAAAGAAGCCCCAAACTCTGACATTCTTTTATTTGCTTCTATATCTTCTTGCTCTATGTTTTTTGCCTCTTCTAAAAGATCTTTGTTTTCAAAATACGCTTCTTTCGTTCTATTTAAAGCCCAAAACAAATTTACAGCAGTAGGCCTTGTATTTGATAATATATCGTAAACCTTTTCCACATCTAAGCCGTCTTTTATACCAATAGCAAATCCATATGCTGCTACACAACCTATAGCAGGTGCCCCTCTTACAAGCATGGCCTTTATAGCATAAGCTACATCCTCTACATTTTTTGCTTCAAAATAAACTTCTTCGTGGGGAAGCTTCCTTTGGTCTAATATGTAGAGTATATCGTCTTTAAAATAAAAACTTTTTAACTCTAACATACTCTTGCTCCTTCTTTATCTACCGAAAGCATTTTATACGTACCATCAACACCCTTTGATTTTAAAAACTCTACACAGGTTTTGCCGATAATCTCTTCATTTTCTAATGCAAAAATACCTATCGTGCTACCAGAACCACTTATGAAAACTGCCTTTGCACCACTATCATAAGCTATTTTTTCTATATCGTCGTAAAATGGTATCAAGCTTTTTCTATAAGGTTGATGAAGCTTATCTTTCACAGCTTCTTTTAAAAGCTCAAAACGTTTTAAAACAAGAGAACTAAGCAGTAGATTTGATCTTTGTATGTTATAAATTGCGTCCTTTATATCTATTTTAGTTGGAAGTATCTTTCTTGCTTCTTCCGTTGGTATCTTTATATCTGGTATAATAGCTATTATTTTTAGCTCTTCTGGAAAATCTATCGTATTAAAGAATGTCTGTTCTTCATCTTTTAAGCACACGTTAAACCCACCTACCAAAGCTGGAACTAAATTATCAGGATGAGGTTCAAATTCGTAAGCTATTTTAAAAATATCTCTATAAGAAAGTTCTTTTTCATACAACAAACTAAAGGTTTTTATCGCTCCTATTATAGCACTGCTGCTACTACCAAGCCCCCTTGAAAAAGGTATTTCAGTTTTTATCGTAATACTAACAGGCATTTCTTCTTCGTTAAAAATTTCTATACATCTTTTATACACTTTTAAAAAAAGATTTTCTTCTGGTTTTATATCTAAATCTATAAAAGATATAGAAAATGTTCTTGAGCTTTTAACATGAAAAACATTGTAAAGATTGGCTGCCAGACCAAATGTATCAAAGCCAGCCCCTAAATTGCTCATAGAAGCCGGGACTTTTAGTATAAACTCCATCTTAAAATATTAACATATAAAACATTTTTATTCAATGAAATAAACAGTCATTTTTAATATTAGTATATATTTATATACTCTTATAAGCATATTTTACACAATAAATAAATAACATTTATGGAATAGTTAAAACTTAGTTGCTAAAATTAAATAAAAAGACAGGAGGAAGTTATGGGCAAATTAGCTTTCGTAATATCCACTCAAGTTCATGAGAAAATTCAATTGGCCGCTATGATGGCCTCAATACACGCTACTGTAGGTGGAGAAGTTTTATTTTTTGTCTCCATGAACGGTGTTTTGGCTTTTCAAAAAGGTAAAGAGCTAAAAGACAGAATTATACCTGAGGGAGAATTTTCTAAACTTATGCTGAGTAAAAACGTTCCTAATTTTATAAATATATTAAAACAAATAAAGATGCTTGGAGATGTAAAAATATACGCATGCTCTATGGCAATGGATGTTTTAGGATGGCACATGGAAGATTTGGAAGAGGGTTTGTTTGACGATATCATAGGCCTTACATCTTTTCTTGATATGGCTGAAGATGCAAAAATTCTATTTATATGAGGAGGTTTGAATGGCTGATAAGGTAATTGACGCAAGAGGAAGCTTTTGCCCGGGGCCTTTGATGGAGCTTATAGCTGCTATAAAGTCAAATCCCGTAGGCACTACCATAGAAGTATTATCTACCGACAAGGGATCGGCAAAAGATATACCAGATTGGGTAAAAAAAGTAGGTCATGAAATGGTAGGAGTAGAAGAAAAAGATGGATATTGGTCCATCGTTGTAAAAAGAACCAAGTAAGCTAAAAAGGAGGTAAAGCATATGGCAAAGCACGTTGTAATAGTAGGTGGTGGAGTAGCTGGCACAATAATAGCTAACCTTTTGGCAAGAGGCTTAAAAGAGGAGCTATCAAAGGCTGAAGTTGTGATAACGATGGTCAGCAAAGATGATAAGCATGTTTACCAACCGGGGTTTTTATATGTGCTCTTTGATAAAATGAGACCAGATGAGCTTATAAGAGACCAAAGAAGCTTGTTGGCTCCTTCTATCATCTTCCACCACGATACGGTGGTAGGTATAGATCCAAAAGCGTGTGAAGTACATACGGAAAAAGGTAAAAAGCTAAAGTATGACTACCTTGTGATAGCCACAGGTTCAAGACCAATGCCAGAGTTAATACCAGGGCTCAAAGAACACGGAAACATGTTTTACACGTTAGAAAGTGCAACAGAGTTACGAGAAAAACTAAGAAAGTTTGAAAAGGGTAGGATAGCCATAGCTATGGGGGTACCTCATAAGTGCCCTGTAGCTCCTTTCGAGGTAACATTTATGTTGGATGATTATTTTAACAAGAAAGGTATTAGGGATAAAGTAGAAATATATTATACCTATCCCATAGGTAGAATACACGCGCTAGAGCCAGTAGCCCAGTGGGGTGTCCCAGAGTTTGAAAGAAGAGGCATAAAATACGAAACGCTGTTTAACATGGAAAAAGTGGAAGCTCATAATGGGTCCGTAGCTGTTCACAGCGCAGAAGGCTCTACCGTTGAATGTGATTTGCTTATTACAATACCTTCTCACAGGGGAGCCCAAGCTATTATAGATTCTGGTATTTCAAATGATGGTTGGGTACCAACAAATAGACATAGCCTAAAATATGAAGGTTATGAAAACGTTTACGTGGCTGGAGATACCACAAACTTACCTATTTCGAAAGCAGGTTCTACCGCTCACTTTGAATCTGATGTAGTAGCAGATAACCTTATAGCTGAAATAAAAGAAGGTCATCCAGCCAGAGACTACGACGGTAAAGTCATGTGCTTTATAGAAACAGGTTTTGATAAAGGTACCTATATACACTTTAACTATACCACTCCGCCAAGTCCTATGCCACCATCCAAAATGATACACTGGTTGAAGTTAGGATATAACCGTATGTATTGGTTAACTGCAAGAGGTGTCTTGTAAGGAGGGATTTTATGGAAGAGGTTTTGGACGTAGCTACAAATGCTTTGACAGACTCAATGGTGGAAAGGCTTGCAAACAGTGTATCCACCATAGCAGAGTTATCTGATGCAATAGCCTCTTCTAAACTCCTTAATACAATAGATAAGCTATCCAAAAACGCTGAAACCTTAGAATCTTCTTTGGATGCCGTATTTGGGCTTTTGTCGGCTATAAATGCAATGAACAACGCTTTTACCGATTCTATGTTAGAAAGGCTTACAGTTAGCTTGTCAAAAATCGTGGAGCTTACCGATTATATATCAAACTCTCAGCTTATGGAGGTTATAGAAAAAATAGCTAAAAACGCAGATGCCCTAAATAAATCTATAGACGCCATAATAAGCTTTTCCAACACTTTGGCGGTGATTGATAACGCTTTTACCGATTCTATGTTAGAAAGGCTTGTTTCTTTTATGGCAGAACTGGGTGAGCTCACAGACGAGGTTAGAAGTGCCGAGCTAAAAACTATGATTCCTATGCTTACTACTTTGGCTAAAGATGGTGGTATGGAAGCTCTTGTAGATACTGCAAAAGCACTCGTTGCCGTAAGAAATGCCCTTTCTGACTCCATGCTAGAAAGGGTGGCATCTGTTGTAGTTGACACTATAGACTATTTTGCCTCTTTAAGAGCCCAAAGTATAGGAAGCTATCTACTGGAATCTGTAAACAAAACCACTAAGGAGTTTTCCGAAAAAGAACAAAAACCAAGTTTATTTGGTTTATTGAAAGAGCTTAAAGATCCTCAGACACTTCAAAGCATTATGTTTGTGTTAGCTCTTATAAAAAATATGCCGCAAGGGCTTGCCAAAGCAACAGGTTGTCAGACATGCTAAATTGAAAGCCGTCCCATACATGGGACGGTGAAAATGATTTTAAGAGTTATTTCAAGAGTTTAAGGCTTCGTAGACTTTACCCACCAAAGCTTCCGATGGTTTTAAAGTTTTAGCACCTTCTTGCCATTTGGCAGGGCAGGCTTCATCTGGATGGCTCATAAGATATATGTTAGCTTTTATTTTTCTTAAAAGCTCATCGGCATTTCTACCAACGTTGTAGAAGTTTACCTCTGATGCTACCAACTTACCTTCTGGGTTTATTATAAATGTACCTCTTAAAGCAAGTCCTGTGTTTTCATCATACACTGCAAAAAGCCTTGAAACCTTACTAGTAGGATCGGCTCCCATTTGGAATTTTATACCTTCCAAAAGTTTTTCATCTCTAGCCCAAGCTAAATGCACATACTTTGTGTCTGTGCTAACAGATATGAGCTCAACGCCGTTCTTTTCAAGCTCATCTTGAATGTTCTTAAGATCAGCCAGTTCTGTGGGACATACAAAAGTATAGTCAGCAGGATAGAAAAACAATACTGTCCATTTTTTGTTTGCTTTAGCTTCTGCTAAGCTAAATTTTCCAAAGGACCCAGTCTTTGGATTATAGGTTTCCATTTCAAAATCTGGTACCATCATGCCAACATGAACATGCTCTGACATATTTCTTACCTCCTAAATAAGATTTGCTATTAAATAATAATAATTTTAAATTAGTTTTCAATGATTTTAATCAAACTCATCTTTTTTTTCTGTTTTCTCTTTTTTTAGGCTTTTAATAAAAACAAAACCTATGATACCAAAAAAAAGCAAAAAAGCCCATACAACGTTTATTAGAAATAACTTGGAATCTCCAGACAGATTTTGTATCATGTTATACCTTGCATCTTTAATGCCATGTCCTGAGGTTTGGATGCTTGTAAAAGCGCTGTTTCTTTCGATACAATACCTCTGTTATATAGCTCTAACAAGTGTGTATCAAAGTCCTGGGTACCGTAGGCTGCTTTGTTGCGTCTTAAAAGCTCTGGTATTTCATCTAGCCTTGTAAGGTCCAACAATATATCTTTTACGGCACCTACATTTAGAAGAATTTCTATCGCTGGAATTACTCCAGACTTGTCAACTCTTGGTAACAACCTTTGGCTAAAAATAGCAACAAGAGAACCTGCTAGCATGAGTTTTATTTGCTCTCGCATCTCCAGTGGAAACATGCCTATAAATCTATTTATGGTTTCTTTTGCATCTATTGTATGAAGTGTAGAAAAAACAAGGTGTCCGGTTTCAGCGGCTTGAAGAGCTATTAGAGCAGTTTCTGTATCCCTTATTTCACCTACAAGTATTACATCCGGGTCCTCTCTTAAAGCTGCCCTTAGACCACTTTGAAAAGACATGGTATCAAGCCCAACCTCTCTTTGGACTACGTAAGATTTTTTATCTTTATAAACGTATTCTATAGGGTCTTCTATGGTTATAATTGTTCTATCGTAAACCTCGTTTATTCTATCTATTAACGAAGCAAGTGTTGTGGATTTACCACTGCCAGTGGGACCTGTTACCAATATAATACCTTTTGTATACTTTAGCACAACATCTTCCATTACCTTTGGCAGGTTTATCTCTTCTGGGCGAGGTATAAAGTTTGATAACACTCTTAGAGCTATAGCTGTATATCCTTTTTGCTTGTATATGTTTACCCTGTATCTTGAAAAATTTGTTTCATAAGATATATCTATTTCTCCTCTTTCTTGAAATTCATTTAGCTTGGCTGGATACTTTTTTGTAAGCTCCTGCACAATATTTTGCATATCCTGTTCTGTGATTACTTGTAAAGACTCCTCTTGGTATAGTTTTTTATGTGCTCTAAAAAAAGGTTTTGCACCTACCTTTAGGTGAATATCCGAAACTGAAGCTTCTTTGGCTTTTGACAATATTTCTAAAAGCATATAAATATTATATCATAGCATTAATTGTTGCCAAAAAGCTTATTTACAAGTTCTTGAGCCCTTTTTTGTGAAAATTTATAATATGTATCTATTGTGGTTTTAATATCAGAATGCCCAACAAACTCTTTTACAATTTCTGCTGAAAATCCATAGTTTACCAAGTTTGTAATATAAGTATGCCGAAAACTATGGATACTAAAATCTATATTTAGTCTTTTGGATAATCTATCTGTATACACTTGCAAAACCCCTCTTTTAACCCTAAAATTATATTCAAAGTTTTCTATCCACTCGTATATTTGGAGCCCGATCTCTATCGTCTTATCCTTGCTAAAGCTTATAACGGGAGTTATGCGTGGTTTGTTCCTTTTCGTCATGTTAGCGTCCAGTCTTATCCAAAGAATATTTGATTTATCTAAAAAAAAGTTATCTGGTCTTAATTTTTCAAATTCTATAAGCCTTATACCGCTGTTGAGAAAAAGGTTGTAGATCTTATAGTATCTAGTGTCTTTTACAGCTTTAAATATTTTTTCTAGCTCGTCCTCGGATAGAGCTTTAGGTGGATATTTTTGTTTTTTCATATTTAAATCTTCTCTAACTTCTTCTATGGCTTTTAATATATCGTTGTAATTTTCCTCAGATAAAATATTTCTTCTATAAGCAAATTTGATATAGTGCTTCAAAGCACTAAAAATAGCCAACATTGTTTGTGGAGACAAAGACGCATAGTCCACAAATTGATATACATTCTTTGATGCTATATTTGATAAATCTTCTTCAGTTTCTAAGTTTTTAGAAACAACATGCGAAAACGTTTTTATATGATTTATATAAGAATTTCTTGTAAAAGCACTCCTTGTCCTCTCTAAATGTTTTATCCAAGCATCTATTATACTCATATATATTTGCTTACAAATTCATCTGCTATGGCTATATTTTTCTTTACAGATGCCACAGACTTCATCCAAAGATCTCTTTCAAAATCCGTCATTGGGACTTTCACAATCTTCTCAACTCCATTTTCACCAAGCTTTACAGGTACACCCACGCACAAATTTTCAGCTTCATAATATTTAGAAGCTTCTTCATCTAAAAGCACAGAACAAGTCAAAACCCTTTTTGCATTTAACGCCACAGATTCTATCATCTCAACCACTGAAGCCGCTGGAGCATGATAAGCTGAAGTACCCATATAATCCACAATCTCACCACCTCCAAACCTAGTTCTCTCTACTAACTCCTTTATCTTTTTTTCATCGATTAAAGTTGATATAGGTATACCACCTACATTTGAAACACCTGCTAAAGGTACCATCTCGTCTCCATGACCACCTATTACATAAGCATGCACATCTTTTGGAGATACGTTTAATTCTAAAGATATAAATGTCCTGAACCTTGAAGAATCTAGTACACCAGCCATTCCTATCACTCTTTTTCTATTGCATCCGAGCAATTTGTATACCGCATAAGTCATTATATCTACAGGATTCGTAACAACTATCACTATAGAATTTTTAGCGTATTTTTTAATCTGTTCTGATATCGTATTCATTATAGATATGTTTATACCAAGAAGATCATCCCTAGACATTCCGGGTTTTCTGGGAAACCCGGCCGTTATTACCACTATGTCAGAACCTTCTAACGCTTCGTAACCGTTTCCGTTTTGGTCTACTACAAAACCACTTATATCAGTGTCTATTCCAAGAGCGCATGCCATTTGGAGCATGTCTAGGGCCTTACCTTTCACATGAGCGTACAGTTTCTCCCCGTCTTTCTTTGGTAAATCAAAAAGCCTTATGTTTACGGCACCTTTGAGTACCAAAAGAGATGCTATGTGTTCTCCTACGTTCCCTGCACCTATAATGGAAACAGTTTTCTTATGCCCCATGTTTATCTCCTATTTTTGGATTTTATATATCTCAAAAGCCCACCACCAAGGAGTATCTCTTTTTGTTTTGGCGTTAGATTGTAAGCGACCTCAACTTCCTCACCGGTAGTTAGATTTCTTACTTTTACGGGTTTGTTCTGTTCTATAGATTTTCTTACATCTGATATTTCTATCTCATTGTTTAAAGAGAATTTATCGTAATCGGCTTTGTTTGTAAATTCCAAAGGTGCTATACCAAAATTAACAAGATTAGCATGATGTATCCTTGCAAAGGATTTGGCTATAACAGCTCTAACACCTAAAAATCTTGGAGCTAAAGCGGCGTGCTCTCTGGATGATCCTTGCCCGTAATTCTCCCCACCTATTATAACGCTGTCGTATCCTTGTTCTTTGTTTTGTTTTGTGCGTTTAACAAATTCAGGATCCACAAGATGATAAACATACTCAGATATAGCGTATATGTTTGAACGAAGCGGCAATATTTGAGCCCCAGCTGGCATGATGTGGTCTGTGGTTATGTTGTCTGTAACTTTTATGGCTACTTTAGCTTTTACGTTGTCTCCAAACGGATCAAAGTCTGGAAGAGGTTTTATGTTTGGACCTCTATATATTTCTACTTTTTTTGCCTCTTCTTCTGGTAGGGGTGGTATTATAGCTTCATCTCCATATGGAAATCTCTCTGGCATTTCTACTTTTTTATATGGGATGTTTCTTTCTTTTGCCAACTTTCTTGGATCTTTTATAACACCAGCTATAGCTGAGGCGGTGCATACTTCCGGAGAAGCCAAATATACGCCAGCATCCTTTGTACCAGAACGCCCTTCAAAGTTTCTATTGAAGCTCCTAACAGATACTCCTTTTGAAGGTGGTGCATATCCCATACCAATACAAGGACCGCATCCACTTTCTAATATCCTGGCTCCAGCCTTCAAGAAATCTAACAATATGCCTGTTTGAGTTGCATATTCAAGAGCCTGTTTTGAACCAGGAGAAACGGCGAATATAGTATCGTCGTTTACCTTTTGCCCTTTTAAAAGCAGCGACGCCCTTGTTAAATCAGCAAAGGAGGAGTTGGTACAAGAACCTATTGCCACTTGATCTACTGGAATGCCTTCTACTTCACTAACTCTTTTTACATTGTCTGGTGAATGAGGACATGCTATAAGAGGTTCTAATTCAGAAAGATTTATAGTTATCACCTCATCGTACTCTGCATCTTTATCCGGTAGTATTTCAACAAAATCTGATTCTCTTCCTTGGGCTTTTAAGAATAACCTCGTTTGCTCATCAGACGGAAATATCGATGTAGTAGCTCCAAGTTCGGCTCCCATATTTGTAATAGTTGCTCTTTCTGGGACCGTTAGCGTTTTTACACCTTCACCAAAATATTCAAAGATTTTACCAACACCACCTTTTACCGTTAATCTTCTTAAAAGCTCCAAAATGATATCTTTTGCACTTACCCAATCTTGGAGCTGACCAACAAGTTCTACACCAACAATTTTTGGCATCTTAAGCGTAAAAGGTTCACCGGCTATAGCAGCTGCCACATCAAGACCACCGGCGCCTATAGCTATCATTCCCACTCCGCCGCTTGTTGGAGTATGAGAATCAGAGCCTATCAACGTTTTACCAGGCTTTGCAAACCTTTCAACATGCACTTGGTGGCATATACCATTGCCTGGTTTTGATAGATAAAGACCGTACCTTTTGGCAACACTTATAAGATATTTATGGTCATCTGGATTTTTAAAATCCGTTTGAAGCATATTGTGATCTATATAACTAACAGACAATTCTGTCTTTGCCCTATCTACGCCCATGGCTTCAAATTGCAAATAAGCCATAGTACCTGTGGCATCTTGAGTTAAAGTCTGATCTATCCTTATAGCTATCTCTTCACCTGGTATAAGCTTCCCGCTTACTAAATGATTTTCTAAAATCTTGTATGCTACTGTACCTTTTGCCATAGGCTATATCAGTCCTCCTTAATCCATGTCTTCTTTAACTAGCATATTTGACTTATCGCTTGAGACGTTGTTATCCACATCAAAAAACCTTGAACTCAATTTTTCTATAACTTTTGGTAAGGTAGTATATTCCATCTCTTCGCTTGGCAATCTGTGTGGTTCAAAAATACCTTGTCTTCTTAATATGTTTGCTATATCAGAGGCTACTTTTCTAGCATAATCATAAGCTTTATCTTTAAACATGTCTCTTGGACCTACCAACATACCGTTGGCTATTTGAAAACCAGCAGCTATTACCCTTGGCGGACCGTCAAATCTTGATGGTGTTGCATCCTCAAAGCCAACTGGCATAATTGGACCATTGTGAGATCCTCTCATCCAGCCCTCTACTATCCAAGGTCTAGCAAAAGGTTCTAAGGCTTCACCCACAGCTGGAAAACCGCTTTGAGTACGTACAATCATTACTGGATCATCTTTTCCTACATACTGGCCAGCTATTAAAGACAATTTTTGAATAGATGCAACTGCAGCTATTTCACCGTCTATATTTCTATGCACCTCTTTAACCACATACTTTGATGCTGAGCTAATAAGAGCTAACAAATCGTAAAGCTCTGATGGAGTGTTTAGTTTAACGGCTTTTCCAGTATAAACGTCTAACACAGTAAAGGTAAAGCCTTCGTGCATTTTTGGATCTATAACAAGACCAGCTGTATTCATGGGACTAGCAAACATCTCGTAAAGAGCAAGGTTCCAAGCGCTAGGTGACGTTTTGTCTGCAAAATATACTATCACCGGCTCTGATGGCCTTTCTTCAAACTCCATTTCAGCAACACCAGGACCTAAACCTTTTATATTTCCACTAAAAGCATCAGTCAACAAATCCTGACCAGCGCCGTATAGTTTAAGCTTTTTAGCTACTTCTGTGCCAGCACTGAAAGCATCCCATGCTAATTTGTGTATCTTTTCGCTATCCACACCATGCTGATGCGTCATAACAAGAGCTATATCATCTCCACAGGTAAGTACTTTTAAATCTATTATAAGATTACCTACAAACTTTCTAACATATTCTTCTGTGGTTTTTACCACATCTGGATGGGTGCAAGAATGACCTACATATCCTCCAATATCTGCTTTGATAACGCTTAAAGTTATTTTCATGGCTTTCCTCCTTAAAGGTTTATTACATATATTTTAATATATTTTCTAGCTTTTAAAATAAGAAATTTTATATAATAGTTTTATGAACAGCCTAAAAACTCTTCATAAAACATATAGAGCTTTACTAGAACCACACAAACTACACGATAGGCTTGGAGATTTGTTTGAATTTTTTGAAGATGCTATCATCGTATCCTTAACGCTTTTACTATTTTATTTAAGCATTCTTGCTATCATAGATATCGGGAGATATATGATATATGAAAAATATACATTTTCTAAGATACTTCCAAAATTTACGTATCTTTTTATTCTAGCAGAGCTTTTTAGGCTTATGATAGTATATTTGAAAGAAAGACGCCTTGATACAGCGCTTATAATAAAAACAACTATCATAGCTGTGTTAAGAGAGCTTTTGATAAGGGCTCCTTATATGCATTTAGATGATTACATTGGCATTAGCATACTCCTTTCAGTCTTAGCGCTTATGTATTACTTGCCTAAATATTTCTTTTTTAAAGATATGAGAAAAGGATATTATAAACGTTTTAAAGTATATAAAAAGGATAAAAAATATATAATTAAACCAGAACCTTTAGAAGAAGGATAATAAACTAAAATTTGCTATTTGAGAATTCTGCCTTATAAATTTTGTCATTCTTATCTACCCAAAAGTTTGCATAAAATTTTCTCTCTTCAACTTCCGGTGGAAAACAATCTACAGCCCCAAAATAATAAGAGTAACCTGTACAAGTGGAGGGATATACGTATCTTCTTACAAATATATAACTAAATATGCGGGAACCATTTTTTAATTTGACAACACTTGAGGGTGGACCAAGCTCTTCGATAAGCTTGCTCAAATTAGCACCCACCAAAGAGTTTACTTTATATGAAATATAATGAGCATAAGCATTTGTACTATTTGCGCAAGAAGATAAAAATATTAAAAAGCCTATCAATAAAGCCCAGGCGGCTCTATGAATTCCTCTTCTACCTCTCTTGAACTTCTTGGTATCTTTATTGAACTTAACCATTTATAAGTTAATATAAGCCAAATTGCTCCTATTGCAACATCAACTATAGACATAGTTTTTGGGCTTGTAAGAAAAATACCACCAAAAAGACCTCCTAGAAAAGCACCAACAAACTGATTCATATTGTAAAAGCCCATTGAAAGCCCCCTTAAATCCTTATGAGTTAACTTTGTCAAAAGAGAAGGCATAATAGGTTCTAGCAAGAAAAATCCAATAAAGAAAAACATTATCAACAAGGCACCTGCTAATACTCCTCTAAATATGAAAAACAATGTAAAACCAACAATCAACGAAAAAATTGCCGTTAGAAAAACCTCCTTCATCTTAGCTTTCCTCTCTGCAACTATGGTGGCTGGCACCATTATAACTAAGGCTAAAAACACTGTGGGAAGATAAACTATCCAATGATGAGACTTCGGAAAATCATGTTTTATAAAATAAATTGGAACCACTGTAAATACGGAAACCAAGAAATAATGAGCCACGGTCACCGAAGTATTTAACATTATTTGATTTTTATCTTTTAAAAGCGTTAAAATGTTTTTCAAAGACGGGTGTATCTCCCTATCTTTGGCATGTACTTTTGGTTCTTTTATAAAAAGCAATATATATATCATAGCTATAAAAGATAGTATACCTGTAATATAAAACATCATTGGAACACCTAAATAATGAGCCATGATAGGAGCTACCACTATAGAAAAAGCAAAAACTATACCTATCGCTGCACCTATGTGGGCAAAAGCTTGTGTTCTTACTTCTTCTCGGGTAAGGTCTGCTGCTAAAGAAGATAAAGCTGAAGAAACAGCCCCAAATCCTTGGACAAACCTAGCTAACACCAGCTCTATGGCCGTATGAGCAAAACCCGCCCAAAAGCTTCCAAGCACATAAGTTAGCATACCTATTGTTATAATGGGTTTTCTACCGTATTTATCAGATAGATAGCCAAACGGAATTTGTAAAAACGCTTGAGCAAAACCATAAGTACCAAACGCCAATCCCACAAGCAAAGGTGTAGAACCAGGCAAACCCTTTGCATAAGGAGATAAAACTGGCAAAAGCAAGAAAAGCCCCAACATTCTAACGGCTATGGCAAACGTTATCCCTAATACCGATTTCTGTTCTTCTTTAGTAAAACCTTTCATATGAGGATATTATAATAACAAATTATAAAAATTTAATAATAAATGATACCAATCATCTACTTTTAAAAGTTGTGCAAACTTTTTTATTTTATGTTATTATATTTTCAATTAAGGTGAGTAGCTCAGTGGGAGAGCGACGCCCTTACAAGGCGTAGGTCGCAGGTTCGACCCCTGTCTCACCTATTTTAAACAAAACTAGGGGACAAACATATGGATGTTAGAAAAGCCGTTATACCTTCTGCTGGGTGGGGCACAAGGTTTTTACCAGCTACTAAGGCAATGCCAAAAGAGATGTTTCCAATAATAGATAAGCCAGTTATCCAATTTATTGTAGAAGAGCTCTTGATGAGCAGCATAGAAAATATAATATTTGTCACTGGAAGGCATAAAAGACCTTTAGAGCACCATTTTGATGTAAATACAGATTTAGAGATTTTTCTCGAGAAAAACAACAAAAAGGACCTACTTGAAAACATAAAAACAGTTTCTCACCTTATAAATCCAATATATATAAGACAAAAAGAGCAGCTCGGTCTTGGACATGCTGTCTTAACAGCTGAGCCCGTAGTAGGTGCAGAGCCTTTCGTTGTCTCTCTCGGTGATATAGTAATTCAGACAGATGTAAACATCATCTCAGAGATGAAAAATCTTTACAAAAAATTTGGGAAAAGTATAGTAGCAGTTTATGAAGTTCCAAGAGAAGAAGTGTATAAATACGGTATAGTATCTGGAAAAGAAATAGAAGATGATATATTTCTAATAGAAAATATGGTAGAAAAACCAGACGTAGAAACAGCTCCTTCGAATCTGGCTATTTTGGGAAGGTATCTTTTTACACCTACTATTTTTGAAAAGCTTAAAAACACAAAACCAGGCAAAGGTGGAGAAATACAGCTCACAGATGCTATGAAGATGCTTTTAGAAGATGAGGCAGTTTACGCTTACAAAGTTAAAGCAAGGGTATATGACACAGGGAACAAGCTTGATTATTTAAAAACTATAGTTGAATTTGCTTTACAAAGAGAGGATTTAAAAGACGAGTTTTTTAGCTTTTTAAAAGATGTAGTAAAAAATAATGGCTTATTATAAATACAATTACGATATAAGCCTTTTAACCGATGAAGATTTGTATCTTTTTAACGAAGGAACGCATTATCATCTTTATGAAAAGCTTGGAGCTCATGTACTTGAAGGTGGAGTATATTTTGCAGTTTGGGCTCCAAACGCAAAAGAAGTCTATGTAGAGGGTAGTTTTAACTTTTGGAATAAAAAAGAATACCCTTTAAGACCCAAAGGAAGCTCTGGCATATGGGAAATCTTCATAGAGGGTCTTAAAAGCTATGAACTTTATAAGTATTACATAGTCTCAAACTTTGGATACGAGGTAGAAAAAAGAGATCCATTCGCGTTTTATACAGAAGTCCCACCAAAAAGTGCCGGTATAATTTACGATATATCTGGCTATCAATGGAAAGATGATTTATGGCTTTCAAAAAGAAGACAGTCAAACCACTACAAAGAACCCATAAGCATATACGAAGTGCATCTTGGTTCTTGGAGAAGAACGTTAGAAAACGAATTTCTATCTTATAAGGATATAGCCCATCAGCTTGTAGAGTATGTAAAAGATATGGGATTTACCCATGTAGAGTTTTTACCTATTATGGAGCATCCTTTTTACGGGTCTTGGGGATATCAAACGCTTTCTTATTTTGCTCCCACATCCAGACATGGAGAGCCAAAAGATTTTATGTATCTTGTAGAACTTTTGCATCAAAACGATATAGGTGTGATACTCGATTGGGTGCCATCTCATTTTGCCACAGACGATTATGGGCTTTCTTTCTTTGACGGGACTCATCTTTACGAGCACATGGACAAAAGAAAAGGTTATCATCCGGATTGGGGGAGCTATATATTTAACTATGGAAGACATGAAGTTAGGGCGTTTTTAATAAGCAGTGCGAATTTTTGGTTTAATAAATATCATGTAGATGGTATAAGAGTGGATGCCGTTGCCTCCATGCTTTATCTTGATTATTCAAGAAAAGAAGGTGAATGGGAACCAAATATTTACGGTGGTAAAGAAAATTTAGAAGCTATTGATTGTCTAAGGAAACTAAATGAAGCAGTATATATCTTTAATCCGGGGATATTTACGGTAGCAGAAGAATCCACCGCTTGGCCTATGGTTACAAAACCCACCTACATCGGGGGTTTGGGGTTTGGCTTTAAGTGGGATATGGGCTGGATGCACGACACGCTAAACTATTTTTCCAAAGATCCTGTGCATAGAAAATATCATCAACAAGATATAACGTTTAGGATGCTTTATGCTTTTAACGAAAACTTCATATTACCGCTCTCTCACGATGAGGTGGTGCATGGAAAAGGTTCTTTGATAGGAAAAATGCCCGGTGATTACTGGCAAAAATTTGCAAATTTAAGACTTTTACTATCTTATATGTATGGAAGTCCTGGTAAAAAGCTTCTTTTTATGGGTAGTGAGTTTGGCCAATTTGACGAGTGGAACCACGATAAAAGCTTGGACTGGCATCTTTTAGAGTTTGATTCGCATAAAGGTATACAAAATTTGGTAAAAGATTTAAACAGACTTTATCACCAAGAGGCTGCTCTTTATGAATTAGACCACGATCCAGAAGGTTTTGAATGGATTGATTTTCAAGACGTAGAGCAATCTATTTTTTCGTTTTTAAGAAAAGCCAAAAACGGTGATTTCGTAATCTGTATTTTTAACGCCACTCCTGTCCCAAGACATGATTATAAAATAGGTGTTCCAAAACCAGGTTTTTATAAAGAAATATTAAATTCAGACTCTATGTACTATTGGGGTTCTAACGTTGGAAACGCTGGACTCATAGAAGCGCATGCTGAACCTTGGCATAAGTTTAACTTTTCCATAAGTTTAACGCTTCCACCGTTAGGAGCGCTATTTTTAAAATTAGCTTAATATTTTATATAGATTTTATATTGATGTTATAAAATATTTCCAATGGGAAATCTTGGTTTTCTTCATTTTGAGGGTTTAGGAGCCGTTATATTGGTTATTATAGTAATAGCTGTGGCTGGAGCTCTTTATTTATCTTATAAGCTTGATAAGGGTGAAGAAGAGGAGATAGACTAACTAAGTAGAGCGTCTACAAACGTTTCCGGATCAAAAGGGTCCAAATCTTCCATTCTTTCACCATCTGCTGTCATATATATTGGTAGTGCTAAATCCTTACATATAGAGATAACGCTTCCACCTTTGGATGTACCGTCTAATTTCGTTATCACCAAACCGTTTATATCTACAGCCTCTTTAAATATCTTTGCTTGAGATATAGAGTTTTGGCCTATAGTAGAATCTATAACTAGCAAAGCTTTCTGAGGAGCTTTTTCATAAGCTTTTTGAATAGACTTTTTAATTTTTCTAAGCTCATTTATAAGTGGTTCTTTCGTATGTAGCCTTCCTGCCGTGTCTATAATTACCACATCGTAGTCTTCTTCCAAACCTTTTTTAGTGGCTTCAAAAGCCACCGATGCAGGATCAGCACCTTCTTGTTTTTTAACTATATCCACTTGAGCCCTCTGGGCCCATACTTCTAATTGCTCTATTGCAGCTGCTCTAAAGGTATCCGCTGCTCCAAGAAGCACTTTCTTATTTTGAGCCTTGTATATGCTAGCCAGTTTTCCTATCGTAGTGGTTTTACCAGACCCATTAACCCCTAAGAACAATATAACAAACGGTTTTTCTTTTTCATTTAAAAGCTCGAAAAATAAATCTTTGTTACCGCAGTTTCTTATAATGCTTAAAAGCTCTTCTTTCAAAAGTGGTTTAAGCTGTTCTGCTGTCTGTAAATTGCGTTTTATAGCTTCTTTTTTGAGATTTTCTACAATATTTAAAACAAGCTTAACGTTTATATCCGCTCTTATTAACTTCTCCTCTAATTCCTCAAAAAGCTCTTCATCTATTTTTCTATTTATAAAAATAGTATTTAGCAAGATAGTATCTTTTGTTTTTTTGAGGGTCTTACTTATTTTTTCAAAGAGGCTTTCTTTTGGTATATCCACTATTCCTAATATCTTTTTGAGGTCAAACAAAAGCTCTTCTACTTCTTTTTTCTTATCGTAAGGAACTATCTGATAAGCTCTATTGATAAATTCTAAAGCCTTCTGGTAATCTCCTATGTGCTTATATAAAAGCCCTATTTTATAAAGACTGTTAAAATCTCCTATCTTTAAATATTCCTCTATAGCTTTTGTGATATATCCAGATTCTTCGTATACCAAAGCCCTTTCTGGAGCTGTACCCACATCTTTATACTTTTCTATAAGCGTATATGCTTTGTAATATTCGTTATTTTTTAAGTATAAATCAAATAGTATTTTTCTTAGTTCTTCGTTGTCTTTAAAGTTTTCTAATATAGATTCTGCTTTAGAGGTTTTACCGCTTTTTATAAGCTCTAATATAGCTTCTTTAGACCCTTCCTCTGCCTTTTTCTCAGTATCCGACTTTTTCCAAAAAAACATATCTATATTCTATATGAAAGTAAAAGCTTTATCAACTAATTTGCTTTTACATTTATGCAGTTTTTACATACTCCGTAGAGAAAAACCTCTACACTAGTAGTTCTGGCTATATTATCATTTTTAACACTGCTTAAATCTATAGATACAGGTTCCATATCGTAGATGCTACCACAATGTTCACATATAAAATGAGAGTGAGGTTCTAAGTTTGGATCAAAATACGTTTTATCTTCTAAGTAAATAGTTTTTGCTAATCCTATATCTACTAATGTATTGAGGGTATTGTAAACTGTGGACAAAGATATATATGGAAATTTTTCTTTTATCATACCATAAAGAGTTTCAGCGCTTGGATGATCTTTGGAATCTAAAAAAAGATCAAGCACATACTCTCTTTGAGGTGTCATTTTATAACCTAACTCTTTCAATTTTCCAATCGCAAACGCTTTCTTCATAAGAAAGAATATAAATTTAAATTTATTATTAAAAATGATTTAAAACATCCTATCAGCACAGTATAGTTTGATGTATTATAGTTTTAGCGGCATGTGTTTATAATATTAAACTAATTTCTACACGATGCGGTATAATAAAAAACTAAACTTAAAAGGAGGTGTAATATGCAACTATTTTTGAACCAGCCGTTCACACCACAAAACAATGTGGTAAGTCAAAAAGTAGTGGGTAATCAGTCCAACAAGTCTGCCACGGTTCACATCTACACAGTCCAAGGTAATACTTTCCAGTACAAGGTATATACCGATGCTAACAACAACATCACCAAAGTAATAGCTATCTCCTCAAGAGAGTTAGCCCCAGTATCTTACTTTATCCAAAACCCACAAAACTGCCAAAAACAGCTTATCACAAGAATACCTCTAAGGATGGCATCCTATGAGTACACCTGTCCCACTGGCACATACAAGTATACTACCTTTGGAACCATAGGTTTTCTAACAACAACAGCGGAGGTGGTAAGATGAAGAAGGTGAACGCTAAACAACTTTTGGCAGTAGGCGTTATAGGCTTAACCCTTGCTTCCTGTGGCGGTGGAGGCGGAGGTGGTGGCAGTTCACAAACCCAAACATAAATATCAGCCAATCCAATAGCGATGAATATTTATGCCGGTAGCAGGATTTTATCATCTGCTACTGTACCATCCAATATTCCAGTTATCGTTGTTTATATCAACGGACAACCAGTAAATCTTTTATTTGATACTGGGGCATCAGGTGTTCTTGTCAATCAGGGAACGTTCCCTATACCTCAGTCAGCTTACACATCACAAACCTTTTACGGACACTTTGGTGATGGCACAGTTTTCTCAGGCACGGTAGCCAACGTGCAAGTTTGTTTAACGTCGGCATCAACAGATTGCATAAATATGCCTGTGGCAGTAAATTCAAACACAAGTGGCACTAATGCTCCATTTCCAACTGGAAATTATATAGTAGGTGACTTTGGAATGGACTGCGGGCAAAATACATTTGCATCTTTTGATAGCACAAATATAATTGTCAATACTTTCTGCCCATTGTATTATCTATGGCAACAAAACCAATACTTTAACGCTTATTCATTAAGTTTCTATCCATTATCTAACACTTACTATGCAACACCAGGCTTTACAACACCAATAGGAAGTATAACGCTTGGAAGTTTTAGTGCAAACAACTTGATTAGCTATACTGGCAATGGAAATGCTCCATATGTGAATGCCAATTACCCTAACAGTCTTACTTACATAACAATATATGATACTGGAACACCGATTATTAGGATGACGAACGACGTATTATCAGCAGAAATACCATACTTCAATATTTATACTGACGGAAACAATTGTAGCGGATCTAACTGGATACAAGGCGGTTATCCTATATCTTATTCCATACCACTTGCCAATAGCTCGTCATCTCTTACAATATCATTTACAACAGAACCACCAGCTAATATGTGTGCAAGCATATTATCAAGTGTATTATCAAACAATCCTGTAATAGTAAAAGACGATACTTTTGATATTGGATCATCTATTTTGGAATGGATGGGACTACCAGAAGTGATAAACCACAACTTCATTTGGCTACTTGGTTCTAACGGAATGGTTCAATATATAAGCATCCAATAAAATTTAAGAGCCTGCTTTATGCAGGCTTTTTAAACATTAACTCACACATTTTATTGTTTTGGTGTTGATTATAAAAATTGCGCTCACAATACATTTACCCCATACAAAAATAGCCATTTTCATTTATAATATTAAGATTGCTAGTCTCCGTAGCTCAGTAGGATAGAGCGCGAGATTCCTAATCTCGAGGCCGGCGGTTCGACTCCGCCCGGAGACGTATAAAAAACTACCGTTGACAGAATATCTATTTTTCTCATTACTTCAAATATTAAAAGCCAAAAATAACATCTATTTTAAATTTACCTCAAATATTTCACTTGATTTCACGAAAAATATATGTTAAAATAAAATATGATTTAAAGCTAAAGGAGGATAGGAAATGGTAAAGAAAGTGCTTCTTAGTCTTTGTGTTTTCTCATCTATTGGTCTTGCACAAGATTTTTCAAGTATCTTCTTGCTAAAACCTTTAGAAATAATTGGTAGTTCAAAAGGTTTTGAGGCTTTTAAAAGCAGTAAAACACTACAAAGAAAAAGCAGTGTGGATTTAGCTCAAGCTCTTGACAATCAAGTTGGTATATTTAACTATTCCAAAGGTCCTATTGCAAACGATATAGTTTTAGATGGTCTAAACAGAGACAATATAAACGTTTTGATAGATGGGGCGAGGCTTTACGGAGCATGTCCAAGTAGGATGGATGTACCAGCTTTTCACATACCTCTAAACTTTCTTCAGGGGATAAAAATCGTATATGGCCCCTACGACGTAACGCACCAAGGTTCTATGGGTGGCTTGGTAGACGTCAAAACCATATATCCAAAACTTGGATTTCACTCAAATTTATCGTTTAATGCAAACTCTTACGGATTTGTAAATCCAAACGTAGAGGCTTCTTACAACAACGGCAAGTTTTACTTTGTGGCAGGGTATTCTTTTAAAACCGCCGAACCTTACAAAGACGCTCATGGTGTCAAAATCACAGATTATATACCAAACGAGTATAAATCTAAACCAACCCATGATTTTAACATAAACTCTTACATGACTAAATTTGGCTTTACACCCACTACAAATACAGATATAGGTTTAGAATATATAAAGCAAAGCGCCAACAACGTGCTGTATCCATTTCTTAGTATGGATGCCATATACGATAGATCAAATATCGTTAATTTTCACATAGACAAAGAAAACATCTCAAAGGATATCAAAAGTATAAACTTCAAAACTTACTATACAGACGTATATCACCTTATGACAAACCAATATAGACCTCAACCGTACATGGCCACCTACGCTCGCACAAAAACCTACGGTTCTTCCATTTCCACAGATGTATTTGATACCACCTTTGGGCTTGATTTTTACAGAAGAGATTGGTATGTGTTAAATCAAACATCAATGGGCATGAGTCCTCCCTACATAATCCCAGATGTGTTTATTACAAACATAGGTGCTTTTACTAAAAAAGATTTTAATGCTTTTAAAAGCCTAAAAATAAACATAGGCCTTAGAATAGACCATACAAAATCATCACCAGACGGTTCTTTGGTGAAAAAAGATCTATCTTACCAAAATATGGGATATTCATACGCTTCACTTTATGGAGCATCACCACAAGACAAAGAAGACACATATCTAAGTGGTTATATAAAGCTTAATAAAACCATTAACCAATACAACAATTTTTACGTTGGCTTTGGGCATACTGTAAGAGTACCAGATCCAGAAGAAAGGTACATATATTTTGTAAACATGGGTAAATATTGGATAGGAAATCCTAACCTAAAACCAGCCCAAAACAACGAGTTTGATGTAGGACTTTCCTCTAATTACAACAGATTTTCTATGAACCTTGATCTTTATTATAGATATATATACGATTATATAACCATAACACAATTTTCTAACCCAAAAGGAAAGATAAACGAATATTGGAATACAAACGCCTATATGAATGGTGCCAATCTAAGCGCTAAATATTTTATAACAGATACTCTTAGCGTATCATCAGAAACCTCCTACGTTAGAGGTTATCAAATAACAAACCAAGCTAAGCACATCACAAGCCCAAATCTACCAGACATACCACCTTTTAGGGAAGTCTTGGCGCTAAAATACGACAACAAAACATACTTTGGTAAAATAGAGACCATCTTAGCAAGCACTCAGGATAAAGTAAACACAGATTTAAACGAGAAAAAAGTACCAGGTTATGGCTTGGTAAACGTATCTGGTGGGATAAATCTTAAAAACGGCATATCGGTAGTGCTTGGGGTTGATAATCTTCTAAATCAAGAATATTACATGTATAACGATTATTACTCAAATCCTTTCAATATAGGAGTAAATTTACCAGAACCAGGACGCACATTTTATATAAACGCTCAATATAGTTTTTAAACCGCGCTTTGTCCATTCTATTGGGGCCTTGTGCCCTTTATTTTTAAAAGCTTTTAAAAAACGCATAATATAAAAAAAATTAGTTTATAATATTTTCATTATGAGTATGGAAATAGAAAACGAAGGGCCTCTTGTAGAAATAGCCGAGTTTTTAAAAGCTTTAGGGCATCCGGTAAGGTTGAGGATTGTGGAACTTCTGATAGAACACAAGCAATGTGTAAAAAATCTTGGGGATGTGCTAGGAATCCCACAACCTAATATATCTCAGCACCTTGCCATACTTCGCTCAAAAGGTATTGTAGGATGGAAAAGAGAAGGACCTATAATATGTTATTTTATCAAGGACAAAAGAGCTATAGAAGTTTATAATTTATTGTTTAAGGAGGTTCAAGATGGCACAAAATGTTGTTGAACTTACAGACGCCAACTGGGAAAATGAGGTCATAAACTCCTCAGTTCCAGTTTTGGTTGATTTTTGGGCACCTTGGTGTGGGCCCTGCAGAATCATAGCCCCAGTCGTTGAGAAACTAGCCGGTGAATTTGCTGGCCAAATAAAGGTAGGTAAGCTAAACACAGACGATAACCCAGGTGTATCCATGAGATACGGTATAAGAGCTATACCTACTATAATGATGTTTAAAAATGGCGAAGTGGTAGATACAAGAGTTGGTGTACAACCAGAAGATGGCTTAAGAAAGATGATCAAAAACAATTTATGATAAACACTCATAAAATTTACGATTGTATAATAGTTGGTGGAGGTCCGGCCGGTCTTACAGCCGGGCTTTATTGTGCTAGAGCCAAGATGGATGTAATACTTTTGGAAAAATCAACACTTGGTGGCCAAATAGCTATAACGGATTTAGTAGAAAACTATCCTGGGTTTCCAGAAGGTATAAGCGGCAAAGAACTTACAAGCAAATTCAAAGCTCAAGCTGAAAGGTTTGGGCTTAAAATCCATAGGCAAGGTGTGATATCTGTGGAAAACGACAACGATAATATTAAAATCCTTAAACTTGACAATGGATCAGAGTTAAGAGCGAAAACCGTCATAATTACCACTGGTGCCCGTATGAGGACCCTTGACGTACCAGGCGAGAAAGAATTTTTAAATAGAGGTGTATCTTATTGCGCTACTTGTGATGGTGCTCTTTTTGAGGATGTGCCAATAGCTGTTGTCGGCGGTGGTGATTCTGCAACGCAAGAAGCGATCTTTTTAACACGCTTTGCCTCAAAAGTTTACCTAATACACAGAAGAGATAAACTAAGGGCAAAACCACTTCTTCAAGACAGAGTTTTCTCTAATCCAAAAATAGAGTTTGTACCAAACAAAGTGGTAAAAGCCATCCAAGGTAGCGATTTTGTTAATTCTTTATTGTTGGAAGATACTAAAACCGGTGAACATTCTATCTTATCCGTAGATGGTGTCTTTATATTTATAGGTATGATACCGGCCACAGATATAGTAAAAGATTTGGTAGAGTTAGATGAGTATGGATATATAAAGGTTAACGATAATATGGAAACTTCAGTATCAGGCATATTCGCTGCTGGGGATTGTAGAAGTGGTCAAACAGGTCAAGTTGTTGTTGCTGCTGGAGAGGGTTGCATAGCTGCCATGGCTGCTGAAAGATATCTACAAAATTCCGAATAAGATCTAATGAATACTTTACAGCAAGCGGTAAATATATGGTATAGCAGTTCCAATACCACAAATATAATAATAGTTTTATGGATGCTGTTAACCGTTATATTTTTATTTTTTTTAATACCATATTTGATAGTAGAAATTAAAAAAAGAAACAAAATAAAAGAAGATTTTTTCAAAAAAGCCAAAGAATATGGGCTAACAGAGTTGGAAGCTGAATTGTTGTGGAAATATTCTACAGATTATAGATGGAACGTATCTTTAGTCTTTAACAATAAAAAGGTTTTTGAAATAGTGGCATCAAAAATTCTGAATAAAGATACATCTTTTGCGGATATTATAAACCAATTAAGGCATAAACTTGGTTTTGACCATGTACCGTGGTTCTTACCTATATCTACCACAAAAGACATAGAACTGTATCAAAGTGGAAAGATTTTGTTTAATGAAAGACCGTACGATGCTGTTGTATGGGATAAAGACGAAAAATATATCTATCTAGCACTTTACAACATAAACAAGAGTCCTATCAAAATAGGAGATATTGTAACGTTTAGTTTTATCACTCAAGACTACGTTCAAACATCTTTTACTTCAAAAGTTATTGGAATATATGAAGATTCTGGTAGGATTTTATACAAGGTAGAGCATTCAGACAAGGTTCTAAGGACACCTATCAGGGACGCAGTAAGGATAGAGTTAAGTTTAAAAGCATATATATATTTTCCTACATCCGAGGAACTGGAAGCTTATGAAAAAGAACAGATTTTACCGGAACCAGAAGAAGATAATCTTATAGAAGGAGTGATAAAGGATTTGAGCATAGGAGGAACAAGGTTTTGCACTAGTATATCTTTGTCTGATCTTCAGAAAGTATTTGTAAAGTTTCGCATATACGATAAAGATTTAATAATATTTGGTACCATAAGAAATAAATTTGATGCTGTAGACCATTTTTGTTATGGTATAAAATTTGAAGATGTAACAAAAGAGCAAGAAGAGGACATAAGAAGCTACATAATAGAGCAACAAAGACTTTTAGTGAAATCTTACAAGTTAGGTGAGCTATGAGCGTACAAAACCATATTGTATTGATAGGCGTTGGTAATATGGGCAATAAATATCTAAACGTACTAAAGCAATTAACCAAGGATATAGTGCTTTGTGATAAAGACATTAATAAAATATTAGATAAAGGTTTTCCCTATGTATGCGATATAGGTGATTTAAATTCATCTATTTCTAAGGCTATCATAGCAACAGACCCTACTCAACATGTAAATATAGCAAAAATGTTGTTGTTAAACACTGGGGCTGATATACTTATAGAAAAACCACCAGCCACATCTTATGAAGAGTTTATAAGCTTGACAGAATTTAAGAATAAAATATGGATATCAGAAATTGAAAGATTCTCGCTTTGCATAAAAGAATTTCCAAAACACATAAAGCCAAAATATATAGAGATAAAAAGACTAAACAAAGGAAGAGGTTATATAAATCCTATATGGGATTTAGCTTGGCATGATTTGTACAATTTATTGTATTTATTTGGAGATGTTAGAATAGAAAACGTTAGAGTTGGGCACGTCTGGGAGCTAACAGGAAAAGTAAACAACGAAATACCGTTTCAGTTGCAAGTAGCTTGGAATCACCATTTTATAGATAGGAGTTGGACTGTTCATACCAACAAAGGAAGCATTTTTATGAATTTTGCAGATGAAGAAATTATCTTAGAGAATGGGACTTCCTATACGAGAAAAGACGGCAACAAGCTTATGGATATGTTAGGGCAGTTTTTAGATGGCTTAGAAGATGAATCTTTTGATAGAGCGGCTAAAATATTAAAAATGTTAGATAATATAAAAGATGAAATTGGTAGTATATAAAAAGAATGATGTAATATTTTCAATGCTTTTTAAAAGTAACGAACTTTTAGATATTAAAGTAGACAATTTAAACGATCCTGAATATAGCTCATCTATTTTTTTAGGTAAGATAAAATCTATCGCAAACGGAGTAGAAGGATATTTTGTTGATATAGGTTTAAAAAAAGATGGGTATCTGCCTTTCAAAGAAGCTGATAAAGAATATAAAATAGGAGATTATGTTGTTGTTCAAGTAAAAAAAGAACCATCCAAATTTAAAGGAGCTAAATTAACCACCAAACTCTCTTTTAAAGGAAAGTACATAATATATTATGAGGCTGATAAATCTGTAAAAACCTCACATCTTTTTGATGAGAATTTTAAAAGCGATTACATTGATAAAGTTTATAGGCTTTTAAGAGAAAAAGAATCTGTAATTATTAGGACTCAAGCTAAAAATGTAGACATATCGAGAATAGGACAAGAGTTGGAATTTTATAGGAAAAAAGCAAAACTCATAAGAGACATATCTCACAAAGCTATTATGCAATTAGAACCTAAAGAGCCATGCTATGTATCAATGATAAAAGATTATGTTGGTGGTATAGAGAAAATTGTAGTATCTGATATAAAAGTTTACAACAATATAGTGGGTTTCATATTGTCAAACGATTTAAATATAAACGTTGAAATGATTATTGATAAAGAGAGTTTAGAAAACTTATACGAAGTAGAAAAGCACATCAACAGGCTTTTAAGCAAGTATGTATGGTTAGAAAGCGGTGGTTTTTTAGTAATAGAAGAGACAGAGGCTATGACTACAATAGATGTAAATAGCGGTAAAAATACCTGTGATTGTATAGAATCAAGTTCTTACTCCACAAACCTGGAAGCAGCCAAAGAAATACCAAGACAAATAAAGCTTAGAAATATAGGTGGTATCATAATGATAGATTTTATTTTCATGAAAGATCAAGTTCATAGAAAAGAGGTGCTTGATGTATTGAAAAATGGCTTTTCAAAAGACAACGTCCAAACCACAGTCTATGGATATACGGCTCTTGGGCTTATGGAGATAGCAAGAAAAAAAACTGGAAGAAGCTTATTCCAAACCATAAAAGCATCTAAACAAGAAAATATGCCAAGTGTTGTATGAAAGAGTTATAATAATTACTTATTACATTTTGGAGGTTTTTAGGAAATGGCAAAACTCAAAGGACTAAAATGTAGAGAATGCAAGCGTGAATATCCTATAGAACCAATACACGTTTGTGAGTTTTGTTTTGGTCCTTTGGAAGTAAATTATGATTATGATTATATTAAAAGCACAATAAACAAAGAAAACATATCAAAAGGTCCAAAAAGTTTATGGAGATACATAGATTTGTTACCTGTAGAAAATCCTACCGTTGGGCTAACAGCAGGCTTTACCCCTCTTAAAAAAGCAGATAAACTTGGAAAAATACTTGGTCTTAACAATTTATATATAAAAGATGATTCGGTAAACCATCCAACACTTTCTTTTAAAGATAGAGTTGTATCTGTAGCTTTATCCAAAGCAAAAGAATTTGGTTTTGATACCGGGGCTTGCGCATCCACCGGTAATTTGGCAAATTCTGTAGCAGCTCATTGCGCTCAATCAGATCTAAATTGCTACGTTTTTATACCTGCAAATCTTGAATCCCAAAAAATTATCGGTAGTCTTGTTTTCAATCCTACAGTGGTGGCAGTAAATGGAAATTACGACGATGTAAACAGGCTATGCTCAGAAATTGCCAACGATTTAGGATGGGCTTTTGTAAATATAAATATAAGACCATACTATGCAGAAGGTTCAAAAACCCTTGCTTTTGAAACTATAGAGCAACTTGGGTGGATAGCTCCAGATGCTATAGTAACTCCAGCGGCAAGTGGCTCCCTTTTAACAAAGATTTATAAGGGTATAGAGGAATTTTACAAAGTAGGTTTGATAGACAAATATAACACTAGGGTATACGGGGCTCAAGCCCTAGGATGTTCACCGATAGCCCAAGCTTTTAAAGAAGGGCTTGATTTTGTAAAACCAGTAAAACCAAATACCATAGCAAAATCAATAGCCATAGGAAATCCGGCAGATGGTATTTATGCTCTTGATGTGGTAAGAAAAACTGGTGGCACATGGGAAACAGCCGATGACAATGAAATAATAGAAGGTATGAAGCTTTTAGCTCAAACAGAAGGGATATTTACAGAAACAGCGGGCGGTACCACTATAGCTGTATTGAAGAAATTAGCTCAGCAAGGGCACTTCAAGCCAGATGAAATTGTAGTAGCATATATAACTGGTAATGGCTATAAGACTATGGAAGTATTGGAAGGAAAATTAAACGAGACGATACATATAAATCCAACGCTTAAGGAATTTAAAGAGGTAGTCCTCAAAAGGACTAAAGGAGCTTGATATGGAAAAAGGAATGGGTGCTTTTGACCTCGTTACCACAATAGTAGTACTTGGAGTTATAGTGGCTGGTATCATAGTTCTACTCGCAGCGGCATTTTAAGTATGTGAAAAACCTAATAAACTTTGTATTAGACTTTTTTAGATTAAAAATACTTTATCATGCCGGTGCTTTGTCTTTTAGTTTTATAATGTCAATAGTACCCCTTATACTTGGGGCTGGTTTTTTTCTGCATATGTTTTTAGAAAATAAAATAGACAATTATATATATCACTTTAGCGCTGTGTTCCCAGATTTTACAAATAAAATAATAAAAGACATATCCTATTTAGAGCAAAAGAGGTTAAAAGCAGGTATTATAGGAGCTTTGGTATCTCTATATTTTTCTACTGGATTTATAAAAGATTTAGATTATGCCATAGCGTTGATGTGGGATAAAAAAGAGGCAAAACGCATAGAGGTTATGTATTTCTTGTACCTAATGTTTTTTGTTGTAGTATTTACTGGTGGTTCTGTTTATTTGTTTTATATAAGCTTGATGTTCAAACATCTTAATCTACCTTTGGAATTTACTAAAAATCTCAGCTATTTACTGTTTTTTACAGTATTTTTTTATTCTGTATATAGCATTTTTATACAAAGCAAGAATATTCGTAAAATTTATGTACTTGCAGTATCCGCTGTAGAATCCTTAGCTTTGTTGCTTTTAAAATATATAATAACAGTATACATATCACACTTACTTATTAAAAGCATAGTTTACGCATCGCTTTGGTTAATAATAGCTTTCTTGATATGGATAGATTGGTTAATGGCATCCTTGCTCTTGGGAGCCAGAGCTTTGTTTTATATTCATAAAAGCCTTGCAAACAATTTATATTAAAATATCTTAAATATATTCCGATATTTATATAGAGGTGTTATATGAGTAGGATAGAAGGAGATATCACTAGAAACGCTGGGCTAGATACTTCTATTGCAAAGAAAGATAAATTACAAAAACAAAGCAGTAGTGTTGTAAACGAAGAGGTTACACCCCAAGAAAACAGTGAGCAGGCTTACAAAGTAGAACTATCATCTATAGCTAAAAATATAAATTCAAACTCCGACGAAAATATAAAAGATATGTCAAAGAAGATTGAAGAGATAAAAGCCAAAATTGCTAATGGTTCTTATGAGATAGATACCAACAAAATAGTAGAAGGTTTGTTAAAATACTTTTAGTTAATATCCCAAGGGCGATTAGCTCAGTTGGGAGAGCGCCATCCTCACACGGTGGAGGTCGCAGGTTCGAGCCCTGTATCGCCCATTATTGGGAATCATTCGGATAATCTAAAACTCTTACATATGTTTCTGGTATATGAAAACCTTGTTTTTCTAGTTTAAATGTATCTATGCTATAATGTATAATCATACGCCTTACACCAAAAGCTACACCCGATGCTATCATAGAAGGCACAATAACCCTGTAGTCTCGTGTCATTTCAAAACTCATAACCACAGCGGTAATAGGAGCGCTTACCGTAGAACTTAGCATCGCTGCAATGCCAACTACACCAGACGATACCATATTAATTGGAATGTGTGGATCTATTTGCTTAGCTAAAAGCCCAACACCCCCACCCAACGTAGCACCCATAAAAATACCAGGAGAAAACACACCGCCAGAGCCGCCAGAGCCAAGAGAAACTCCAGTTAAGAGAAGCTTCATGAAGAATAAAAATATTAAAAACCAGGCATTTTTTATAGCTTGGTTTAGCACGTCTTGAACGGTAGCATAGCCTATGCCCTGTACGTAGTAATGTCCAGTAAAATGCATAAACATAACAGCACAAAAACCAACTATAGTCATACCGACAAAATGCCTTATGTAAGGGTTTTTAGAGATTTTTACAAAAACCGTCTCAGAATAATATATCCAATATACGTACATAGCCCCTCCTATACCAACCAAGATACCTAAAAGTATATAAAATGCTATAGCCTCAAGAGGTAGGGCCTGTAGAGAAGGTATTATAAATTTAGTATTTTCTACTATAAAAGAGGGTTTATTGCCCCACCAAAGTCTACCAACATAGCTTGCAACTCCAGCAGATATTATAGCTGGTATTATGGTTCTTACGCTAGCCTCTGGTGATATTACCTCCAAAGCATAAACCACACCTGCCAAAGGAGTGTTGAAAGCAGCCCCTATGCCACCACCAGCACCAGAAGCTATAAGTGTATATATCTGCCAGTATTCTAATTTAAATATTTGTCCTAGCGTGGAACCTATTACACCACCTATTTGTACTATCGGACCTTCTCTACCCACAGACCCACCAGCGCCAATTGATATCGAAGAAGCCAATATCCTTGCCCCTATTATCCTAGGCCTTAATTTACCTTTTCTATAGTAAATCGCATGTAAAACTTCTGGTGTCCCAAAACCCTTTGCTTCTATAGCGTAGTTTTGGACTATGTAAACTACTATCATACCGGCCAAAGGCGGTATAAACATCACAAACCAACCAAGGGGACTTGGTAAACTATGTTTATCGGCATTATAAAAAATATCTATCCTCTGATAAAAAAAAAGATTATGAAAGAATGCTATCATAGATCTAAAAACAATAGCACCTATACCACCCAACAACCCTGTTAGAAATGACAACAGCAACATGTGAATGGGCACTTCATGGTGTAATGTAATAAAATCCAAAAATTTTTCCCAATAGGTCTTTAGCTTTTCAACCATAAAAAATTATTTTACCATTTTAGTGTATAATAGTGATATGGAGAAATTATATTTTACCGATGTTAGCCTAAGAGACGGTATCCAGAGTCTTTTAGCCACGAGAGTACGAACAGAGGATATGCTTCCTGCGTTAGAAATTTTGGATAAATGCGGATTTTGGTCTTTGGAAGTTTGGGGCGGCGCTACATTTGATGTATGTCTTAGGTACCTAAAAGAAGATCCATGGGAACGTTTAAAACAATTTAAAAACATCACAAAAAATACTAAACTTGAAATGTTGTTAAGAGGTCAAAATATCGTAGGCTATAGGAATTATCCAGACGACGTTGTGGAGGCTTTTGTTAAAAAATCCTACGACAATGGAGTAGAAGTTTTTAGAATTTTTGACGCATTAAACGATGTTAGAAACATGAGAAAAGCCATAGAAACCGGCAAAAGCTTAAATGCTATAGTAAAAGGGGTATTATCGTATACAACAAGCCCAGTCCATACCGTCGAATACTACGTAAAAATAGCAAAAGATTTAGTAAATATGGGTATAGATATAATTTCTATAAAAGACCAATCTGGCATACTAACTCCAAAAATGGCTTTTGATTTGGTAAAAGCTCTAAAACAAGAATTTAAGCTTCCTATACATATACATACGCAGACCACTGCAGAACTTGCAAATATGTCTCAGCTTAAAGCTTTAGAAGCTGGAGCAACTATGTTTGATACGGCTTTTTATAGCTTATCATCTCAGACTTCCCATCCATCTGGAGAAACAATGATACATGTTTTTAAGGAATTTGGCTATCAAATAGATGTAGACCAAGCACTCTATGAAGAAGCTGGCAATGTTTTTAGAGAGGTTAGAAAAAAGTATAAAAAATACGACACACTGCCTCCTTATCCAGACGTATCCGTATTAACACACCAAGTACCTGGTGGTATGATTAGCAACTTTATAAGCCAGCTTAAAGAACAAAATTTAGAAGATAAATTGGAAGAAGTGTTGAAAGAGGTAGCTAGAGTTAGGGAAGACTTAGGGTATCCTCCTCTTGTGACGCCCACAAGCCAAATGGTGGGGTCTCAAGCTTTTCTAAATATAGTAAATAAAGAAAGATATAAGGTTGTCACTAAAGAAATAAAAGACTATGTGAAAGGTTTATATGGAAAACCACCAGCCCCTATCAAACCGGAAATTATGGAATTGATATTAAAAGACGAAAAAGATAAAGTCTATTTTGATATAAGACCAGCCGATCTTCTTCAAAACGAGTTAGATGAAATAAGAAAAGAAGCCTACGACGCAGGTGCAAGAAACGAAGAAGACGTACTTTCTTATGCTATATTACCAGTAGTAGCTAAAGAGTTTTTTGAATGGCGAGAAAAGTTTGAAAAAGGTTTGGTGCAGAAAGAAATAGAGTATACTTATAGCGATTGCAACGAAAATGTACCCGTGGAATTTAACGTAGCCGTACACGGTGAGCAGTTTAACATAAAAATAGTTGGCAGAGAAGGGATGTCAAAAGATAGAAAGCTCTTCTTCATAAGAATAAACGATCAATTAGAAGAGGTTACCATTGAGCCGATTAGAGAAATAACAGTTTCCCAACAAAAGTCCAGCAGCGTTGATATACCAGAAGGGACATCTGTAAAACCAAAAAGACCAAAAGCTCAAGACATAGGTGATATATCTTCAAACATTTCAGGTAAGGTTGTGGATATAAAGGTAAGTATAGGCGATAAGGTAAAAGAAGGTGATACGCTTTTAATAGTAGAAGCCATGAAGATGGAAAATGAGATAAAAAGCACCATAGACGGACAAGTAGAGGAAATTCTGGTAGAAATAGGAGAGGTTATAAATCCCGGTGAAGTGCTCATAAGGCTAAAACCAGAATTTGATGCTTAAAATAGCAATACCAAAAGGAAGACTGCTAGAAGAAGTATCGGAATTATTTCTTAGTAAAAGCCTGATACCTAGCAAAATTGAAGAAAGCAGAAAGCTGATAGTTGATATAGATTACTTCAGATTTTTAATAGTAAAACCATCGGATGTAGCGACATATGTAGAGCAAGGAGCGGCAGATATAGGAGTGGTGGGATTAGATGTGTTAAAAGAAGAACCAAAAGAGATATATGAAATTTTAGATTTGAAAAACATAGGTAAATGTAGTATGGTAGTGGCCGGAAAGCCAGAAAAACTTGGAGACTACAAAATACTTCATTTTACAAAAGTTGCTACAAAGTATGTAAATATAGCCAGGAGCTTCTTTGAAGGTAAAGACGTTTCTATAAACATTATAAAATTAAACGGTTCAGTAGAAATAGCTCCCATAATAGGACTAAGCGATTATATAGTTGATATAACTCAAACGGGGAAGACCTTAAAAGAAAATGGTCTCATAGTGATGGAAAAAATATTCGATTCACATGCAAAGATAATATGTAACAAAGTAGCTTTTAGAATAAAAAAATATGATATATTTAAAATATTGGATAAATTATCCGATATTTAGGTGTAGTGTATGGACATATTCTCTATTATAGGTTTTTTGGCTTTTGGTTCACTTTTGTTAGGAGCTTTTTTAGATGGGACTCATCTTGCAATTTTAATACAACCTCCTGCTTTTTTAATAGTAATACCATCTACTCTTTTAGGGGTGCTTGGTTCCGTACCAGCCGGCAAAATAGGCTATATAATAAAAGCTCTAAAAATGGTCTTTAGTGGAAGCATAGTAAACCCAGAAAAAACAAAAGAAGAGATATTAGAAATAGCTAGCAAGGCTCGTAAAGAGGGTATATTGAGTCTTGAGTCCAGTATAGACGAAATAAAAGACCCTCTTATAAAACGAGGTGTTGAGCTTATGGTGCTTGGCATGGAGGAAGAGTCAATAGTTTCTATATTAGAAGCAGAACTTACAAAAGAAGAGGAAGAGTTAAAAATAGGAGTAGAATATTGGAAAACTTGCTCAGAAACTTCACCTACTATGGGTCTAACCGGGGCTGTTTTTGGATTGATGCACGCCTTAACAGAACTCAACGATCCAAATAAATTAGCTGAAGGTATATCAACAGCCTTTGTGGCTACCATTTATGGTATTGCTAGCTCTTATCTTATTTTTGGACCATGGGGTAGAAAATCAAAGACAAAACTTGAAATGATAGTTATGGCTGGTTATATGACAATAGAGGGTATCAGGCTTATAGCAAAAGGTGAAAACCCAAGACTTATAGAAGAAAAGCTTAATGCTTATGCGTGACAAATATGGCTAAAAAACATAAATGTCCGGAAGAAGCCTCTGAAAGATGGGCTATACCATACGCTGATTTTTTAACACTTCTTTTAGCTCTTTTCATTTCTTTATATGCAATAATGAGAGGGTCTAAAGCTATACCAATATATGCAGAGGCTTTTGCAAAAGCTATGGGCATGAGAATACTCCCATTTGAGCAAACATTACCGTCACAAATATTACCACAACCAGCACTTCCAAAGATTCAATTAACCCAAAAGGGTCAATATATAAACATGCAATTGAAGAGAATAGAGCAAATGTTAAAAAAACAAGGCCTAGAAGGTAAGTTCAAAGTTAAACTTGTACCTCAGGGTATTAAACTTATACTTCAAGACACTGTACTATTTAAAAGCGGGAGCGCTGATATAGATCCTAAGTATTACTCATTGCTAGATTCTATATACAAAATAATTTCAAGCTTGCCAAATCCCATAGAAATAGATGGTTTTACCGACAACACTCCCATACATACACTTACATTTCCCTCAAACTGGGAACTATCTACCGATAGAGCGGCTTCCGTTGCTAAGTACTTCATATTTAAAGGTTTTGATCCATCAAAGATAAAGATAGCTGGGTATGGCAAGTATCACCCATTGGTGCCAAATACAACACCGCAAAATAAAGCTATGAACAGAAGGGTTGAAATAACCATATTGAATATAAAAGGAAGTGAGCTTACTACGCTCGCACAATATGAAAATCCAAACAACAAATGGGAGCAAATAGAAAGAAAATGGGGTATCATCCCAAATGCTCAAAATCCCAATAACCAATCTCAGTAAATTTTTGGTTTTTCATATATAATATTTATATGCTAAAGTACGATATAGTTATAATAGGCGGTGGCGGTGCTGGATTAATGGCTGCCATAGAAGCTTCTAAAGATAAAAACATAAAAATAGCAATTGTTTCTAAAGTTTTTCCAACAAGATCTCATACCGGTGCTGCTCAAGGTGGTATGAACGCCAGCATAGGAGTAGCTGATCCAAACGATTCACCAGAAAAACATGCTTTTGATACCACAAAAGGTGCCGATTTTTTAGCAGACCAGCAAGCTGTCTTGTTTATGTGCAAGAATGCCCCAGACATGATATACGAGTTAGATAGAATGGGTGTTCCATTTTCAAGGACAATCGACGGTAAAATAGCACAAAGACCTTTTGGGGGAGCATCTTTTCCAAGAACTGTTTATTCCGCAGATAGAACAGGTCACGTACTTCTACATACACTATTTGAACAGGCAATGTCAAAAGAAAATATAGACTTTTTCAACGAGTATTTTTTGCTCGATTTAGATATAGAAAATGAAAAAATAGAGGGTGTTGAGCTTTTAAACATAAAAGATTCAAGTGTATTGTATATAAAGACGAAGGTTTTAATATTAGCAGGTGGTGGCTTTGCAAGAATATATTGGCATAGAAGCACAAATGCCTCAGGCAACACAGGAGATCTGCAAGCTATAGCGCTTAGAAAAGGTATAGCTTTAAAAGATATAGAGTTTATCCAATTTCACCCAACGGGTCTTGCCAAAACTGGTATACTGCTTTCAGAAGCTTCAAGAGGAGAAGGTGGATACCTTTTAAATGTTAAAGGCGAAAGGTTTATGGAGAAATATTCTCCAAATAAAATGGAACTAGCTCCGAGAGATATAGTATCAAGATCGATAGAGCTTGAAATAAAGAGCGGGCTTGGTGTAGGAGAAGGAACATCTGCGTATGTGTATTTAGATTTAAGACATTTGGGAGAAGAAAAAATAAATGAACGATTACCTCAGGTAAGGCAATTAGCCATCGATTTTGAAGGCGTAGACCCTGTAAAAGCTCCTATACCTATAAGACCCACAGCTCATTATTGCATGGGTGGTATAGATGTTGTTGATTTTAAAAGCTCCCAAACCAGCGTAAAAGGACTTTTAGCTATAGGAGAGTGTGCTTGCGTATCAGTACATGGTGCAAACAGGTTAGGAGGTAATTCCCTTACTGAGCTTGTGGTGTTTGGCAAATATGCTGGTGAATATGCACGTGAATATGCAAAAGATTTCGATTTTTCAAATAGAAACCCTACAACAAAAGCTGAAGCTTATGTAAACTCTTTGATGCAAAGAGAAGGAAATGTTAAATTGTATGAGGTAAGAAATAAAATGGGGGAAATAACATGGTTTAACATGGGTATATTTAGGACAGAAAGCTCTTTGAAAGAAGCTTATAAAGAACTCACAAAACTATTGGATATGTGGCATTATATACCAGTCTCAGACAAATCGAGAATATTTAATACAAATCTTATTGAGCTTTTAGAGTTAAGAAATATGCTTGAATTATCAAGAGCGGTAGCTTTATGCGCTTTAAACAGAAGAGAATCAAGAGGTGGGCATTGGAGAGAAGATTACAAAGAAAGAGACGATGAGAATTTTTTAAAACATTCGCTGGTACAATATAAAAATGGTGAGCTTAGCTTAAGCTACAAAGAGGTAGATACAAGCATTTATAAACTGGAGGAGAGAAAGTACTGATGAAGAAAGTATTTTTATTTATATTGCTGTTAGTATCGCTTGGTTTTTCCCAAACTATATCAAAAATAGAAGTTGTTGGAAATAAGTATATACAGTCGGGTCTTGTTAAGGGATTCATGAAACTTCATCCAGGCATGCAATTTTCGCAAACCATGCTGGACGAAGACATAAAAAGATTATATGAAACTGGATATTTCAAAAATATAGCAGTAAAAGAAATAAAAAAGGACGATCATGTAAAACTTATATATATTGTACAAGATTTGCCAATTATATATCGTATAGAATTTAAAGGCAACAAAAGACTAAGCTCCAAGGATCTTGCCAAAAAGCTTGGCATAGAAACAGAGGTAGGAAAATTTGGTTTAAATCAAGCCACTAGAGGTTTAACGCCGTCTTCCAGCATAAATGAAAAGATAGAAATTATAAAACAATTCCAATTAGGAAAAGTCCTAAGCGAAGAACAAATCCACGAGCTTATAAACCGTATCAAAAAAGCCTATGAAGAAGCCGGATACTCTCATGTGGGTGTAACCTATAAGATAATACCCGTTAAAGGGGCATCAAGATTAGTATTTTACATAAAGGAAACAAAGCCTACCTATGTAGATGATATTCATTTTATAGGTAACAAGACTTTTAGCGACGGTAGACTTTTAGATCATATGAAAACGCAACCCTTTAGTCTATTAGCTTTTAGATGGCACCCCCCCTTCAACAAACATATACTCATGGATGATATAAAAAGACTGAAAAAATTTTATGAAAATGAAGGTTTTTTTGAAGTTCAAATAGACAAACCTATTATTAAAAAGCATGGACACTGGGTAAATATAACAATAAAAATACACGAAGGTTCGAGATATAAAATAGGCAAAATAGTTTTCAAAGGAAACAAAATGTATTCTGAAAGTGAGCTATTGGATAAGATAATACAACACAGAGATAGCAAGAGATATTATAAAAAATCTATAATAAAGCTTATAGAAAAAAGAATATTTGACAAATATGGCAAGACAGGTTTCATCAACGAATACACCAGCGTAAAAAAGGAAACAAATTTTAAAAATAAAACTGTTAACTTATTTTTTCATGTTTATGAAGGTGGTCCAGTATACGCTGGTAAAATCCATATACGAGGAAATTATGAAACGAGAGACTATGTTATAAGAAGAGAAATGAGGGTCCAAGAGTACGACCTTATCACAAGACACGAACTAAGTAGATCAAAGGACCGTATAATGAACTTAGGCTACTATGACAACGTACAAATAGTGCCTGTACCAAAACCAGATAATTTTGACGATATATATACAAAAATCCAAGAAAGGTATACAGGCCAGTTCTCAGTGGGTCTTGGCTACAACCAGGTAACTGGTCTAGCCGGATTTGCGTCCATTAGAAAAGGTAATTTCCTAGGTACTGGCGATATAGCCGGCATATCCTTATCTTACGGTGCAAACTACGAAAACGATTCAATAAGTTATACCCATAAATGGTTGTTTAACAAACCAATAGATGTAACTGGATCACTATACGATACAAAGATCTACTATATAGACTACACCGTTCAAAGAGTTGGCTTTGACTTAACCTTTACAAAAGAGTTTGGTGAATATTGGTATGCAAGCTTAGGCTCGAGCATACAAAAAGTAACATATTCTGATATATCATCTTCGACTCCGCCGGTAATCCAATCACAAGCAGGCACTTGGCAAGCAAGAAAGTTAATATTTTCGGTTTCTCACAACACCACAAACTACTATTTATTCCCTTCAAAGGGATCTATTCAATCTTTAACATACACAATCGCTTTACCGGTGCTTGGTGGTAGTGAAAAATTCCAAAAAATAGTGCTTTCAAACGCAAACTTTATAAAAGACCATATATTCTATACTGGTACAATATTCTCGGCAAGAGAGACTATTGGTTGGGCTCAAGCATATTCCAATTCGGTTGTACCTTTAGACGATGAGTTCTTTGTAGGTGGTGACTATACGATAAGAGGTTATAGCTATGGTTACGCTGGTCCTCTTGACTCAGCAGATGAACCAATAGGTGCTACAAGGGAAATTGTACTAAACTTTGAAGCAGATTATCCTTTATACAAAAATATTTTTTACGTAGATGCCTTTTACGATACTGGTAGAGGTGCAGATTCTTGGTCTGGTCTAAGACCAAGCAAATGGCTTGGAAGCTATGGTGTAGGTATAAGATTTATAACCTCTTATGCGCCAGTGAGACTCGACCTTGCTTTTAAAACAAAGCCGGTTCCAGGAGATACCGCAAGAGAAAAAATATCTTTTGTGCTTGGATCGTTTTTCTAAGATATTATACGCCCTGGGCAGGAGTCGAACCCGCAACCTTGGGATCCGTAGTCCCATGCTCTATCCAATTGAGCTACCAGGGCTAATAACATATTATAGCATATTAAAAGCCAAAAACAGGTATAATATATAACCATGGATATACAGAAACAATTGGAGATTATACAAAAAGGGACTGTAGAAATTATAGAGAAAGAAGAGCTTATAGAAAAGTTAAAAAAGGGGAAGCCGCTTGTAGTAAAAGCAGGTTTTGACCCTACAGCAAAAGATTTGCATTTAGGGCACACGGTTTTGCTTCAAAAATTAAGAGACTTTCAAAATTTAGGGCATGAAATAATATTTTTAATAGGTGATTTTACAGCAATGATAGGAGACCCAACCGGCAGAAACGAAACAAGACCCCCTCTTTCTAAAGAAGAAGTTTTAGAAAATGCAAAAACATATCAAGAGCAAGTTTTTAAGATTTTAGATAAAGATAAAACAAAAATTTTATACAACAGCGAGTGGCTATCCACTATGACAACAAAAGATATAGTCAACCTTGCTTCAAAATATACAGTAGCAAGAATGTTAGAGCGTGATGATTTTCAAAAGCGCTATAAAGAAGGCTCTCCTATACACATTCATGAGTTTTTATATCCACTTTTTCAAGGATACGACTCTGTAATACTAAAAGCAGATATAGAAATAGGAGGGTCTGATCAAAAGTTTAATTTGCTTGTAGGAAGGGAACTTCAAAAGGATTACGGCTTAGAAAAACAAGTTTGTATTACTATGCCGCTTTTAGTGGGAATAGACGGTGTAAAGAAGATGTCAAAAAGCTATGGAAACTATATAGCACTAAAGGATGATCCTAAGGATATGTTTGGAAAAATTATGAGTATATCTGATGAACTTATGTACGACTATTATACTTTACTCACCGATAAGACCCCAGATGAGATAGAAAAGATAAAAGCGATGCATCCTATGGAAGCTAAAAAGCAGCTTGCATACATCATTGTATCAAGATTTCATTCAGAGGAAAAGGCCAAAGAAGCAAAGGAATTTTTTGAATCTACTTTTTCTCAAAAAGAGTTTCCGAAGGACGCACCAGTATTTAGCTTTTCTGATAAAGATTCTTTAAAAGCTTACGAACTTATAGTAAAGATAGGTTTTGCAACATCAAACAACGAAGCAAGAAGGATAATATCTGGTGGAGGATTGAGAATAAACGGAGAAAAGATAACAGATCCAAACAAAGAAATAGTTGTTGAAAATGAGCTAAGAGTACAAGTAGGTAAAAAACATTTTGCAATAATCAAAAAAGCATGATAAACATAGAAGATTTTATAAACAAACAAGAGTCAATATGCGTAGTAGGGCTTGGATATGTAGGGCTTCCATTGGCTGTAACGTTTGCAAAACACTTTAACGTAATAGGTTTTGATATAAACCAAATAAGGATAAACGAACTAAAATTAGGTATAGACAGAACAAAGGAAACCACTTCTGAAGAACTTCTAAATAGCAACATACTTTTTACGGACAACGAAGAGTATATAAAAAAATGTAAATTTATTATCATCACAGTACCAACGCCTATAGATAAACACAAAGTACCAGACCTAAAACCTATATTTAGTGCATCTGTTATAGTTGGTAGAAATTTACAAAAAGACAGTATAGTGGTGTATGAATCTACAGTATATCCTGGTCTAACGGAAGAAGAATGTGTACCTATTTTAGAAAAAGAATCAGGGCTTAAATGGAAAAAAGATTTCTTTGTGGGCTATTCACCAGAACGCATAAATCCTGGTGATAAAATACATAGGTTTGAAAATATAGTAAAAGTAGTTTCTGGAGACAGCGAATATAGCCTTAACATAATAAGTGGAATATACTCTAAGGTTGTAAAAGCTGGAATATTTAAAGCAAAATCTATAAAAGTTGCAGAAGCCGCTAAAGTTATAGAAAATACTCAACGAGATATAAACATTGCACTTATGAACGAACTATCGATGATCTTTCATAAAATGGGTATAGATACAAAGGATGTGTTAGAAGCCGCTGCTACCAAATGGAACTTTCTCAAATTTGAACCAGGTTTAGTAGGAGGACACTGTATCAGCGTAGACCCTTACTATCTAACATTCAAGGCTCAAGAGTTAGGCCACCATCCAGAGGTAATTCTTTCTGGTAGAAGAGTAAACGACGACATGCCAAACTTTGTAGTGCAAAACGTTTTAAAGCTTTTAATAAAAGCAAAAAAACAGATAGAATCCTCAAAAATAATCATATTTGGGCTCTCTTTTAAAGAAAACATTCCAGACATAAGAAACTCAAAAGTAGTAGATATATACAACGAACTTAAAGATTTTGGTATAAATACATACATATACGACCCGTACGTATACAGGGATGAAGTTTTTAAAGAATATGGTATAGAACTTTTACAAGACCCTTACGAAGAGGCACCTTACGATGCTGTAATTGTAGCGGTAAAACACAACGCTTTTGGGGAATACGATATAAGATTTTACGAAAATATTACTAAAAGCCCAAAAATTTTGATAGACATAAAAAACTTATACAACAAAGATGTTTTCTTAAAAAATGGCTTTCTTTATTGGAGCTTATAATGAAAGACATAAGAGCAAGAGCACGAGAAATAGCATTTAGAAGCCTTTACGCTTGGGATATAAGTGGAGGAGAAATATCTATTATATCTCAAGAAATTATAAACATGAGCAAACCGCCACTTAAAAAAGATAGCCAAAAATACACGCTACTAATAACGAAAAAGTTTGGAGAGAATATAGAAAATATAGACAAGAAAATAGCCTCTTATCTTGAAAACTGGAATCTTGATGATTTAGGTAGCATAGAAAAGGCTATTTTAAGAACTGCTTTTACAGAACTTCTTTACATAAAACCTAAAAAAAACATACAAGCCATAATAGATTATATAGAAATTGCAAGCAACTACGGTAATAAAAAAACGCCTTCTTTTATAAATGGTATTCTCTCCAAGCTATCAAAAGATATCTACAATGTATAAGCTGCTTCTCACAAGAGAAGAAGAGAAAAACTTAGAATCTAAAAAAATATTCTCTTCTTACAATATAAATACTATCAGCTTACCTATGATAGAAACAATACCCAAAGAGTTTGAGTTAAAAGACTTTGACTTTGATTGTATAATCTTTAGCAGCAGAAAAGCTGTAGAAATATTTTTTAAAAATTTACATATTTGCAAAAATGCAAAAATTAATGTATATATTGTAGGAGAAAAAACTAAAGAGTATTTCTTGGGATTTTACAACACAAAAAACTTAATTGCTAGAGATTCAATAAAAGAAATACTACCTATAGTAAACTGTAAAACTCTTTGGATAAGGACAGACTTCGAGCTTCCAGAAGATATAAAAAATATGGTAAAAAACAAAGATATTTTCATATTAGAAGCCTACAAAACTAAGCATAAGATTTACGAATTAAGAAAAGTACTAGAGACTCTTAAGGCAGTAAATGGAGTATTTTTTGCTAGTCCTTCAGCTTTTTTAGGGCTTTTAAAAAATTTGCAAAATTACAAATATATTTTAAACGAAAAAGACATATTTGCTATAGGAAACACTACGGCAGATGCTATAAAAAATGAAGGATTTCAAGTGACTTACGTCCCCCAGAAACCAAGCGTAGAATCTATAGCAAAATATATATCATCTATTGGCACATAATTTGCTCATATAATTTTATATGAGAAACGAATGCTTTTTGCAAAATACCATATCTGATTCTTTTACAATAGAGGGCATAGGCATACACTCAGGTGCAATATCGAAGGTAAAGTTCCACCCAGCAGAAGAAAATACAGGCATAATCTTTATGAGGAATGCTTATAAAGTAAAAGCTCATGTAGAAAATGTAGTAGATACTTCAAATTCAACATCTATAGGAAACGGCATAGCAACTTTTAGAACCATAGAACATATAATGGCAGCCTTATATTTAGCAGATATAGACAATATAATAGTGGAGTTTGTAAATTCTGAAGAATCCCCTATTATGGATGGTAGCGCTTGTGAATTTTTTAAGCTTTTAGAAAAATACAAAGTGGCTCAAGATACTCCTAAATATTTTGGCCATCTTTCAAATATTGTAAGAGTTTCAGATGGCGACAAATATATAATGGCAAAACCACAAAAAAGTTTATCTATTATATTTGAAGGATTTTTTGGAAATTTTCTGAAGCATCAAATTTATAATTACAACTCCGAATTGGAAAAACCACACATAGATAGAAAGCTCATAAGCGCTAGAACGTTTTGTCATATAGAAGACATAGAAAAACTTAGAAAGTTAGGCCTTGGGAAAGGTGGCTCTTTAGAAAATAACATAGTCCTTACAGATACAGGTGTGTTAAATAAAGAGGGGCTAAGGCACTCTCATGAGCCTGTAAGCCATAAAGTCCTAGACTTAATAGGAGATTTATATTTAACTGGTGTAAGATTTTCAGCAAACATATATTCTTACATGGGTGGACATAGATTAAACATTGAATTTGTAAAAGAAGCCATAAAACATATAAAAGTATCTGAACATCTATTAGAAACAACAAAAACAGCTTCATAAAACACTTTTAGATAATCACATAAATTTCATGATATACTAATATAATATTGCGTGGAGGTAATTATGAATATTGAATTTAAAAAAGCTAAACTTTTTAAGCCAAGTTTGTTGCTTGCAGTAGCTATCTTTGGCATCGGTTTAGGTGCTTGTAGTAAACTTCAAACTACAAAATGCCCATCTAACAACACTATAGTTGCAAACGTAGAGCATTTTACACCGCCTGGAGCAAAAGTCCAAGTAGTAGCAGAAAAACCTTTAAAACAAATAAAAGGTCTTTGTGAAGTAGTTATAAAAATAAACGATGGACCACCAAATGTAATATATACGGATCCAAAAGGAAACTATTTTATAGCTGGTCAGCTTCTAAACGCTATTACAAAGCAAAATCTTACACAAGAAACTATGAACCAGTTTTTAAAAGTAAGCAAAAATGAAGAATCAGGACTAAATCAGTATGTAGCTTTTAGTTATTACAAAGGGAAATCTTATTTCGGCACAAATCCACCACCAGCAGACAAATACATATATCTAATCACTGATCCTAAGTGCCCATTCTGCCATGAGGCGGAACCTCTCATACAAAAATGGGCAGATAAAAATGGCGTAGAAGTAAGAGTTATACTTTTCCCGCTACCAATACATCCAGGGGCTTTCCAATCCGCTGTAGGGCTTTGGTGCAACAAAAAAGGATGGAACAGCCTACACGCTGCTTACAACGCAAAAGCACCGCTATCTCAATGTCCAGAAGGAGATGCTTTTATCAAAAACTCTATGCAAGAAGCTATGAAACTTGGAGTGCAAGGCACACCCACTATTATAGGCATGGATGGTAAAATGCACCCAGGAGCCCCAAGTAGTGAAAAACAGTTAGACCAATGGTTAGGTAAATAAATCATTTTATTTTTAGGCTTTTTACAGTGTGAATATTTTAATAGCTAGTGAAAAGTATAAAGAACTAAGATATCCTAAAAACCATCCCTTGAGGGTGCCTAGGGTTTCCCTTATGATAAATTACCTTAAGGCACTTGGTTTTGATGTTGATTATCTAGAAGGAAGGGATGCGTCTATAGAAGAGTTGCTTATTTTCCACACAAAAGATTATATAGACGCTCTTATAGAAGCAGATAGAATGATGAAAGCAACCAATTATATAAGAGAAAAATATGCCATAGGAACTATAGAAAATCCTGTATCAGCGGGCATGTGGAAAGGATCTTTATTGGCAACTGGCTCTAGCGTCCAAGCCGTAGAATTTTATATTAAAAACTATAAAACAGAGAATGAAATTGTAGCATTTAATCCAGCAGGTGGAATGCATCACGCAATGAAATCACGGGCAAACGGTTTTTGTTTTTTAAACGATCCAGTTATAAGCATATTGCATCTACAAAAACATGGTTTTAAGAAGATAATGTATATAGATTTAGATGCTCATCATCCAGATGGTGTTCAAGAAGCTTTTTATAACAGCGCCGATGTGTTTTTAATAAGCTTGCATCAATCTCCAGAGTATGCTTTTCCTTTCCATGTTGGATATGCAGATGAACTAGGAGAAGGTGAAGGTTTTGGTTTTAATATGAATATACCTCTTCCAAAGGAGATTAACGATAACGATTTCTTGCATGCTTTAGAAAAAGCCATTGAAATAGCCACAAAAAAATTTACCCCGGATGTTTTTGTAGTGCAAATGGGTGTTGATGCTGTAAAAGAAGATTATCTATCGAAATTCAATCTATCAAACAACATTTATATAAAAGCAATAGATATTATAAAACAATACACAAAAAAATTTATATTGCTTGGAGGCGGTGGATACAATCCAATAAGCCTTGCCAGAGCATGGTCTTTAATATGGCTTCATTTAGAAGGTATCGATGTAAAATCTATAAAAGTTACAAAAGAAGCAAAAATGCTTTTAGAATCTATAGATTATGAAGATTTTGACGAGATCATGGAACCACAAATATATACCAGCATACTCGATGAACCACGAGGGGGAGATATTACCATAAAAGAATATCTTGAAAAAATATTTTCTTTGCATAAATTTAATATATGATGGTATAATCATATGGTTATATCACTAATTTATATTATTTTTGGAGGTATGTATGGAAACAATGGAAAAGCCTAAGAGCACCATAGATCAGAAAATAAAGTTTCTGAAAAGCGTTAGCATGTTTGAGAATATGTCTAACGACGAAATAAAAGAAGTAGCAAGTCTTCTAAATATGAGAGAATATAGAAAAAACGAATATATATTCTTTGAAGAGGAATCTGAACCTGGACTTTTTATATTGATGGATGGTATAGTTAAGCTCATAAAAGAAACCCAGGACGGCCGTACAATTATAGTAAGGCTCGTATTTCCAAAAGATACCTTTGGATGGATTGAGTGGGGTGGGTCAAATATAAAGTCAAAAATAAAAACTACATACACAGCTCAATCTATGACAGAATCATCTGTTTTATACCTTTCAAACCAAGACTTTATAAATTTAGCTATCAAGTATCCAGCTTTTGCTGTAAAAGTAACTTGTGACGCTACCCATAATCTTTTATACGCTTACGATATATTAAAATCCATAGCTTCTGGCAGAGTAGAAGAGCGCATAGCAAGAGTGATATTAGATCTGGCAAAGTCCGTAGGTGAAGAAAAAGAAGGTGGTAAAATATCAATAGAAATACCTATAACCCGTCAAGATATAGCAGAAATGACAGGTACTACCGTAGAAACAGCCATACGTATTATGAGTAAATGGAAAAAAGAAGGCATAATACATACGGAAAGAGGCTATATAGAGATACTTAAGAAAAGAGAATTAGAAAGGCTCATGATATAAGCTAAATATTATAAGGGTAAAACATTGGAAGGTCACGTACTAATAGTTAGTTTTGGGTCTCAATATGTACAGCTTATAGCTAGAAAAGTAAGAGAATTAGGAGTTTATAGCGAGATAGTTTTACCAGATATAGACATTGAGGAGATAATTACAAAAAAACCATGCGCATTGATATTTTCTGGAGGTCCATACTCGGTATACGAGAAAAATGCACCAAAGCTTGACAAGAAGATTTATGAGCTTGGAATACCCGTATTGGGAATATGCTACGGGCATCAGCTAATAGCCTATGAGTTTGGTGGAATAGTGGAAAAATCAGATAAACATGAGTACGGTAAGGCATACTTAGACTTTAAACCTAACATTTTTTTCAAAAATATACCACAGCATACCGTAGTTTGGATGAGTCATGCGGATAAGGTATCCACATTGCCAAAGGATTTTGAGTCTATAGGCTTTTCGGATAACTCGGAAAATGCAGTTATAAAACATAATCATTTTCCAATATACGGTGTACAGTTTCATTTGGAGGTTTATCATACCGAATACGGTAAAGAGATGTTGTCAAATTTCTTGTTCGATATAGCAAAATGCCACCAAAACTGGAATATGAAAAGCTTCAAAGAGCATAAAATAGAAGAGATAAGAGTGACAGTTGGGAATAAAAAGGTAATATGCGCTATTTCTGGTGGTGTAGATTCTGCCGTAGCTGCTGTTTTAACCCACAAAGCTATAGGTGATAAACTAACGTGTATTTTTGTAGATCATGGGCTTCTTAGAAAAAACGAGTCAAAGGAAGTAATATCAAATCTTACCAAACTTGGTCTTAATATAGTGGCGCTTGATAGAAGCAATTTATTTTTAGAAAAGCTTAAAAATGTTGAAGATCCAGAACAAAAAAGAAAAATCATAGGAAACACTTTTATAGAGATTTTTGAAGAAGAAGCCAAAAAATACAACGCAGAGTTTTTGCTTCAGGGCACACTTTATCCAGATCTTGTTGAAAGCGCCGGCATTCATGGGTCAGCCAAGATAAAGTCTCATCACAACGTTGGAGGGCTCCCAGAAAAAATGAATCTAAAACTTTTGGAACCGTTAAGAGAGCTTTTCAAAGACGAAGTAAGAGCCTTAGGCTTAGAGCTTGATCTTCCAAAAGACATGGTATATAGACATCCGTTTCCTGGCCCAGGACTCGCGATAAGAATAATAGGAGATGTAAAAGAAGAAGATTTAAATATACTAAGAGAAGCCGATGCCATTTTTATAGAAGAGTTGAAAAAATGGAATTTATACGATAAGACATGGCAAGCTTCTGCTGTGCTTTTACCAATAAAATCTGTGGGTGTAATGGGAGACAATAGAACATACGGCAAGGTTTTAGCTTTAAGAGCGGTAGACAGTCAAGATGGAATGACCGCAGAACCATCGAAGCTTCCTTATGAATTTTTAGAGCATGTGATGAGGAGAATAATACAAGAAGTAAAAGGTATTAATAGAGTGGTTTACGATATATCTTCAAAACCACCAGCCACAATAGAGTGGGAATAGTGTTATGAGACTGGGCGTAAATATAGATCATGTTGCTACCATCAGAGAAGCGAGAAAAACCTTCGAACCATCTGTATTAGAAGCTGCTTTTATAGCAAAAAGAGCTGGCGCTCACCAAATCACAATGCATTTAAGAGAAGATAGAAGACACATAAAAGATGAAGATGTAAGACTGGTGAGGACTTCGGTGGAAATTCCACTGAACCTTGAAATGGCACCTACGCAAGAAATAAAAACTATCGCATTAGAAATAAAGCCTCAAAGAGTTACGCTTGTACCAGAAAAAAGACAAGAAGTAACCACCGAAGGAGGGCTAGACATATTATCAAACGCAGATTATTTAAAGAACTATATAAAGGATTTTAAAGAAAATCAGATAGAGGTGTCTTTTTTTATAGACCCAGACCTTGGGCAAGTAGAAGCATCGAAATTTACGGGCGCAGATGCAATAGAACTGCATACTGGAAGATTTGCAGAGAGTTTTCATAAGAGAGATTTTAGGCTTTTAGAAGAAGAAAAAAATAGGCTAAGAAAAGCTGCAACCTTAGCAAGAGAACTAGGTTTGAATGTTTACGCAGGGCACGGCATCACTTATCAAAATATACATCTTATATTGGATTTAAAAGGGCTTATAGAAGAGCTTAACATAGGACATTCTATAATATCAAATGCGGTGCTGTTTGGCTTGGAGAAAGCGATCACAAAAATGCTTGGTATAATATCATGAGCGATTATTCTAAAAAGAGGGATTTTTCAAAAACACCAGAACCTCGATGGAGTGTAATAGAAAGCCACGAATCTATATTTGTAATACAAGAACATCATGCTTCTCATCTACATTGGGATTTTAGGTTGGCTTTAGATGGTGTATTAAAATCTTGGGCAATACCAAAAGAACCACCTATAGAAAGCGGTGTCAAAAGACTTGCCATACAAACAGAAGATCATCCTTTGGAATATGCGAACTTTGAAGGTGTGATACCAGAAGGCCAGTATGGAGCTGGTGTAGTAAAAATTTGGGATAAAGGTACCTTTGAGCTTTTAGAACGAACAGATAAAAAATACGATTTTATACTAAATGGCAACAAATTAAAAGGTAAGTATCATCTTATAAAATTTCCCAAAGGTGGTGATAATGCTTGGTTGTTTTTTAAATCAGATTAATATGTTGCTATATAAATAAAAATGATTTATTATAATAATTATGCCGATAGATAAATTGACAAAAGCTCAAAAAGCTGCGGTACTTATGATGGCTTTACCTCCAGAGGTATCTGTAGAAATAATGAAAGAATTAGACGAATCGGAGCTCCAAGATATATTTTTAAATATGAATACTATTCAAGGCATTACTCTTCAGGATGTAGAGGAGATAGCTAAAGAATTTTTACAAGATTATCAAGAAACAACAATAGTATCACCAGATACTGAGCAGCTCTTAGAGTTTGCAAGAAGAGTTTTACCGCCAGAAAAATTTGCCAAGATATATGAATTTGTAAGTAGCTCTACTATTATAAAGAGTTTCCAAGAATTAGAAAAAGTAGATATTAAAGTTTTAGCTTCTTTGTTGGCAAAAGAGCATCCTCAAACTATAGCCGTTGTATTATCCCAATTAAGTCCAATGAGAGCGGCCGATGTGTTGCAGTATTTACCAGAGAATATAGCTGTGGAAGTAACAAAGAGACTTGCAACATTGGAAAATATATCTCCAGAGTTTTTAGGAGAGCTTATAGAAAACCTGGCCGAAGAGATAAGGGGAATAGGTTTAAGCGGATTCTCTCAAAAAACAAATGGGCTTGTATTAGCTGCAGAAGTACTAAACTTGCTTGATAAAAAAATCACCGATAAGATTTTAAACAAAATAGAACAAGAGGATAAGTATTTAGCAGAACGCATAAAAGATAAAATGTTTGTATTTGAAGACATAGAAAAATTAGGCAATAGAGACATAGTGGAGATATTAAAAGCAGTAAATAAAAATACACTTATGGTTGCCTTAAAAGGAGCTTCTGATGCAATAAAAGGAAAATTCTTCTCAAATATGTCTAATAAAGCGGCTACTATAATGAAGGAAGATATGGAAGCCATGGGTCCGGTAAGAGTCTCTGAAGTAGAAAAAGCTCAAAAAGAGATTATAGCCGTTATCAAAAAGTTGGCAGATGAAGGCAAGATAGATTTGACTGGTGGTGCTTCTTATGAATGATCACTTTGAAGCAATACAAAACATTACGTTTGAAATTCAAAACAAAGAGTCTTCACCAAACAAAACGTCAGAAACATCTGTTAACAAAGTTTTAGAGCTTATAAAAAAAGAAACACAAGCTAAAATACTACAATACAGAAAAACTGTAGAGCAATTAGAACAACAAATAACGTTAAAAGATCAAGAGATTAAACGTCTTTTGGAAAAACACAAAAAGACTGAAGAAGAAATCGAGACTATTAAAAAAGAACTAGAAAACATTGAACAAGAAAAAAATGCTTTAATAGCCGAAAAAGAACAATTGAAAGCTACCATAGAACAAATAAAGGAAAACGAAGCTAAGGAAGAAGCCTATAAAAATGCCGTTTTACAAAGTTTAGAAACTATCAAAAATACCATAATTCAAAGGGAGCAACTAACCATAGAAGAGATAAGCACATTGATATCAACTATACTAAGTAGCTTATACGCAAAATGTAGTATAGATTTAGACTCTATAATAAAAAAAATTTTAGAGGATAGTAATATATTTAAACATTTCATTGTGGTAAAAGCCAACAAAACATTTATAGAAACTTTTCAAAAATATATAAAAAATCTAAACAATGTAGAAATTAAATTTATAGAGGAAAACCTAGAAAACGGCGAATTTCAGATAGAAACAGAGGACTTTATTTTGGAAAGATTTAACAAGGATTTATTAAAAGATGTTGTTGAAAAGGCCCTACAAAATATACGGTAAAATAACTAAAGTAAGCGGGGTTTACATAGAAGCTTCCAACTATAGTTCTGGTGTCGGGGATGAAGTAACGATAGACGGTGATTTCAAAGGTGAGATTATAGGCTTTGACAAGGAAAATGCAATTATAATGTGTTTTGACAGTAACGTTAGCGTAAAACCAGGCACTAAAGTGCTATATACCGAAGAACCTGTATCTACATATGTATCAGAAGAATTTTTAGGCAAAGTGTTAGATCCTTTTGGAAACATAATACATAGCGACAACACTAAAAGCGTAAAATCGTTAAAAAAATTACCTTTAAGCTTAGAAAACCACTCTCCTATGGAAAGAAAAAAAATATCAAAAATATTTGATTCTGGTGTAAGGACCATAAACGCGTTAACAACCATTGGTATAGGACAAAGAATCGGTGTATTTGCTGGAGCAGGTGTTGGAAAAACTACCACGCTTGGAATGATAATGAAGCATAGTTATTCCGATGTAGTAGTGCTAGCGCTTATAGGAGAGCGTGGAAGAGAAGTTAGAGAATATGTAGAGGATATACTAGGAGAGGCTTTTGAAAAATCGGTAGTTATCGTATCTACATCGGACCAAACACCTATAATGAAAGTAAAAGGAGCTATAAGCGCTTTGGTACATGCTAGATTTTTTGCTAGCAAAGGTTACAATGTTTTGCTTGTAATGGATTCTCTAACAAGACTTGCAATGGCCCAAAGAGAAATAGGGCTCTCGGTAGGAGAACCACCAACGTTAAAAGGATATACACCATCTGTATTTCTAACGATGTCTAAAATAATAGAAGGATGTGGGCTCGTTGGAGACTATGGTATCACTGGAATATTTAGTGTACTGGTAGAAGGTGACGATACTTCACTAGATCCTATAGCCGACAGCGCCATGAGTTTTTTGGATGGACACATACTTTTATCCCGCAAAATAGCAGATTCTGGCATCTATCCAGCTATAGATCCACTTAAAAGTATAAGCCGTATAATGCCGAATATAGTCTCAGATGAGCACTGGGACTACGTGCTTAAGTTTAAACAAATTCTATCTGAATATTATTCGATGGAAGACATCATAAAAGTAGGACTTTATAGGAAAGGATCTAACCCCACCATAGATAAAGTTTTAGAGCGTAAATCCGATATAGATAATTTTTTTATGCAAAATCCAAAAACTGGCATAAATTATAATAATAGCTTACAAGAGTTAAAAGAGCTTGTAAGCAAAATAAGTTAGGAGGTACATAATGAGTACGGTAAATAGCTCAAACTTGGTAGGTGGATTAAACACTGGACAGAGCGTCTCATCACCATCTTGGCTTCCAAAAGTAAACGTTGTGCCGCCAGGTACTCAGCAAAGTCTCATGAATCTTAGTGCAAGTGCTTACATGGAAATTTACACCACTGAACTAAAGTATCAAGACCCAGCATCTTCAAGCGGCAACGATGTAACATCTATGATAAACGCCACAGTGCAACTTCAGCAAATAGGTTATTACAGTATAGCCCAGCAACAAACCCAGGCCTTAGAGGCACTTTTGTCGCAGATGACTACACTAAATTCAATAAACATGATAGGAAAAGAGTTTGTGTTTAGCACAAGCGGCATAGATACTACAAAAAATGTCAGTTATTATCTTGACGCTCCCACAAGCATGTCTAATGTAAGTGTTGAAATAATGAATGGCAATACACCTGTAAAAACAATTACAATGAGCTTGACAGCCGGTTTAAACCCTTTAAGTCTATCTGGGTTGCAACCTGGCCAATATGGTGTTCAAATACTATCAAACGGCATTCCAAATCAAAATGTAAGACTTGGCTTAGCCGATATAGTTCAATCTGTTAATCTAAGTGGTACAAATTTGGAGCTCACTCTTCAGTCCGGTTTGTCGGAACTAGCGTCAAACATAATATACGCTGGGGCCATACCAAACTCCAATACATCCACTACATCCAGCACAATTTAAGGAGGTGAAACATGTTACCAAGTTTTTACAACGCGATTTCTGGTCTTGATGCTTTTAACAACTACCTAAGCATCATATCTAACAATATGTCGAATGCCGACACAATAGGCTATAAAGCGGTAAATCCAATATTTGAAAACGTTGTAGCCAATGTAAACGTAGGTATCAACACACTCACTGATACGTTGAAATCTACAATATACGGCGCTGGTGTTATAGTTGATTCTACACAACTAAATTGGCAACTCGGCAACTTTGAGCAAACTGGCAACAATACCGATTTAGCCATACAAGGTAATGGACTATTTATTTTACAAGATCCAGCCAATGCTGGAAATGTTTTTTATACAAGGAACGGACAGTTTACCATAAGCCAACAAGGTTATATGGTAAATCCCGATGGTTTAAAGCTTTTAGGATATAAAGTTGATCAATCCGGGTCTGTAGTAGGCACCTCTTTGCAACCGATATATATAATACCTCAGCAACCACCAAAAGCCACGGACTTAATAACTTATCAACAACCCACAAATCTAAACTCCACAGCCCCAAGCATAACACAAGCTTTTAATCCTCTAAATACTGCTACTTTTAACTATCAAAACACATTAACGACCTTTGATACTTTGGGAAACGCTATAGAAGGTGACACATACTTCCAGAAAACAGGACCAAATACATGGAACTATATATACGCAGAAAATGAAAAAGCAGCATATTACAGCAATACTTCTGGTAACGTTTTATATAGAAATGTAGCTGGTACTTGGCAAAGCACAACTATAAGCGGTGGGTCTTTGACATGGTATAACATCACAACCCCACCAAATACAGCAAGCTCAAGTATTATATCTACTACAGTGTCCCCATACTATATGATATCTGGCACAAACTCATCTGGCTCTATGGTAACAGATTGGGTAGTGGATGTTACCACATCTTCTACTACTATAAGCTACGTGGTGAATCCAACAAAACCAGCTGGTGGCACACAAGAATGGGACACTATAGGCTCTGGAGCCGCCAACGGTTTCGTACCTTACAATCTATCTAGTGGCATAGGAGTACCTATATATACTGGAAGCAGCACAATATATGCAGCCACAGCGTTGTTAAACTTTGATCCAAACACCGGCAACATTACAACAAGTTCAACAATAGGCGTATATACTTATCCTACTTCTTCAAGCTACGAATATTTTATAGGCGCTCAAAATCCACTTGTACTAGGAGATGGAAACATAGTAGGAAACTTAAACTCGGCTAGCTCTCAATCAACAGGAGGATTAGCTTTCGGACAACTAATAGGAGCCAAACCTACAACAAGCACAAGCGCTGGTATAATAGACAACTCATATATAACTCAGGATGCATCTGATTTTACCATTACCGCTTCTCAAGACGGTTATAGCCTTGGAAACCTTGTCAATGTCTACGTGCTATCAAGCGATGGTACAGTTGTTGGAGTTTATTCCAACGGCCAATCTACACCTCTTTATAGAGTTGCCCTTGCTCAGTTTCAAGACCCTAACGAGCTAATAGAGAAAGGTTCCAATCTATATACGTCCATATATACACCAACGATACTGTTACCAGGAAGTGCTGACATTATACAATCAGGTATGTTAGAGCAATCAAATGTAGATATAGCGCAAGCTTATATACAACTTGTGACTGCGGAAAGATCTTACCAAGCAAACGCAAAAGTTGTAACATCTTCCGACAACGTACTACAGGCTACTCTAAACATGGTTACAGGTTAAAATAGTATAGTATGGCAGAGGAACAGGTAAAAAAAGAAGAGATTGGTAAAACGGGTGGCAAAAAGAAACTTATATTTATATTGATACCGGTTATCCTTCTTTTAATAGGAGGAGGTGCCGGCGCCTATTTTTTCCTAATACATAAAAAAAGGGAATCAACAAAACAGATGGTTGTAGCATCACAAAAGCTTGGTGTGATGTATAACCTAGGTTCTTTTCTAGTAAACTTAGCCGATAAAAATGCAAATACTTATGCAAAAGTATCTATTACATTAGAACTATCAAACGAAAAGGTTCAACAAGAAGTTGTAAAACGATTACCAATCATAAAAGATGCCATTATAAATTTGCTTAGCTCAAAAACTTACGATGAAATAAGGACTCCCGAAGGAAAAGAAGAACTAAGACTAGAACTTATTAAAAGAATAAATGCAATATTGGTTACAGGTGGAGTACAAAACATTTACTTTACACAATTTATAGTACAATCTATGTAGATTTGTGGAAATAGTTTTATTTCTAAAAACGTTGAGCGCTCTCGGCATGGTCCTATCGCTTATAGCATTTTTATATACAGCTTTTGATTGGAAAAAGATAATTCAAACAACCTACAACCCTAGCGATATAGTTAGCATATACAAAATAATACCCATTGACAAACATTCTAAGTTTATAATACTAAAAGCTAAAAACAAACTAATCTTAGTATTTGTATCAAAAGATTATGCTAAACTTATATATGAGATGGATTATGAGGCTAAAGACGTTAGTTAACATAGGCCTATTGCTTTTAATATTTATACATTTAGCAATGGCTCAAAACGAAAATCCTATCAATGTCATACCAGGCATACAGGTAAAGTTTAACAACGGTAACTTCACCGAAGCTATAAGGCTTATCCTGATATTAACAGTACTGAGCTTAGCGCCATCCATAATAATAATGACGACATCTTTTATCAGAATAGTCACCGTTTTATCAGTGTTAAGACAAGCTATTGGTCTCCCAAATGTCCCTCCAAACCAGGTGATAACGTCTTTAGCGCTTTTCCTTACGTTCTATGTCATGTATCCTGTAATAAATCAAATAAATCAGAACGCTTTACAGCCATATCTTCAGCACAAAATTACAGATAAACAATTTATACAAAATACGATAGAACCTATCAAAGATTTTATGGTAAGAAACACAAAAGTAAGCACCGAAAGAACGTTTTTATTAGCTTCAAACATACCAAACAAAGATAATATAAAAAACATAAACGACCTACCTTTAAGCGTAGTAATTCCAGCTTTTATGGTTAGTGAGCTATCAATAGCCTTTCAAATTATATTTTTGCTTTACTTACCGTTTCTAATAATAGATATGGTGGTATCCGCCATACTGCTTGCAATGGGCATCATCATGATACCGCCAACCGTCATATCCTTACCATTTAAGATTATGCTTTTTGTACTTGTAAACGGTTGGGAATTAGTTATCTTATCGTTGGTGAGGAGTTACCATTGAGTCAAGATCAAGTGCTTACCATCACCGAAAATATGCTGAAGATGACAGTGCTCTTGTCCGCTCCTATACTTTTAACTACATTCATAGTAGGACTTTTAATCAGTATACTTCAATCTGCCACTCAAATCCAAGAAATGACGCTTAGCTATATTCCCAAAATACTTGCGGCGTTTTTCGTAATATTCTTGCTTGGTAGTTGGATGATGAAACATATGGTAGATTATACAAAAGAAATCATCATCAATATACCAAACTATATAAGATAATATGACGTTAAGTATATCTATACCATATCTCATAACGTTCTTACTTATAACGCTTAGAATATCTTCTATAGTATTTTTAGCACCGATTTTTGGGGATTTGCCAAACAGCTTTAAGATATTTTTTGTGATAGCTTTTAGTGTATCGCTTTATTATTACAACCCTGTAAAACCAGTCTATACAGATAGTTTTATAATATTAACACTGATGGCTTTGAAAGAATTTAGCTTGGGTTTTATTATAAGCTTGATACTAAGATTCTTAGTAGATATTTTCTTTGTTTTTGGAGAATTCGTGTCTAGTTCTCTTGGATTGTCAAACGCCACTATCTTAAATCCGCTTATGGGAAATTCTACAATTTTGGGCACATACTTTAGTTATTTTTTCATGGGGCTTTTCGCAGCATCATCTGGTTTTGAATATATTTACTTTATTCTATCGGAAAGCCTTAAGAGTATACCGCTTGGAGTCTTTGATCTATACAACATGAGACCTGAGTTTATATTAAATATCTTTTATAAAAGCTTTTATACTGCTTTTCAATTAGCTCTTCCTATGATAGCTATAGGTCTTGTGATGAATATAATTCTAGCAGCTATCAATAGGCTTATACCTCAGATAAACGTTTTCATGGTAGGCATGCCACTTCAAACACTTATAGGTATGATATTTTTGTTGCTTATTTTCCCTCTATTAGGGATACTTATGCACCAAATATTTGAACATTATTTTAAATTTATGCTAGAGTTTACAAGGGGTTATCATGGCCTCGGAAAATAAAACAGAAAAAGCTACACCATATCGAAGAGGCAAGCTGAAATCGGAAGGTAACGTAGCAAAAAGCCAAGAAGTTGTATCTGCCCTTTTGATGCTAGTTTCAACAGGGGCATTGTTTTTTATAGGTTATAAAATCTTTATACTATTTTCGGATTTAATATTGGATGGGAGTTTACGAATAGATGACCCTTCGTTTACACCTTCTGATGCTACAAAGTTTTTAGGTTTATCTTTCAAAAAGCTGCTATCAGACATTACACCTCTTTTTATATTAGCTGTTTTGATAGTTGTATTTGGATATATTTTGCAGTTTGGTTTTATATTTACATTTAAACCTTTAGAGCCTAATTTTTCTAAACTGAATCCTGTAGATGGCCTCAAAAACCTCTTTAGCCTCAACGCACTTTTTGAACTAGTTAAAAACTCTTTAAAAGTTATGCTTCTTTTAATAGCGTCGTTTTTTATATTATATTTTAGTTTTCATACCCTTGTATTTTCTTCCTACATGTCACCATCTAAGGGCCTTAGTGAAATAGCAAGGTTAATTTTTAAGCTTTTAATATCTATAGGTATAATAGGTCTGATGCTTGCGGGGTTGGATTTCGCTTACAAAAAATTTGACTATGAAAAGCGTATAAAAATGTCAAAGCAGGAGGTAAAAGATGAGTTTAAACAGTTTGAAGGAAATATTGAGGTAAAAGCAAAGATAAGAAGGAGAATGATGGAGCTATCAAGATCTAGAATGATGCAAGAAGTCCCAAAAGCAAGCGTAGTAATCACAAACCCAACACACTTTGCAGTGGCTTTAAGATATATACCAAAACAAGATAGAGCACCTATTGTAGTAGCAAAAGGTCAAGATTATATGGCTAAAAAAATCATAGAAATAGCAGAACTAAACGATGTTCCAGTAGTAAGAAAGCCAGAGTTAGCAAGGGCACTTTACAAAGCGGTAGATATAGAAGAAGAAATACCACCGGAGTTCTACAAAGCTGTAGCCGAAATAATAGCTTATATAGTAAAAAGAAAACAGCGTGGTCTCTTATGATAAATGAGGTTTTTTATTCTATACAAGGAGAAGGATTTTTGATAGGTACTCCCGCTTTGTTTGTGAGATTTCAAGGGTGCAATTTAAGATGCGTTTGGTGTGATGAAAAAAATGCTTTAGATTTTGACAAAACCACAAAATCCTACACCAAAGCGATAGAAGAAATAGAAGATATACTAGCTGCCCATAATCCATCTTTAATAGTACTAACGGGCGGTGAACCTCTTTTAAACGAAGATTTTATAAATATTTTTTCTTATTTTAAAAGCCTAGATAAAACAATACAAATAGAAACAAACGCCACAATCTTAAAAGACGATATAGAAACACTCTTTAAAACCTATGCAAGAACTTACATTACGTTATCGCCAAAATACATATCAAACTATATCATACATCCGAAGTTTTTGGCTTTTGATAAAAACATAGAGTTAAAGATAGTGGTAGATGAGCATTTGAATGAAGGCATTTTAGAAAGAGAGTACATGAAGCCCTTTATAGAAAAAGGGTTGTTGATACTACAGCCTCTGTGGGAAAATGGAAACGTGAAGTTTCTTGATAAAGCAATAAAGCTAGCAGAAAAATTCAACACTAGAATAATACCACAAATGCACAAACTTTTAGGTTTAAAATAATGGAAATAAAGATATACACGGACGGAAGTTGTTTGGGAAACCCAGGAGCAGGTGGTTACTGTGCCATATTAAAAGCCATAAAAAATGGCAAAGTAGTAAAAGAAAAGATAATAAAGGGTACTGAGGCAAACACCACCAACAACCGAATGGAACTAAAAGCTGTAATAGAGGCTTTAAAAGCTTTAAGTAAAAAAGACCAAAAAATAACCATATATACAGATAGCCAATACGTGGCAAACGGCATAAAGCTATGGCTAAATAATTGGATTAAAAAGGATTTTAAAGGCATAAAAAACGAAGATTTATGGAAAGAGCTTTACGAGCTTTTAAAAAATCAAAATATAGAAGTAGTGTGGTTAAGAGGGCATCAAAAGAACAAAGGAGATGATCATGACACAAACAATTTATGTGATAAAATAGCAAAAGAAGAGGCTATGAAGGTAATAAAAGAGACCTCATGAAAGCTTCAGCGTATTCTACAGGCTCCCCTGGTTTTTGTATATATATATCAAAATGTTCTTTGTAAAGATAGGGAAAATCTTTTACGTTTTCAAAATAATGTAAAGCTTGATCTTCTTGTTTTAGAGCATAGTTTATAAGCGATAAAAGTAAATATTTCTCTTTTGAGTCATTGGCTAAAAGTAACCATTTGGAAGCCTCTATGTATTGAGATTTATGTATGTACTTTATAGCTCTTGCAAGGTTTTTGTCTATATCAAGGTTTTCACATACTTTGACTTTATTCTTATCCAATATTAAAATCCTAAAGCCAATGCGCATTAGGTATTAGTCTTCGTCTTGTTCTTTAAGTGGTGATTCTCCTCTTTCTTGTTCTGTGATATCAACTACATAAGCTATAATGTAAGACATAGTAGCTACTACCACAAGGGCGGTGATAGCTAAAAAATCCATATACTTCCACATTCCACCCATATTAAGTTTCTCCTTTTTTGTTGCCACCTTTCCATATCGGTAGCACAAAAGATACTACCATGATAGCCAGCACTCCAAAAGCTAAAAAAGCAAACCATTCTCTATCTGCTGGCGTAACTGCTTTTGCCATCACTTCATTCATTACCCTTATTGCTTCTTCCATTTTTCCTATCTCCTCTCATAACATAAAGATAAAGCACAAGACCAAAAGATATTATCATCATTATCATAACAATGGTCATGAAAATAACGTCCCATATCCTAAAGACAAACGGCACATACATGTGGTGTCCCATTATTCTCTACTCTTTTGCCCTTTTTTGCTAGAAAAAATACTATACATAAATATACTAAACATAAGAAGCAAGACGAAACCAACAACACCTATAACTATAATTCTAAAAATCATAAAAGCCCTCTTAACGTATTATATCACTTAATTATGTAAAAATTATAAAAACTTAAAATCCAAGACTCTTAAATTTTGGCAGCATATTCTGTTGGGCTAAGATACTTTTGTATTGGTTGAAAAGCTCTTTCGCTTTTTCATTGTTTCCAAGCTTTTGATAACAAGATATATCTTCATAAAGGGCTTTTGCCATCGTATCGTATATACCAAACTTTTCTAAATAAGGTACGGCTTCATCAAGATATGCCACTGCATTTTTGCATTGATTCATTTTATACAAGTCGTTGCCTACGTTGTATAGGTCCAAATCAAGTCCATATCTGGCACCACCCTTTCTGGTTTTATACCCTCTTATCATAAGGGCTTGCAAGTGATACTGATAAGCTTTTTGGTAATTGCCTTTTTGATAATATATATCGCCAAGATGCCTTAGTGGTATAGCGGCTCCTTCCGTATCACCGTTTTTAAGAGCTATCTGAGAAGATTCTACGTAATACTTTTCAGCATCTGGCAAATCACCTTTCTTTTCATAGGCTTGCCCTAAAAGGTTGTATAAAAGCCCAAGCGTATTTGGCTTATCCTGACCAAGAGCTATGGCTTGTTGTAAATATTCTATAGCCTTGTCGTAATCTCCAGTTTCAAGGTAGAAATTGCCAGAATAATAATATGTCGTATATAAAAGGTTGTTGTCGTTTAGAAGTTTTGCTATTTTAAAAGCTCTAGACAAATCTCTTAAAGCGAGTTGTTTTTGACCAGACTTGGCCTTGTTTAACACGCTATTAAGAATCTTCTGAGTATATATTTTGATATCACTTATAAAACTAGATACATCAATACCATTTTCTTGAGCTATCCTTATATATTTAAATACCTTGTCTATGTCGTAGTATCTAGATGATAAAAAGTCGTTGTAAGCTATATAATAAGCTGCTTCTCCAATAAGATACTTTTTACCTACTACGTTTGCAAACTCAAAAGCTTTTTTTAACACTTCATTTGCTTTTTGATATCTTTCTGACTTCATTAAGTTTATGCCTTTACTTATAATCTCTTCAATCTGCTTGGTGGGTTTTGCATAAACCTCAAATCCGTAATCTGTCTCATGTATCATGTATTCGTCTTTTGAAGAGTTGCAATATAGCCATGGACCGTTCTTTATAAAATCACCACCTTTTGCCTTACAGTATAAAGAAGCCAAATGTTCGTACTCTTTGCGTTTTTGAGGGTTTGTAAGATGAAAGTTAAAATACATAGGCTTTTGTATCATATCAAGATAAAAAGGAACAACGCTCTCAGAGTATTCTACAAAGTTTGAATAATCTTGAAAATCTTTCTTTTGATAAACTCTTTCGCAACTAGACAGGGCCACTACGCCAACCACCATTCCTAAATATATAATTTTTTTGTCCATTTTTTCCTCTCCTTAAAATTTAAAATAAGTCTTTTACATTTCCTTCATCATCTACCTTGGATATATGTAGAGCTTGCTTTTCTTCTCCATGGTTTCTAAAATCCGTCATACAAGCGTCTACACACTTTCCGCACATATAGCAAGCTTTTAATCCGCTTGTGGTATCAAGCTCATCCTTCAATTTTCTTGGGTCTAAAGCTATGGGACAAGCTCTTACGCACTCCAAACATTCTGTACATGTATTTTTATCATAGGTAATGCGCCATCTCATCTTTTGATTGAAAACTTCCAAATAAAGACCTATAGGACAAAAATATCTACACCACTTTTGCCTTAACCATCCTATAGCAAGATAATTAAGAGCAATAAGGCCATATGTAAGAAACGATACCCACCAAAACGCAGGATGGTATGGCTTAAACAAAACAGACAAATCCACTATCCAATTTAACAATATTAGGGTTAGTGTAGCGTTTAAAACGAAAACTATGATATTAAACTGCAATTTTTTGCCATGTCTATAAAGCCTATCGTATAAAACTTTTACACCTCTTATAAGCCACCCTTCGGTACATATAAAACTACAAAAAAATCTTCCATAAAAATAGTTTATTACAAATGTAACAGTATAAAGAGCAATCCACAACGAAAAAGCCCATATGGCTGGTTTTGTCCAATTTGTGGTATAATGCCCCCAAAGATAATAGTTTCCGTTGGCAAAGTCCATCTTTATAAGATGAAAAACCGGAAATATAACAAGAGTAATTGCAGATATAACGTTGAAGGCAAACCTTACTTTGGTATATTTAGTAGTGTAGGGATACTCCCCTAAAAGTTCTAAAAGCGCCATAGCAACCTCCTATCCTAAAAAGTTAATCATATCTTACTAACATATAAAAATAGTATAGCATAAGACATAAAAGCTTTGTATAATTTTAGAAAAATTATATATCTCTATTCTTCTTGTCCTCTTCTAAAAGTTCCACCGGTTTGCGGCCCATAAATCCTTCTTCAATACCGTGCCAGTGGCTTATCTCCTCTTCTCCTTCTAACCAACAGAGCCATATATCCTGATTTCCCTTTTTAGATAGAAAGTCAAGAAGCAACGGGTTTAAACCCTTAACAACGGCACCGCTAGAAGATATTTCATATATGAGTTCATTCACCTCTTGCTTTTTCTCTTCTAAAATGCTTTCCATATATAGCTTTTCTAGCTCATCTTCTATGGTGGATATACGCTCTATAATATCTACTATCTCATCCCTTTTTTCTATAAAATCATATATAAGGGGTTTTATAGATTCTAAAACTTTATTGGCCTCTACTAAATCAAAATATTTCATAGCATTATATAAAGTAATTCTATACATATGCTTTTACTATGAAAAATATTAGCCTAATAGCATCATCGCTTTGTCAAATATAAACTTAGGCTTTATGTCAAGACAAGGGTAGTCCCCATACTTACAAATTCCTTTTCCATGTAAATCACAAGGCTTACAGGGCATATCTTTTGATATTGTAATACCCTCGTCTGGTTTTGGAGCAAAGCCAAAACACGGATGTGTACCACCAAATATCGTAATTACCCTAACACCGACGGCCCTTGCCATGTGAGTTATAGAAGAATCGTTTGCGATTACAAGTTTTGAGCTTTTTATACAAGCTAACGTATCTATAAGAGAAAGTTTTCCTATATAACTAACGCCTTTGGCATCGGTATTATCGTTTTTATCTCCTAAAAGCCTAACTTCAAAACCACTATTTAAAAACAACTCTGACAATTCTTTGAAATACTTATATTTTTTCTTATCGTATCTTGCCCCTACTCCTAGACTTATCACAGGCTTTGAAGACACAAACCTTTCAAGCCTCTCATCTATTACTTCCAAATAAGGTTTTGGGTTTTTTATATCGATAATAGGTTTTACAGCGTTAGCATATTCATCTGTTATATAAAATATATTGTTTTTAAAAGCCTTAAACCAAACGCAAAATCTTCTTGGAATAGATTTTTTATCGTAAGAAAACCATTTTGCCTTTAAGATATTTTTCAATATAAAAGTCTTGATGTTCTTATGAAGGTCTATTACTATATCCGGTGTTAGGCTTTTAGCCACATCAAACATATTTGATTTATCAACAGATAAAACATTTACAAAAGAAGAATCTTCAAATATAGAAGCAAACTCTTTATAAGTCATAAGATATACATCAAAACCAGCATCGTAAAGAGGTTTAAGAATAGAGCTTGTAAGTATTACATCTCCAAGGGAAGAAAATCTAAGGACAAGAACCTTAGCCACCGCTGACCGGAGGGATGGCAAATACGGTATCAGAGTTTTTAAACTCTTCCACGTATTCGTTTTCTTTGGCAAACCTAGAAGATTTTATAATGTTGCATAAGTGTGGATATTTGTTACATAAATATGCCTTAAGCTCTTCTTCGGTACCATCAAATTCAAACTCTTCAAAAGCACCAATCTTTTCCTTTAATATTGAAAAATAAAATATCTTCATGTGTATCTGGACAGCCTTTTCAACACTTCTTCCTTAGGTAAAATAGAAGCTATTACATCTATAGCTATACCCTCCAAAGAGCCTGTTAGAGCTATTCTAAGAGCATGCCATACATCCTTTGGTTTTAAGCTAGTTGATTTCTGGATATTTTTTACAACTCCTTTAAGATTTTCTGGCGTAATCTCCTCTAAAGATTCTATCTCTTGTTTTAAAAGCTCAAAAACTTTTCTATCTATTTTTGAAAGCTCTTCTTTTGCAACTTCATCTAGTTCTTTTTCTTTAAAAAACGGTCTTAGCTTTTCCACAGCTTCTAAATATGTGTTGTATTCTTTTCTAGTGGCTTTTACTATCTTTTTAAGATACTCTATATCAACTGTTCCATAAGCTTTTTCTAAGAAAGACAACAAATCCTCCAACAGTCTATCCTCTGGCAAAATCTCTCTTATATAAACACCATTTAACCAATATAACTTATCATGGCTAAATACAGCCGGAGACAAATTTATATCTTTTATATCAAAATATTTTACAGCTTCTTCCTTTGATATAACTTCTTTACCTACTTTTTCACTAGACCATCCTAAAAGACATAGATAGTTAAAAAGAGCCTCAGGGCAGTATCCATTTTCTTTGTAAAATCTAACCGAAACCCCGCCGTGCCTTTTTGAAAGTTTTGTCCTATCCTCACCAAGTATCACTGGTAAATGAGCAAATTCTGGAGGTTTAAATCCAAGAGCCTCATATATTAGTATCTGCTTTGGGGTATTTGATATATGGTCTTCTCCTCTTATAACGTGCGTTATCTTCATAAGGGCGTCATCTATAACCGCTACAAAGTTATAAACTGAACTACCATCGCTTCTTACTATTACAAAATCCCCAAAATCATCAACATTTATACTTATATTGCCCCTTATCATATCTTCAAAACTAACTATTTGTCCATCTGGCACTTTAAACCTTATAACGTAAGACTCGCCGCTTTTTAGTCTATCCTCAACATCTTCTTTCGAGAGATGCCTACAGGTACCAGGATACCTATATGCTTTTCCCTGAGCGTAAGCTTCTTCTCTTTGCTTTTCTATGTCTTCTTCTTTGCAAAAGCAATAATACGCATGGCCTGAATCTATAAGCTTTTTGGCGTATTCTTTATATATATCAAATCTTTCTGATTGCCTATAAAATTCATCCCATTCTATGCCTAGCCATTTCAAATCCTCTATTATAGAATCCTCAAACTCTTTAGTAGACCTTTCCCTATCTGTATCTTCAATTCTCAACACAAATGTTCCATTGTGGTGTCTTGCAAAAAGATAGCTAAATATACCAGTTCTTGCGTTGCCAAGATGCATGTATCCTGTAGGGCTTGGAGCAAACCTTGTTCTAACCATATCATTATTATAAAGCAAAAACAACCGCTTAACGTTATAATTATCAATATGAGCATATTTACAAAAATATCAACCTTGGGTGCTTTATGGGTGGCGTTAGAACTCGTAATGGGTGTTTTCCGTAAAAGCGTATGCACAAGCTCAGGATGTACAATAGCAGCTTCTTACAACAGATATCCAGAATTTGTAATGCTAACAATAGGACTTTTACTCTTTATAGTTTTGGGGATTTTAAAGGAAAAAAAGAAAGAAAAATTATTAGATATCATATTGATAGGGGCTTTAGGGTCAGAAGGCTATTTACAAAGCTTTGAAATATTTGTAGCTCATGCATTTTGCATATTTTGCACAGTAACGTTTTTGATAATACTCACTCTTTTTATAATAAGAGTGAAAGAAAATAAAGATATACTTTTGAAAGGACTTAGCGCTTTTTTATTTGTATTTGCAACGGTTTTTTTAGTCAACAACCCTACTTTAGAGATAAAACACCAATACACGCTCTTATATCTTCCAGGGTGTCCTCACTGTGAGCGTACAGAGGGGTTTCTTAATAGCATACACCTAAAATACGATAAGATAAACGCTTCTCATCACAAAGGACTTATCATGTCTATGGGTATAGATGAAGTACCGGTGCTTTTTGTAAGAGAACCTTACGGTTATAAAGTGCTTGTTGGTTCAGATAGCATAGAGTCGTTTTTTAAAAATCCTACAAAAAGCCTACAAAACCAAACAGCCAACTCACATACTTCAGAGAATAACAGCTTTAACATAGGAAGTGGATGTCAGCTGAATAGTGTATTTGGAGGTAATTGTAGTAAATAAGTTTAGTAAGATATTATCAAAAAACTTGACAGAAATTCACTAAATATTATATTAATAATATAATGAGTTAGGAGGTTAATATGTATAGTGAAAACATGTGGAGTAAAAAATTAAAGGACTATGTAGAACAAGCTTCTTCTATCGCAAGGTCTTTAGGAGATACGAAGGTAGATACAGACCACCTTCTGCTGGCTTTGTTAAAAGACCCAGACTCTTCTTTGTCAAAATACATATCTAAGAAGGGTATAGACTCAAAAGAGTTGTATCAAAAACTAAGAGAACACATAAACAGTATAGACAATCAGCTTAACAAAGCGGCAGAATCAGAAGCCAGTCACCTTATAGGCTTAAGAAGCAAAATAATTCAATTAAAATCTGATATATCAAACATCCAAACAGAGTTATCTGAAATAAAAGAAGCAAAAAGACGCATAGAAGCCGAGTTAGAAAGAGCAAGAAGATATGATCCTTGGAGTGCAAGACAGTTAGAGTTAGAGCTAAGACAGTTAAACGCTGAAGAAGAACACTTAAAAAAGGAACTTTCAAGGGTAGAACAAAACCTATCAACGGTTTTTGATAAGAGCGCTGTAATAGATTTCTTAGAAAATAAAATATCAATAGATGCTTTGGTAAAAACCGCTCTAAAGGAAAGCCACTACAAAGACCAACTTAAAGACATAGGAATATCTTTCGATAGATATCAAGACAAGGTATTAAAAAGATTTATTGGAAAAACCCCAGAGTTTGGATATGCTAAAAACCTTGAAAAGGTATTTGAAATAGCCCAAGAAAAAGCCGTAAGAGATGGTGTAGCGGAAGTATCACCGGCTCACCTTGTTTCAGCGCTTTTGGAAGCAAAAGATTTTATAGCAGCAAAACTTTTAGATCAAATTATAGGAGGTAAAAGCATGGACACAGAAAAAGAAATTCAAGAAGAAGAGAAGTCTATACTAGAACGCTATGGTGTAGACCTTACCCAAAAGGCAAGGGACGGAAAATTAGATCCAGTTATAGGGAGAGAGAAAGAAATAAACCAAACCATAGAAATATTGTTAAGACGTAGCAAAAACAATCCTGTTTTAGTAGGAGACCCTGGCGTTGGTAAAACGGCTATAGTAGAGGGTCTAGCCCAAAGGATAATAAACAAAGAAGTACCCCCAGAACTTCAAGATAAAAGCATCATAAGTATAGACATGGGTTCATTGGTAGCTGGCTCTAAGTATAGAGGAGAATTTGAAGAAAGGGTAAAAAAGCTTTTAGAAGAACTAAAAGAAAAACCAGAGGCAATACTTTTTATAGATGAAATCCACACTGTAATAGGAGCTGGAAAAGGTGAAGGATCGCTGGATGCCGGCAACATGCTAAAACCAGCGTTGGCCAGGGGTGAAATAAGACTAATAGGAGCTACCACCGTTGATGAATATAGAAAATATATAGAAAAAGACTTAGCCTTAGAAAGAAGATTTCAGCCAGTTTATGTAGACGAACCTACTATAGAAGAAGCTATAGAGATACTAAACGGCTTAAGACCAAAGCTAGAAGACTTTCACAAAGTAAAAATAGAAGATGATGCAATAGACGGTGCTGTAAAACTCACACACAGGTATGTAACTTTTAGAAAACTCCCAGATAAAGCAATAGATGCCCTAGATCAAGCTTGTGCTCGTAAAAAACTAGCATCTGTAAGCGTACCCCCAGAACTTCAAGAAATAGAAAGAAAGTTAAGAGCTTTAGAAGAGCAGATTATAAATGCAAACTTGTCTGGGGATTATGAAAAAGAAGCAGAGCTCAAGATTCAAAAGATTAACCTAGAAAAGCAAAAACAAGATATTATAAACAAGCTAGATATGGTAGATATGAAGATAAACCAGCTAAAGAAAAAGCTAGAAGAATTAGAACAACAGATTATAAAATTTGCTGAAAAAGGAGACTATGAGAAAGAGGCAGAGCTTAAGATAGAAATGGTAAACACAGAAAAAGAGATAAAAGCTTTAGAGTCCAAAAGAGCAAAAACTTTAAGTGTAACATCAGACGATATAGCCCAGGTGGTCTCAGACTGGACTGGTATACCTCTTAACAAATTAAAAGAAGAAGAAATGGAAAAGCTACTACACTTAGAAGAAGAGCTACACAAGAGAGTTATAGGACAAGATGACGCCGTGGTAGCTGTAGCAGAAGCCATAAGAAGAGCAAGAGCAGGCTTGAAAGATCCAAAACGCCCAATAGCTTCTTTCTTGTTCTTAGGGCCCACGGGTGTAGGTAAAACTGAGCTATCAAAAGCTTTGGCTGAACTTTTATTTGGAGAAGAAGACGCGCTTATAAGGCTTGACATGTCAGAATTTAAAGAAGAGCATACTGTATCAAAGCTTATAGGTGCACCTCCTGGATACGTAGGATACGAAGAAGGGGGCAAATTGACAGAAGCAGTTAGAAGAAAACCCTACAGCGTAATACTTCTAGACGAAATAGAAAAAGCCCACCCAAGAGTATTTGACTTATTCTTGCAAGTGCTTGATGACGGAAGGTTGACTGATTCTCATGGGAGAACTGTAGATTTTAGAAACACCGTTATTATTATGACTTCTAATATAGGTAGCACATATCTTCTAACGTTGCCTTTGGAAGGGGATTCTGAAGAGATAAAGAAAGAGTTTGAAAAAGCTAAAGAAAAGGTGTTAGGAGAGCTAAAGCATTTCTTTAGACCTGAGTTTCTAAATAGAATAGACGATATAATCGTATTCAAACCTCTTACCATGGAGCAACTCATACAAATAGTAGACTTGTTGTTAGAAGATCTAAACAAACGTCTAAAGGACAAAGGCATAAAATTAGAGCTCACTTTAGAAGCCAAAAAAGAGCTTGCCAGAAGAGGGTATGAGCCAGCTTTCGGTGCAAGACCTTTAAAACGTACAGTACAAAAACTGTTAGAAACACCTTTAGCCAACAAGATGATAAAAGATGAGATAAAAGAAAACTCTACTGTAAAAGTAGATATAAAAGACGGAGAGTTTGTGTTTGAAACTACCTAACAAATATTTCTGATAACGGCGGGAGAATAACCCGCCATTTTTTGCTATAATACTCCAATGAAAAAGCCAGAGATACTATCTCCAGTAGGTCATTTTGAAGGATTGATGTCCGCAATAAAAGCCGGTGCTGATGCTGTATACATGGGACTTGAAAAACTAAATCAAAGAGCTGGAAAAGGTGGTTTTTCAAAAGAAGATATAAAAGAAATTAGACTTATAACCAAAGACCATGGTATAAGGCAATATATAACGCTAAATTCTATAGTGTTTGATGAAGATTTACCTTATTTGGAAGATGTACTTGATTTTTTAAAAGAAATAGAAGTTGATGCGGTTATAGCTTGGGATTTCTCGGTAGTACTTGGAAGTATAAAAAGAGGTTTAGAAACACATATCTCCACAATGGCATCGGTATCAAACCACATATCTGGTAAATTCTATAAAGAACTTGGCGTAAAACGAATAGTCCCGGCAAAGGAGTTAGATTTAAACTCCATTAAAAGCTTAAAACAAAATACCGGATTAGAAGTAGAGGTTTTCGTACATGGATCTATGTGTATGGCTGTATCCGGTAGATGTTTTTTGAGCCATGAGGTTTTTCAAAAATCCGGAAACAGAGGAGAGTGCTATCAAGTCTGTAGACACGAGTTTGACATAAAGGTAATATCGAAAAACTCCGGCACAGAGTATTACCTTGGTAGCGACTATGTTATGTCAGCCAAAGATCTTCTTACTATAAACTTTGCGGATAAGCTTATGTGGGCAGACGCTTGGAAGATAGAAGGAAGAAACAAAAACCCAGATTATGTTTATATGACCACAAAAGCTTACAGAGAAGCCAGAGAACGTATATTAAACAACGAGTGGACCCAAAAAGGCTATCAAGACCTTATAGATATGTTAGAAAGAGTATACCATAGGGAATGGGACGGTGGTTTTTACTTTGGTGAGGCTTCCTTTGGTATAAACTCATCTATAGCAAAAGAAGAAAAGATATACGTAGGGGATGTTGTAAAATTTTATCCCAAGGCTTCTGTGGCAGAGGTAAAAGTAGTAGCACATCCTTTAAAAGTAGGCGATACCATACATATAATAGGAGAAACCACAGGCCTTGTAAGACAGAAAGTAGAATCAATGGAGATAGAAAATCAACGCATAGATCAAGCAGAAAAAGGCACAGCTATAGGTTTAAAAGTGAACGAAAAAGTAAGAGAAAAAGATAAAGTTTATATTGTAAAAGAAAAATAGTATAATATTTTTTATGAAAGAGTACGCTTTAGAAATAGCAACAAAAGCAAAAGCTGTATTACCCAAACTTTCAAGTTTAAACCCGGCTGTGAAAAATTCTATTCTTATAAGAGTATCTCAGCTTTTAAAAGAAAACAAAGAGCTAATCCAAAAAGAAAACGAAAAAGACATAGAGTTTGCAAAGTCCATAAATCTTTCAAAGGCAATGATAGATAGGCTTAAAGTGGGAGAAAAACAAATAAACGGTATGATAAAGATATTGGAGGATGTGGCAAAGCTAAAAGATCCAGTGGGCGAAATAACCTCTATGTGGACGGTAGATAACGGCCTTAAAATAGGTAGAATGAGAGTTCCCCTTGGAGTTATTTTTATAATATACGAATCAAGGCCAAACGTTACCATAGAAGCAGCTAGTTTGTGCTTTAAATCTTCCAATGCCGTTATCCTAAGAGGTGGTAAAGAAGCTATTCACACAAACAAAATACTTTCAGATCTGTTTAGACAAGCTATAAGAGAGCATGTAGAGGGTTTAGAAGATGCCGTTTGCTTTGTAGATAAAAGGGAAAGAGAGATAGTTACAGAGCTTTTACAGCTAGAGGGTTTAGTAGACGTAGCTATACCAAGAGGAGGGGAAAGTCTTATAAAGGCTGTATCAGAAACTGCCAAAATATCTGTTATAAAACATTACAAAGGTGTTTGCAGTATATATGTAGACAACGAAGCAGATCTTAAAAAAGCTTACAATATCGTATACAATGCAAAGGTACAAAGGCCATCAGTTTGCAACGCCATAGAAAACCTTGTTATACATAAAGATCTCTTACAAGATTTTTGGCCAAAAATGGCTATGGTGCTTTTAGAAAGCGATGTTGAACTAAGATGCGATGAAGATAGCTATGAAATATTGCAAAATAAGGATTTTGATTCTTTTAAAAGCAAAATAAAAAAAGCAACTGAAAAAGATTACTACGAAGAATTTTTAGATCTCATATTGGCTGTTAAAACGGTAAATTCTTTGGAAGAGGCAATGCAGTTTATAGAAAAATATGGTTCTAAGCATTCTGATGCCATTATCACCGAGAACCATACAAAAGCTATGAGGTTTTTGCAAGAAGTGGATTCGGCAGCAGTTTACGTAAACGCTTCTACAAGGTTTACAGATGGCAACGAGTTTGGCTTAGGGGCTGAGATGGGTATTTCTACAGACAAAATCCATGCAAGAGGACCGATGGCTTTAAGAGAGCTTACCATAGAAAAATTTATAATCTTTGGAAACGGGCAACTAAGAGAAAATGTAGGCATACCAAAGGAACTAAAGGAAAAGCTTCAAATAGATTAATTTAGTTTTTAGGATTTTGATGTTGTAAAACAAAAGCTTCTACGTTTTTCAAATAGCAAGCTTTGATAGAATTTGTATAATATATAAATTTTGTTAGCTTGTCTATGCTCAACGGGTTTTGCAAACATAGTTTTATAACATCCAATACATTTTTCTTATCCACCCTAAAGCCAATATCCATTTTTCCTAAGATGGCAGCTACATCTTTTATTTTATCTATATACTCTCCGTAAAGAGAATAAGAACAAAAACCAATTGGCTCCACTATATTATGCCCACCATAACCTTTTACAAAAGATCCGCCCACTATACTAACGATGGCTCTTTTATAATATTCTTTCAACTCACCAAGCGTATCCAAAACCACTACCCTTGAGTGTTTTTTTTGAGTTTTAAGATAGGCATCTATACTATTTTGTTTTAAAAACTTTAACACTTCAGAAGCTCTATCTACATGCCTTGGAGCCAAGATAACGTTGTAATCTGTAGATTTTATTATCCACTTTACGGCATCTAGTAAAATCTCTTCTTCTTTTTCGTGGGTACTTCCTATTACTATGCTATCTTTTTTTATATGCTCACACTTTACATCGATACAGAGTTTTAGATTACCACATAAAAGTATATTTTTGTTTATAGTATTTAAAAGCTCAAAACTATTTTCATCTTTTGGCAAAATTTTGTCAAAAAATCTTATCAAAAACCTTTCAAGCATATTTTTAGGAGCCCTTGCATTTAAAAGCATTTTTGGTATATCTGATTTTATTAGAAACGGCCAAAACTCTTTTTCCACAGTGATAAGACAGCAAGGTTTTGCGTTGGCTATAAATTTATTCCATATTATCGGCAAATCCAAAGGCAATGGTAGCGTAGGATAATTCAAATTTAAAAAGAAGCGTTTAGCTCTTGGAGAAAAGTATGTTATAAATACAGGAAATTTAGAGCTAATATGCTCTATTATAAACTTAACGCTGTTGAACTCACCAACGCTTGCGGTATGAAACCAAACGGCATTCCTGGGTAAGTTTACATCTTCTATTAAAAGCCTTTTCGAAAGCTCTAATGTCAATTAGCTATCTATTTCTCCAGCTATAAATTTGTTAACAAGTTCTTTAGCTTTATAGTCTGGGTATTGTATAGGTGGGTGCTTCATAGTATAAGCACTAATAGAATGAAGTGGACCGGCTATACCTCTATCTCTTGCAAGTTTTGCGCATCTTATAGCGTCTACGGCAGAGCCAGCACTATTTGGTGAGTCTTCTACATCAAGCCTTGCTTCTACATGCATGGGCACATCCCCAAAAAGCCTACCCTCCATTCTTATATAAGCAACTTTCCTATCTTTTAACCAAGGTACCCAATCAGAAGGTCCTATATGTATGTTGCCATATCCTAAATCGTAATCTATAATAGAGCTAACAGCTTTTGTTTTAGATTCTTTTTTGGTATCAAGCCTTTTCCTTTCTAACATATTTAAAAAGTCTGTATTACCACCGACGTTTAATTGATATGTTTTATCTATCTTTACACCCCTATCTTTAAAAAGTTGAACTATTGTTCTATGGAATATAGTAGCTCCAAGTTGAGATTTTATATCATCCCCTACTGCCGGTATACCTGCATCTCTAAAACGCTTGGCCCATTCGTTATCAGAAACTATAAAGGTAGGCATAGCATTTATAAAAGCAACACCAGCTTTAAGAGCACATTCAGCATAAAATCTAGCAGCTTGTTCTGAACCAACAGGCACATAGTTTATTAACACATCTGCTTTGGTTTCTTTTAACACACTTACTATTGTATCCATATCGTCTTCTTTTTCATCGGCTTTTATAAAAGTAAGATCTTCCGGATAATTTGACATGTGTTCTGCTAAACCATCTAAGACTTTGCCCATTCTAACTTTACAGCCTAGATTTGGCACATTTGGCTCAAAAATTGCAGTGCAATTTGGTTTTTCGTAAATGGCTTCCGAAACATCCTTGCCAACTTTCCTTTTGTCTATATCCCAAGCAGCTACAACCTGTATATCGTAAGGCTTGTATCCCCCAATATCATCGTACATAAGCCCGCTTACGTCTTTTAAATTATTTTTCTTGTAGTAAAATATGCCTTGTATAAGAGCACTAGCACAATTTCCCACTCCAACTACAGCAAGCTTTATCATGGTCAACCACCGCCGTATTCTGATTGTTCTATTTCCATCATGAAATCTTCCACGTAATGAGTGATTTGATCAAACAACTCTTGGTCTGGAAGATCAAAATAATAATCAAAAAGCTCTATTCTTCTCTCGTGACATTTATTATCTTCTAAGCAAAATTTTACCAAAACCAAGGGTCTTTCACAGTCGGGACAGCAATCATTCCCAGGCATACAAAGTTCCACTATCGTTTCTACCTGGTCAAAGCTGCTACTCAAAAACTCCTCTAGCCTCTTAAGCTTATCTAAGTGCTCTTTCCATTTTTTCATACCTAATATTTTAGCATACCTAATTTTGTTGTATATATCTTTTATCTGTTTCATAGTAAACTCTTTACTATCTGAATTGTCGATAACAAAATCTGCATATTTTATTTTTTCTTCTATTGGCATTTGCCTTGATAATCTTTTTTCTATCTGTTCTTCCGTATAACCTTTTTCGATAAGCCTTTTTTTTGAGATTTCCTTGTCAGCATAAACCACTATCACAATATCGTAATCTTTGTAAGTACCATTTTCTACAACAAGAGAAGCCTCTAATGCAAACATATCACAATCTAAATTTTTTATTAAATTATCTAAATATTCATAAAGGGCTTTATGCACTATCTTTTCTAAAGACAACAACTTTTGTTTATCATCAAAAACAATATCTGCAACTTTTTTTCTGTCTATATTTCCATCCTTTAATATGCCTTCTCCCAAAAGCTTTACAACATCGTGCTTTAACTTTTCATCGTTTTTGTAAAGTTCATGGATTATGGCATCCGCATCGTAAACACAAACCCCTAAGCTTTTAAATAAAGACGATATAAAAGATTTGCCCACACCAAAATTTCCAGTAATAGCTATTTTTATCACTTTTTCTTCTTTCTTATCCTTATTGCATCTGGTGTAACTTCTATAAGCTCATCTTGAGTAATCCACTCCATCGCTTGCTCAAAGTTCATTTTTTTAGGAGGGGTGAGTCTTACATACTCTTCTGCAGCAGCAGCTCTGTTGTTGGTTAGTTTTTTTTCTTTGGTTATATTTACATAAAGATCGTTATCTTTGTTGTGCTCTCCTATAACCATACCTTCGTAAACTTCTGTGCCTGGCTCTATAAAAAATATCCCTCTATCTTCAAGTCCAAGCAAAGCATAAGGAGTAGCCACACCTTTTCTATCTGCTACTATTGCCCCGTTTATACGGCTTTTAATATCACCCTGCCAAGGTTCATAGCCTTCTAAAACCGTATTTATAAGACCTTCCCCTCTTGTATCAGTTTTAAACTCAGATCTATATCCTATTAAACCTCTAGAAGGCACTATAAATTCTAACCTCACTCTACCAAAACCGTGGTTTACCATATTCACCATACGCCCTTTTCTAGAACCAAGCTTTTGAGATACTATTCCTATATGTTCTTCTGGTATGTCTAAAATAACCCTTTCTATAGGTTCTAACGTTTTACCGTTTTCTTCTAACGTTACAACATCTGGTTTTGACACTTGGAATTCATAACCTTCCCTTCTCATAGTTTCTACTAAAATAGCCATTTGAAGCTCACCTCTTCCTATAACCAAAAAAGAATCTGTAGAATCTGTATCTTTTACCTTTATAGCCACATTCATCAAAGTTTCTTTGTAAAGTCTATCTCTTAGATGCCTTGATGTAACGTATTTTCCAGATCTTCCCGCAAAAGGAGAATCGTTTACAGAAAATGTCATGAATATAGTGGGTTCTTCAACTTTTATAGAAGGTAAGGGTACAGGATTTTCCACATCTGAAATAGTTTGACCTATGTTGATATCATCAAAACCAGCTACAGCCACTATATCACCAGCAAAGACCTCTTTTGTTTCCATTCTCTTCAGACCTTCTATCGTATATATGGCTTTTACAAAACCGCTCCTAACAACACCTTCTTCTGGTGAGACTATGGATACTTGTTGATTTTGTCTTAGTGAACCGTTTTGTATACGCCCTATGGCCAATCTTCCTAAGAAATTATCGTAATCTAAAGATGCCACTAAAAGCTGTAAAACTTGATTTTCATCGTATTTTGGAGCTGGAATAGTATTTATAATGGCTTCAAACAAAGGCTCTAAAGAAGATGATTCTTCTTCTAAAGAAAGTTTAGCTATACCTTTTTTGGCTATGGCGTATAAAACTGGAAAATCAAGCTGATCTTCCGTAGCATCAAGGTCTATGAAAAGATCGTATATTTCGTTTAAAACCTCTTGCGGTCTTGCATCCTGCCTGTCTATTTTATTTATTACCACTATCGGTGTTAGCTTTGCTTCAAGAGCTTTTCTCAACACAAACCTAGTTTGAGGAAGAGGTCCTTCTGCAGCATCCACAAGCAATATAACACCATCTACCATATTTAGGATGCGCTCTACTTCACCACCAAAATCGGCGTGCCCAGGAGTGTCCACTATATTTATCTTTATATCTTTATAGTTCACAGAGGTGTTTTTTGCTAAAATCGTAATACCTCTTTCTCTCTCAAGCGCATTGCTATCTAAAATACGCTCTTGCACCTCCTCATTTTGTCTAAAAGTGCCACTTTGTTTTAGAAGTGCATCCACCAATGTGGTTTTACCATGGTCTACGTGAGCAATAATTGCTACATTCCTAATATCTTCTCTAATCTTCATCTATCATCCTTCAAGCGTTCATCGCTTTTAAAAATTCTTGATTCGTTTTAAACTTTTTGAGCTTATCAAGTAAAAACTCCATCGCTTCTACGTCATCCATAGAAGAGAAGAATTTTCTAAGAACCCAGATACGCTGCAACTCCCAATCCGATAAAAGTAGCTCTTCTTTTCTTGTGCCGGATTTGCTTATATTTATAGCTGGGAATATACGTTTCTCTGTCAGCCTTCTATCAAGGTGCACTTCCATATTACCTGTACCTTTAAACTCTTCATATATAACATCATCCATACGAGAACCAGTTTCTATTAGCGCTGTAGCTATGATGGTTAGACTTCCACCATCTTCTATATTTCTAGCGGCTCCAAAGAATTTCTTGGGTCTTTGTAAAGCTGTAGCTTCTATACCACCTGAAAGCACCCTGCCTGTTGGTGGTGTTACGGCATTGGAAGCTCTTGCAAACCTTGTCATAGAATCAAGAAGTATTACCACGTCGTTTCCAAGCTCCACAAGTCTTTTGGCTTTTTCTATAACAAGCTCAGCCACCTGCATATGTCTTTCTGGTGGCTCGTCAAAGGTAGAGGCTATAACCTCTGGTTCATGATCGGCATTGTCTGCATTTGACATCACTATACGCCTCATCTCAGTAACTTCTTCCGGTCTTTCATCTATCAGTAAAATAATTAAGTATACTTCTGGGTGGTTGGTAAGAATAGCCTTTGACAAACGTTGAAGAATAACGGTTTTACCAGCTTTTGGCGGTGCTACAATAAGCCCTCTTTGACCTTTACCTATAGGACTAACCAAACTAAGCACCCTTGTGGCATAGTCTGATGGATTGTATTCTATATTAAGGCGCTCCGTAGGATGGTACGGCACCAACTTATCAAAAGACGATCTACTTCTTAGCTCCAAAGAACCTATAGGCAATCCGTTTACAGACTCTATCTTTATAAGAGCGTAATATTTTTCATTGTCTTTTGGTGGTCTTGAAAAGCCTATTATAGTATCACCAGTCCTTAAATATAGTTTTTTTATCTGAGACGGAGATACATATATATCATCTGGGTTTGGCATGTAGTTATTGTTTGAGCTTCTTAAAAATCCATATCCATCTTGCAAAACTTCTAGTACTCCTCTTACAAACCTTAAACCCTTTGTTTTACCGTAAGCTTCAAGAATATTCTCTATGAGCTCTTCTTTTCTTATACCGGTGATCCTTTTCAAATCAAACTCTTTACCGAGTTTTTGTAACTCGGATATTGTCATTTTTTTAAGTTCCTCTAGCGATAGCTCTTTGTTAGTTTCTTTGGTTGTAATGTCTTGTTCCATAATCAATCCCACCTAATTAAACGCTGGTATTTTTATAGCGGGTTTATGGCCATCCAGCTCCCGCTTATGGCCTATTGAAATATCATTTTCCAATACAAAATGTAGAAAATATCTCATCCAAAACGTCTTCATCTTTAATAAGTCCAAGAATTTCCTCAAGATAATCTAGAGCCTCCCTTATATAAAGCATCATAACTTCTGTTTTATTTTGCAAAACAGCTTCTTTCAATGACTCTAAAGCTTTAGCTACCAAAAACTTATTCCTTTTTGAAACATAAATACCATCATCGGCTAAATCCAACATATGTAAAACTTTATTTTTCAAGTATTCAACATTTTCTTGGTTTCTTATAGAAATAATTATAGCATTATTTTTGAAAAAATCAAGAGTTTTGCTATTTATCCCCAAATCACTTTTATTTAAAGCAACCAGAGTATTTAGGTTTTTAACAATATCATAAATAAAGTAATCTTCTTCTTCAAGATCTTTAGAACCATCCACCACAAACAGCACAACATGAGCTTCTTTCATATGTTCAATCGCTATGTTTATACCTTCTCTTTCTATTGGATTGTCAGTTTTCCTAATACCAGCTGTATCAACAAGTTTGACAGGGAAACCATTTATTTCAAGCCTATCCTCTATATAATCTCTCGTAGTCCCAGGTATATCAGACACTATAGCCCTTCTTTTTTGTAAAAGCGTATTAAACAATGAAGACTTACCAACGTTTGGTTTACCTACTATAGCTACTTTTATACCATCGTATAAATAAGATTGTTCTTTTAGCTTTTTATGAAACTCTTCCAACCTACAAATTAGATCATTGATTTCTTTTTTTATCTCATTTACATCAAGGGGTTGTATATCCTCATAACCAAACTCTATATCTGCTTCTATGTTAGCAATGATCCTTATAAACTCTTTTCTTAGTCCTTCAATAAAAGAAGAGAATTTACCTTTTAACATGTTTAAAGCATTTTCTAAAGCCTTTTCAGTATTGGCACTTATTAAAAGCTCAACACTTGAAGCTTCATCCAAGGTCATTTTGCCATTTAAAAATGCTCTTTTTGTAAACTCTCCAGGTGAAGCAAAGGAGCACCCGTAATCTACAAGCGTTTCTATAGCTTTTTCTATAATAATAGGATTTCCGTGAAAGAAGATTTCAAGCATATCCTCTCCGGTATAAGAACGAGGAGCCTTGTAGTATATAGCTATAACATCGTCAAGTTCTTTATTGTTTACATAAAAAGATGTACGATAGGCATACCTTGGCTTTGGATTTTCAATGTGCAAAAATCTATTAGCTATATCTATGCAGTTGAAGCCAGATAACCTCAATATAGAAATAGCCGATTTTAAAACAGGAGTTGCCGGAGCTACAATAGTATTATTCATAAAAACCTAAAGGGAGGATGACGGGGGTCGAACCCGCGACATAGGGATCCACAATCCCTCGCTCTGCCAGTTGAGCTACATCCTCCTAAAGAGAGTTTCAAAAACTGGGGTGCCTGGATTCGAACCAGGAACCCTCGGATCCAAAATCCGATGCTCTGCCAGTTGAGCTACACCCCATGAGAATATTTATTATAGCAAAATTTATTTGGAAAATCAAGGATTATCTAAAATTAAAAGAAGAACCACATTTACAGGACTGCTTTATGTTTGGGTTGTTGAATATAAAATTGTTGGTTTTCATAAGATTTTCTATATAGTCTAGTTCCGTGCCCTTTAGATAATCGTAAGAGTATTTGTCTATAGCAAGCTTAAAATCGCCGTAATCTATTACTATATCGCTGTCTTTTACAGCGTTATCAAATTCGGTATAATATTTATACCCTGCGCATCCTTCTTCTATAAGGCTTACTCTAAAAACCGGGTTTGTAAGCTGTTTTTTAGCGGCCAGTTTCTTAATGGCCTTTATAGCTCTATCTGTCAATGTAAATTCTACCATAGTTTTCATACCATTACCTCCTTCAAGGTGTTTATTCTAATATACTTATAAATTTAATTTTTTCTATATAAAATCTTCATATTAAAAAATAAATATTAAATTACTGATATGATTACATATCATAATATAACTCTTTCAAGAGTGTTTGGGTCTATAAAATAATTTTCTTTTATTTTAAATACCTTATGTTCTTTACCGGTATCTTCTGTTATAACATCGTAAGATGTAAGCTCTATTTCTAAGCTTTTCGCAAAATCCAAGATATCTTGAGGCAAAGAAAGTATTTCTAAATTTGAAAACTTGGATCTCAAAACATCTATAAAAACATTTACAACATCTTCTTTAGCAATATTTATATTTTCATCTTTAATCGTGGTAATATGCTCTTTTAAAATTGTTTTAAAACGATGTTTATCTTTTACATAGGATATTATATTTGCCATCGTATCAAAATCAAAATCCATAAGTATGTTTCCTACAAACACAAGCATATTTTCAATATCCCCAGCCCCTTGACCAGATATTTTTTTATCGTTTACAACTATATCTGCTATAGCTCTATAAAAAGCGTTTATACCCAAAGACTTATAAACTTCTATTATGATATTTGAAAAATACTTGTAAACATCCTCCATTTTAAAAGGGATTGTTTTGTTGCTTTTAGAAAAAATAAATTGATAAAAAACTTGGCCTGGATGAAGAAGCACAGTTCCCCCACCGGTATATCTTCTTATGATTGGTATGTTGTGGGTTTTGCAGCAATTAAAATCTAAAAAACGATTCGCGTTGTCAAAATATCCAAGACTAACACAAGTATCAGATGGTTCTGTTATAACAATACATTCTATTTGTTTTTTTGCTAATGCATGAAACAAAGCCACGGACGTAGTAGCTTTTAAATATGGTACTACAAATACTATCAAATATCTTTTACCATCCTTACCCAAAAGTTGTATTGGCCGTCTTTTCTAAAACCAAATTTTTCGTAGAACTTCATAGCTTTTTCGTTTTTATCTCCTACCCAAAGCTCTATAAGGTCTAGATTTCTTTGCTTAAAATACTCTATAGCCTTTTCCATCAACATTGATCCTACACCTTTATTAAAATAATCTGAGTCTACAAATATTTCGTGTATTGCTCCCACCACCTTGTTGTATTTTTTACTATACCAATTACCATCTATAGCCATAAAACCCACAATTTTATCACCGTCTTTTACTACGAAAAGCCCAGCTACGTCTCTTCTTAAAAGCCAGTTTATATAGACTTTTACGTCCTCTTCGTGAGTATATGAATATTCTTCTAAATTTTTGTAACTTTTAAGATATAGTTTTGCTACTTCGTCTATGTCTTTTACATCAAAAGAATGTATTTCCATTCAATGTTATATTCTAACCACTACACAGGTAATGGCTTCTTTCACTCCCTCTAACGTATGAATCTTTGTAATCACAAGTCTTCCAAGCTCATCCTGATTTTTAAGCTCTGCAAATACGATTATGTCGTAAGGGCCTGTTACCACGTCTGCCGTTCTTATGCCGTCAAAAGTAGAAAGTGCTATCATAATAGAAGGTATCTCTTTTGGCTCCGCTTTTATCATAATATAGGCTTTTATAGAGCTTTCCGACTCTAACTCCATCAATTCTGTGATGGATACTGGAAACGCCTTATCGTTCAACAAATCCATAATCTATCTCCTTTGCCTTAAATTTTATACCTAAAAGCTCAAAAACTAAAGGTGTATACTCTTTGTTTTCCCTAATTAGTTTTATTGCTCTATACACTATTTTTTTACAATCTTTTGAGCCATTTTTAGTATAATCTAACATATTTATAATTATAGGCTCTAACTCAAGATTTTCAAGCCATTTATAAAATTTATCAGCTTCGTCCAATATTATAAATTCACCTTTTTTAGCCTCTTGAATCCTATTTGATAAGTTGTTTTCTACTACTTCTTTTAAATCATCTACATTGTATAAAAAAACGCTATCCAAATCAGCACAAGATGGTTCTATATTTCTTGGCACAGATATATCTATTAAAAATATAGGCTTATAGTACCTTTTTTTCATAGCCTTTGATACAACGTCTTTTGTAATAACATATCCTTGGGCACCGGTAGAAACTAAAACTACATCAAACTCGTATAAAAACTGTTCTATCTCATCAAATCTTATTACATTAGCCTTGATCTTCTCTGCCAAACTTACCGCCCTTTCATAAGTCCTATTTGATATATATATGCTAGCTCCAGAGCGTTGAAGGTATATAGCTGCAAGCTCCCCCATCTCTCCAGCACCTATCAAAAGTACCTTGTGGTTTTTAAGCTCACCAAAAATACGTTTTGCCAGCTCTACCGCAGCATAACTAACAGATACCGCACTTTTGCTTATACCGGTTTCGTATCTTACCCTTTTAGAAGCATGTAGAGCGTTTTGGCATAGCCTATTCATAACTTTGCCAGTGGTTCCTGAAGCTTTTGCCTTAAAAAACGCCTCTTTGAACTGCGCTACTATTTGAGGCTCTCCTATAACCATAGAATCAAGACCAGAGGCAACTTTAAATATATGAGCTACAGCCTCTTTTCCAGCTTTTAAGAAAAGATGAGAGTTATCAACAGACTGGTTTTTTATTTCGGCGTATCTTCTAAAAGCATCTAAAACAAATTTTTCGTTGGAAGCATAAGCATATAGCTCAAGTCTATTGCAAGTAGACAAAAGCATAAACTCTTTAACGTTGGTAGAAGCCTTTAATATGTGTAAAATAGAATCTAGCTCTGAAGTGTCGCAACTTAATTTTTCCCTAAGTTCTACGGCAGCTGTTTTATAGTTAAGTCCTACAGCATATATATCACCTGCCATTTACATTCAAAATATCCTTTATGTAATCTAATACCTTATCTATTGGAACATCAACGGCTTTTAAAGTATGCCTATCTACCACTTCCACAAGACCATCTTTTGCCTTTTTACCCACTACTATCCTATAAGGTATACCTATTAAATCTGCATCGTTAAACTTAACTCCAGGTGATACATCCCTATCGTCAAAAAGCACTTCTATACCCTCTTGTGTTAGGCTTTTATAAAGATGCTCTGATGTGCTATATTGAATATCGTCTGAAGTATTTACACAACTAATAAGCACTTGAAATGGAGCCACAGGCAACGGCCACTTTATACCCTTTTCATCGTGATACTGTTCTACCAAAGCTGCTATAAGCCTTGATATACCTATACCATAACATCCCATTACAACAGGTTTTTCTACACCGTCTTTATCTGTAAAAAACGCCTTCATAGGCAAAGAGTATCTGGTACCAAGTAAAAATGTATGTCCAAGCTCCAATCCTTGAGCCACCTTCAAAGGACTGCCACATTCTGGGCAAGGGTCATTTTCTTCTACTTGGGCTACATCTACAAAGTTTTCAAAATCAATATTTGCATTTTTATAATGATAATGAGGCTTGTTGAAGGCCACTACCATATTTGAAGCGTTGTATAAAGAGTTATCCACTATTATCTCTATATCTTTACCTTCCACAAAAGGACCTATAAAACCTTTTTCGGTATTTAAAAGCCTCAAAACCTCATCATCTTCTGCTAATCTAAACTCATCTGTACCAAAAAGTCTTTCAAGTTTTTTCTCATCTATCTTCTTATCCCCTCTTATAAGCACCATAATAGGTTTATCTTCTTTTATATAAAGCACAGATTTTATAATTTTGCTTTTAGCTACATTTAAAAATGAAGAGAGTTCTTCGATGGTTTTAATGTTTGGAGTATATACCTCTTCTAAAACTAACGGTGGTTCTTTTTCTACGTTTGGTTTTTTTAATTCCACTATCTCGGTGTTGGCCGCATAGCCACAGTTTTCACAATAAGCTATCAGCGCTTCGCCATATTTTGTAATAGCCACAAACTCATGAGAGCTTTTTCCACCTATTTGACCAACATCAGCTTTTACCATCAATATATTTAAATTTAGTCTTTTAAAGATGTTTTTGTATGCTTTTACCATGATATCGTAAGAGTTCTTGGCACTTTCTTCGTCTGTATCAAAAGAATATGCATCTTTCATAATAAATTCTCTTCCTCTTATAAGCCCATAACGAGGTCTTTTCTCATCTCTAAACTTTGTATGTATCTGATATAGGTTTAAAGGAAGTTGTTTGTAAGATCTTACGGTTTTTCTTACCAAATCTGTAATCTCCTCTTCATGGGTAGGACCAAGACAGTAATCTCTATCGGATCTATCTTTTAGCTTAAAAAGTTCGTTGCCGTAATAATCCCATCTTCCGGTTTCTTTCCAAAGCTCCGCTGGATTTAATATAGTAAGTAGTAGCTCCTGAGCCCCAGCTTTATCCATCTCATCTCTTACTATATTTTCTATTTTCTTAAGCACTCTAAAGGCTATGGGTGTAAGCTCGTATATACCAGAAGCCACTTGCTTTATAAAACCTGCTTTTGTAAGAAATCTATGAGAAGCTGCCTCTGTTTCAGAGGGTTCTTCTTTTGTGGTGTATAAAAAATATCTACTCCATCTCATTCTATTTATTATATATTAAAAGCTATATCAAGAAGATATTTTATATTTATATGGGGATGGAGGGACTTGAACCCTCACGGGATTGCTCCCTGCGGATTTTAAGTCCGCTGCGTCTGCCATTTCGCCACATCCCCGCGACTAATTATATTATATCACAACATTTAAACTTTTAACTGAGTTAAAACATACTCTATCATATCTATTCTAAAATCTTGTCTGTAGTAGTTTAATACTATATTTCTTAGTTCTTTTATCAAAGATTCTCTTTCTTCTTCATGGGAAAGATAATAATCTATCTTTTTAATGGCATCTTCGATATTTGTATAAGTGATTTCTTTGTAATGCTCTTTGAATAGTATCATCGCTTCTTCTTTGTAATCCACAATAGGCAAGCTATGATATATTGGTGGTTCGTATATCATATCATGTACAGCACTAAAACCTTGGGAGTGTATATAAAATGTGATCTTTGAAGAAGATATTAGATATTTTAGCCTTGAATAGGGTATTTTTACAATATCTGTTGTGAAAAATCTATCCTTGTAATAATCTTTCAATGCGTTTGTAGCATAAGCCCTTACATAAGACATAACACTCGTTGATATATCAAAAAATTCTTGGTTAAAAAATCCGTCTTCTATACAAGGTATATCAAGACATTTTCTTATATCAGATACATCCTTTTTATAACACTCTATATAAGAAGCGTATTTTTTGTAAAAATCTTCGTTTGGTTTATGAAGACTTCCGGGGAAAATAACATCAAATATTTTTTCTTCTTTTGGTATATCATCATCCTGGGTGGATAAGTTTAGATTGCTCATAATAAAGCCGTTTGAGTTCCACCAATAGGCTTTTATACCAAGGGTTCTAAAGCACTCTGTTAAAAATTTATCGTGATGGATTATGGCAAACTTATGCTTGTATTTTCTTAGTATCTCAAGCCCTTCTCTTGTTAGATGAGCACGTCCCAAAAAAGGATGATCCACTTTTAAAGCTATTATCGGAACATCAAAGTTTTTAAACCAAAAATCTCTTGTCCTATAATCCCAAGAGGTTTCATTTCTCATGAAAAATAGATCGCCGTAAAATCCAAAAAACATAAAATCTGGATTAAAAGCCTTTACTTCATTTTTAAGCCTATCAAGGTTTAGAGGTATATCTTTTCTTAAAACCCCCACCGTATAGCCTTTTGATGCAAAAAGCTCCGGATAGTTTGATATAAGCTCCCAGTGATCTGTGATAAGCACCTTGCCTTTTGGACCTTTGGCGTAGATCTCTATGTAAGGCTCATTTTCTGAAAGCCTATTTGTCATATGAAACTTAAACACAGATTTTTCATACATATTCCACTTTGAGTAGTCTATTGACCTTTGGGAGTTTTGGTGTATGGGAAAAGAGCTTCCATATATGTATGTACCGTATTTGGCTTTTAGCTTATAAAAATTCTCATGCTCAAAAAGAGATAAGCTTATGCCGGTTGATAAAGTAAGTATATTTGAGAAAAACTCCCCAAAGTACTCGCTATTTTGAGAAAGCTCATTGGAACTATATAAAAACAAATCCTTTCCAAGGTGTTTGAACAAGTTTATAAAAGCTTTTGGTGTAAGAGAAGATTTAAAAGATGATTTGTATCTTCCAAGCGTATTTAGGATGCTTTCTTTGTTTGGAGCTCCTATTAGTATGTGTTTGTCTTTGAAGATTTTTAGCAATCCTGTATCGATAGTTCTTATATCTGGTATAAGCACAATATCTATATCACTAAGTACATCTTCTATAGCCCCATCGTAATATTTTGTTCCAAAGAGCACAAAACCTATTTTCTTCAGTTCTTCATCTTCTTCAACATTTACAGTCTCATAACCAAGATAGTTTAAAAGATGGGATATCTCTCCGTTAAAAGCCCTGTAAACAAGGACACTCCCCTTTAGTTTTGAGGCTTTTAGTATATAAGCAATATCAATATTGTGCATTTTATCAAGCATACTAAGAGCAATAGGATCTTTGTAAAAGCTAAAAAACCCCAATATACCCCAATCCGATAAACCTTTTTCTACAAAAAAAGGTTCTTTTTTAGAAAAGATGATGCTTTTACAAGCACTACACTCTCTATATTCATCAGCATTTAATACATCCAAAAGGTACATAGGTGCTTTTTCAAGGCAGTATTTACAAGTGTCTTCTTTTACAAGTTCTTTGTTTGATTTTTCTATGGCATCTTGTATAATTTGATCTGGTATAGATTCTATATCCATGCAAGGGTTTAGATTAGAACCTCTAACTTTTGCTTCAACACAAACCCCTTCTGATATCCTCATGCAAGGACTTGAACACAAAGCCCCTACAAAGGGTATCTCCATACACTTCACATAAGAGATTTCACCAAAAACTTTTTTATCAAACCCACCCACCATAAAAACACAAGGGGTTTTGTTTACATGGCATATATAAGCCACTGCTGGATGCGTGGTAATGATAACTTTTGAGCTTTTAAGAGCATCAAAGATTTTATTTAAACTGGATTTGGTAAATATATTTTGAGGTATGGTGATAGATTTTTCTATATTCGAAGTATTTTTTATATTGGCTTTGTAAAAACCTTGAGAGTTTATAAAAGTGCTAAAAACACTTGGTTTATGCTCTAAAAATGGCTCTAAAGTGATAGCCTCCACATCAAAAAACCGTTCAAAATAAGATATCCTATTTGAAGTATCAAACTCATAAGAGGTCAAGTCTTCTTCAAAAAGCACATAAAAAACATCGTAAGAGAGTATATCATCTAAAGAAGGTATATCTTTTAAAGTATTTATACCAAAACCCACATATATATCTTTGTTTGAAAACGGATAAACATCCACCTGAGATTCTTTTTCTATAGCTTTTAGTATTGGCATTAAACATACACTGCTAAAAGCATCCAAATCAGCAAGCACCAAAACCTTTTTGGGCTTTTTATCCAAGTAAGACAGATTAAGATGCTTAAGATAGCTTTTTCTTATAGACAAAAGCTCTTTTTCTTCTACAATCTCAAATAAAACCTTTGCAAGAAAATCAGGCACCAATACCGGATAATCTGGTATTTCGATAAACTCTTCTTTATAATCTATGTTTGTTCTTGAATGTAGTTTTATAGCTTTCATGAAGATATATTATAAACCAAGATTGATAGTCAAATTGTATAAGTTCACTACATCGTGAAGAATATATCTGTGTTAGTAAGTAAAATTATAAAAGCATGCAATTTTCAATCAGAAGAGACATAAAATTTTACATGATAATGTTTATCATATTCTAAGTTTATGCCTTTTACTACAATCTTTAAAGCTTTTATTTTTAGTAAATTATTTGTTTCTCCGTTCATTAGATTATTTAAATCATTTTGATTTGTAATAAGATATTTTATAAACAAATGATCTCTATAAACCATAGGGACTACGCGAAGAGGTCCAGCTACCGCATTGTTCGAAGCTTGAATATATATATATATGGCAAAGGGGTTTGTATAGAGTATCTATAATATGTGATAAAAGAGTATTTTTAAATTCAATATCCATAAACTCAGCGTTTTGAGGTACTTTAACCCATTGATTAAACTCAGCTCTTATAGTTGATATCGGAAACAAATTTAAATTATTGCACGAGTTTTTTCTTGTAAACAGACTATACGGGTTCCCTGGGATTTTTAGTTTATAGCATGATAAAATTGCATCAAAAGTATATGGTTCAGAGAATAGTGGATATCTACCATCTATGTCCTGAAATGAATAAATTATATTTTGTAAATTATTGTTATTTAAAATCTGTTTAGCGTTCTGCTCATCAAGATATGGGGTATATGCAGAATATGTCTGTGGAATGACCTCGGGAATGAATTTAAAGTGATAACCCTGTGCCATCATAAGGTTCCATGCAATAATCGTAACTGGATTATTAGCCACAGCTTGAACAATTGATGGTGGAAGCTGAGACTGACTACGTATTGCATTATCGGTAAATTGCTGATATTGCGTTCTTGCATGTTTGGAAGAAATAAGTTCTAAGAACTGTATAAAATTATAAGGCGGCAAAATATTGATTGCACCACCAATAATATTGAAACAGAATATTAAAATAAAAATCAGATTGAGAAAATTGCTTGAAAATTCTAGTTTTGAGTAAATCAATATAGTAAAAGCTATCACAGTCAAAGAAACTGTGAAAAAATATAAAGCATGGCCACCTATTAAACCAGGATCATGTCTAATGAACCCTTCTTTAAAAGAAAGAAACAATATTAAAAAAAGTAAAATAAGCTGGGAGAATAGGACTTTTTGTTTTTTCTTGTAAGAGATTAAAATTAAATATAGAAAATATAAGATTGTAATTATCGCTACAAATGTTTGAACATGGTTACCGTTCAAGTACATTGCTTGAGCGTATCCTTTTATAATTTCATACACTCCTACAAGCATAGATGGTATATTTATTAGATCTTGTCCAGTAAGTTTAAGGATAAGCAGAAAAGCTACAACAAAAGAAATTAAACCTATAAAGCTTTTAACAAATAATTTTTTGCTTTTAAAGCTATATCCTATTAAAAACGGATACAACAAGAGAAACATTACTGCAAGTGGGATAACGTTAAACTTAATCAAAGAACTCAAAGCCCATAGTATACCTGATAAAATATATCTTATTGTAATTATTTTATTATTTGTGAAATCGTAATCAAAAGTGTTTATAATTATAAAAGCACCCATAATATAAAAAGCAGTTGTAATAGAAATTGTTATTATAGCTACAATTGCAACTATCAATACATAATAAAAAAATATTCTATTGTTGATATTGTCCTTTTTGTTTTTAATAATATAAAAGTATAAGAAGTAGATCAACAACAATGAGAAACTAAACTTAGCAAGTATTTGTGATATAGATGCTATAAACCACAATAGATGATCACTATAAAAAAAAGGAATTCTCAAAAAACCGAGCGGACCTTCGGGCCATATTATTTGTTTGCCCCATTGCAAATGATGCACAAGAGCATACTCCACAACCCACATCCACGATGTATCCAGTAAATCACCAGCTGGTGCGAGTGGTACTACCAATGAAGGAATAGTTGTAAATATCAAAAGGAATATAGCTATAATCATGAAAGTATTATTGTTCATTTTTAATTTCTTCATCAATAAACCCTCCTGTTGTTTAAAAGCATAGCATACCTTTTATAAACAATCATGAAAAAAAATTATATCATAAAGTTTGTGTATAAATTTGTTAGATTGTGAACATATATAAATTGTGACGGACTTATAAACTGTAGCATACTTGTGGGGCGTGGTATACTTGTGGTGATAAGTGTCTTTTAAGCAAACCCCAGTATGAAAATTATATCAACTTTCGTTTTTTATTATTGTACAAGTTCACTACATCGTGAACACATACCCACAAAAAAATTATAACACATCATCATAGGACTGCCTCGGAATTCTTTATACCATTGCCATTAACTGTGGCATACTTGTAAGCTACTTCAGCAGGTGTTCTATAACCTAACGAACAATGAGGTCTTACAAAGTTATATTTTTCTATGTACTTCTCCAAGAGGCTATTAAGATGATCTATTGTGTAATCTATACCTTCTATAAACCATAATTCTTCTTCTATTGTTCTTATTACCCGTTCAACATTACCATTGGTCTTAGGGGTTCTTGGATAACTGTAGTAATGCTCTATCCCTATTTCTTTCAAGTACTTGTCAAACTCTCCCATAAATTCACTCCCATTGTAGTGTGCATAGCATTTTTTACATCGTATATGCCTGTTCTTTCGTAAACCCACGAAGTAAAATGCGATACTATCGCTCTCTGTTTGAACTTTAGATATGCTAAATCCAAAGTATTTCATAGCCTCTTGGATAAAAAGCTTTGTGTTCCTTGATGTTTTATTCTTGTATACCTTTGCAAAGACAAGCCTACTGTGTTTGTCTATAGCTGTATACTGGTAATAAGTTATACCTCTTAGCATTAGATGTTTGAGATCTATCTGGATCACCTCACCAGGAGCTCTGGCTTTAAGGCCTGTCTTTATCCTCTTCTTATTGACGTTGTATTTCTTTTTTCTTTGTTGTTTTATACTCCTTGTTCTTTCTATTAACCCAAAGCCTTTTAGTACTCTGTAAATCGTTGATGGTGATACTTTTATACCCTTTTCTTTTTCTAGATATAGTGTGCTAAAAGCATTTCTCGGAGCTTTAGGGAGCCTTTGCCTGTTCTTTAACTCTGAAATGCGCTGATAGCGCTCTATTGCTATTTTCTCTTTGCTCCAAGTGGGATTGTTGTTTCTTATACGTATTATATCAAGTTCATATTTCTTTCTCACAGTTGGAGTTCTTTTTCTCAAAGGAGTTTTAGGTCTGTCTAAGAGTCCTTTCAATCCATCCTTTTGATATCTTTTGAGCCATTTGTAGAATGTGGTTCTTGATAGTGTGCCAGGGGCATTTCTTACTATTGCGTGGCATACTTG